>CAYGJD010000004.1:0-137804 GCA_964350315.1 uncultured bacterium
CAAGACACTAGATCTACTAACAGAAAATGAAAAAGCAATGGTCTCATTAGATCGACATGCAAAAAACAAAAAGTCACTCGACACACAAGACCCGCTTACCGAATGGGAACAAGCAATGTCTTCGCTAGACACTTTTTCACAACGTGAAACAACTCTACTTCCTACAGACACCAATGTTGATTTTGAAAAAGAAGCTCTTGACCGTGCACAAGACAGCCTTTTAGCTCATTTAAGCAACCTTAAATCTGAATATCAACAAAACCAAAAGTTCTTTTTCAAAAATAAATTTACTAAAGAGAAGCAAAATGCATACGAAAAAATTCTTTTATTCAATGCCCTTTCAAAACGCCCTCTATTAGGCTATCTCCCCCTATTTAAAGAATCAAATGTAATCATTCGAAAACGACGTCTTTCAAAAGTTCTTGTTACTTAATTTCTTGAGATTGAGGAAATTTGACATGCTGAGGTATAATCTTTGGTATGTCAAATGCAAAAATTGAATGGAAGGCTGTCGGATCGTTTAACTTCTTAGAAGAAGACACCCTTTCTCCAAGATATGAACATCCACTGACTCACGCTTGCTCCTCTTCACAAAAAAAGGAAAACTCCACCTACGACACAACTAAAGTTTTTTTTAACTATGTTTTTAAAGCAATAATTCTACCTATTTTACTTTTTGAGAGACTTTCAAAAATTGTTATGACCTACCTTATTTGTCCTTATCAATTTTTTACTTCCGAAAAAGATTTCTACAAAGAACGAATTTCTGAAATCCAAGACCTCACAGAGCAAACTATAAAATTTAATTCATTTGTCCTGCAGCCAGAAGGAAAGAGCGGCCCTCAACTAGATGGGATTGAAATCATCCCCCAACATCAAAAAGAGATTTCACCTGAAAAGCAAAAATGGCTCATCTTCTCATTGCCTAACGGCATCATACACCAAGAAAAAAACATTTACTTATTTTTTGTAGCCATCGCTCGAATGACAGGTTTGTGCATTGCTACTACAAATTACCGTGGCGCCAGAAAAGAACCCTTTCACAGACCTGAAAAATTCAAAGACCTTGTTAAAGATGCCGACACCCTTGTAAAGCATGTAACTGATAAAGGCGTTCAACCAAAAAACTGTGTTTTATGGGGATTTTCTCTTGGTGGTATTGTCGCTGCTACAGTTGCAGCAAAGCATCAAAAACCTGGGCAAGAAGTGCACTATTTAGGAGAAAACACACTAGACCGTGCTGAAAAGACAGCTTCTGGATATGCCTCAGGAAAAGCGATGGTGAAATTTGCTAAGTATGGTATTGAAGACTACTTACGTCCATCAGATGAAGGATCCAAAACGATAAAAGAGCGAGCATACTTTGCGATAAAAGACATTGCTGTCTGTGTTCCTCACACGATTTTTCGTACCATCTTTTTCGCTACAATGTTTTTTGAACATCTCTATTATGCAGAACTGAGTAAAGCTTGCCATTCACTAGCTGAAATTGTTAAAACATTTATTTTTGATCCCCTTGTTTTAATTTCATCAATCATTACTCTTCTTGTTGCACCATTTTTTGATTTCACTCATGCAATAAAATACTTCAACAACCAACTCTGTGAAGAATTTGGCGACCACCTTGTTTTCCTTATTGCAAGAGCTCGCTACTTTGCTTGGATTTCAGAAAAATATATTGTAAGCCAGGGCTGGGGCACAACTGGAGCAAAAGCTTGGGGTAAAATTAAGGGTGAGAAACTTGCATCAGGAGTGAAACAAGACTCTGTTATCAGCTGGGACTCTTCTCTCATCAAGGGAATTTATAGTGAGTATGGACCAAATTCTGCTGAAGCAACTGATACCTACATCCACAAAAGTAAGACATCAAGCCACATCACTCCGCTCATTCAAGAAAATCCTCAAGAATTTTTCAGTTTTCTAGAAAGAGCTCTAAAAATTAAATTTTCAGAAACTATTCATGAAATTACTACGGCACAAATTACTAACCTAATTTCACACTCTTTGTTTACTGGACCAAAGAAAGAAGACGTTTAACAACTCCCTCTTCAGAGTCACGCCAAGAAGGTGTTTTTCCTTTTTCAATTAACAAACATCGCACACCCTCTGCAACATCTCCATAGGAAAGAAACCACTGAGCAAGGATTAAATCAAAATCAAGAGCCTCTTCAACAGAAGAAAAGTTTTTCCCTGCCAACATTAATTCATATGCAATTTGCACACTTTGAAAAGAGGCTGTAATGGCATATTTTTTCTTGATCTCATCAACTGATAAGGAAGAAAAGTCTTTGTCAATCATGTCAAAATCCAGCGAAGGTTCACCAAAATCGCCATTATCAATCAAGCCGCATGCCGCACAATCAGCTGCGTTAATTGAATTGCCTGTCATAGCCAAATACCACCCTACTCGCTTCTTTAATCTGGGCAATCTATAAGACATTCCCACATCAGGAAAAAAGCCAATTTTCACTTCGGGCATTGCAAAAACCATTTTCTTAGTTGCTATTATCTCATCCGTATAAAAAGCAATTCCAACACCACCACCCATAACTAAACCATCAACGAAAGCTCTTGTTTTCTTAGGAAAATGAAGAAGTCTTTTATTCATTGTGTATTCAGCTCTTACTAGTTCAAGCGCCTTGATTGGATCCGTTGCAAAAATTTTTACATCTGCTCCTGCACAAAAAGCCCTTTCACATGTACTTTTGAAATCAACACAAGAAATCGTTTCATCTTTTTGAGCAACATCAAGGGCAAGACTAATTCCTTGAATCATTTCCAGATTTAAGGCGTTGAGCTTCTCTTTACGATTCAGGAAAATTTCTAAGACGTGATCTTGTTTTTTAGTAGCGATAAAGTGACTCAATAGCTTTTTTCACCTCATTTCTTTGTGGCAACACAATGTTTTCAAGCTTTTTGCTATAAGGAACAGGAAGCGAAAGTGCTCCGATTCGTCTTGGCGCAGCGTCTAGAAAATCAAATGCCTCTTCTGCAATTGTTGCAGCAATCTCTGCGCCAAATCCACCATGTTTAACAGCTTCGTGCAAGACTAAGACTTTACCTGTCTTCTTTACAGACTTTAATACAGCGCCTTTATCGTATGGTGAAATTGTCATTAAATCGATTATTTCTACATCAATTCCAAGCTCTCGAACAATCTCAACTGCAAACATTGTCATTATTCCCCAAGTGACAATGGTCATTTCACTCCCTTCAGCAACAATTTTTGCCTTGCCAAGCTCTTCAATTTCATCTTCCATGGCTTCTGCGTTTGCAACATAGGCATGTTGTCTATACAGGGCCTTATGCTCTAAAAAAACGACCGGATTTGGGTCTCGAATCGCCCCTTTTAACAATCTTTTTGCATCTGCTGCAGTACTTGGCATCACAACCTTTAATCCAGGCACATGAGCCAGAAATGCTTCTATTGATTGTGAATGGTAAGGCCCCCCTTGAATATATCCGCCACAAGGCATTCTTAGGACAATGGGTAAATTGAAAACCCCATTGCTACGGAAGAAAAAAGAAGCTACTTCATTAAAGAGTTGATTTACTCCTGTCCATATATAATCAGCAAACTGCACCTCACAAACAGGGATCATCTTTTCTTTTAACGCAAGACCAAGGGCCATTCCTATAATTGTTGATTCAGCAAGAGGTGTGTTAAAACAGCGATCTTCCCCAAAAGCATCTGTAAGCCCTTCAGTAATCCCAAAAACTCCCCCCTTTCCTTTCGCAACATCTTGGCCAAAAACAACAATTCTTTGATCGCGCTGCATCTCTTCGAATAATGCATGATTGAGTTGTGTTGACATGATTACAGATGGAGTCTCTAAAACACGGACATTGCGTCTTACTTTTGAATCTTTAAATGCGTCTGCTTCATCAATCTCATCGGAAAAAGGCATTTTTTCTGCTACTTCTATAGCTTCTTCAACTTCACTTTTTAAATCTGCATAAAGTTGATCTAAATCCTCTCTACTTGACAGCCCGCTCTCAATCATCCATTTTTCTGTGAGAGCAATCGGATCATGTTTTAAGCTTTTTCTGATCTGGCTTTCACTGAGATACTTTTTTGGATTGTCAGAACTACTATGCGCTCCAATTCTTGGTACACTTGCAGAAATCAATACAGGTCCAATTTTTGTATACTCAACAGCTTCGCGATAAGCGTTTACTACTTGCACAACATCACACCCATCGACCTCTATCACCTTCAAGCCAGAATAGCCTCTAGCAATGGGAAGAATTGATGAACCGCTTGTCTGCTCCTCCTTTCTAACAGAAATAGCCAAACCATTATCTTGTAAGACAAAAATTACAGGTAGAGAATGTATCGTTGAAAAATTTAGTGCTTCATGAAAATCTCCCTGAGATGTTGCTCCATCCCCAAAAGAGACATATGAGATCTCCCGATCTTTTGCAAGAACCGAGCCTTTTGCACGACCAACAGCATGCAAAAGTTGCGAACCTACAACACTTGACTGGCACGCTAACTGAATATCATAATCACAATAGTGTTCTGGCATCTGACGCGAGCCTGAATGATTAACAACGTCTCTTGCAAGAAATGCTGCAATAAGTTCTGTAATACTACAACCCTTACCAATAGCAAAGCCACGATCTCTATAGTATGGAAAGCCCCAATGACGTTTGCCGCGAAGAAACAATCCCCCAACGACACCTATCAACTCATGACCTTTACAAGAAAGATGAAAGTTTCCACCCTTGTTTTGTTTTGCAAGAGAATCACACTTATCATCAACAATACGTGTTAAATAGAGATGTTTAACGATGGAAGAGAAAAACTTTGCATCGATAAACTCATCTATCTTATGACAAAGGGTCTTTCCCATCACTCTTTACTTTTTCTCTTTATCAGCATTATAGTGAATATGTGTAACTTTCTTCACTCCACGCTTTTTCTTCTCTTCGATACGTTCTTTTAACTCTTGCTTGACTTCGCGATTGCGTTTTTTTGGCAAAACACCCTTGATCAATTTTGATAATCTTGGAGAATCCTTTTCACTAGAGGAATCCAAACCAGCCGTAATAGAGCTAATCATTTTCTTATCTACTTCAGACTCGACAGCACCAAAATCTTTAAGTTTCGCAGACATGTGTCGCAAAGACTCAAGCCTCTGACTAAGAACCTCAAGTTTTGAATCGACTTTTACTTTTACCGTGCCTTTAAGAGAGGCAAGAAGTTGTTCTTCACTGTCAAATTTCGAAGAGAATGTCGAGGCATTACTTGTATACTCAGGGGAAAACACAAAATATCTAAGCAATTGAGGTACTGTTGTGTAAATGTCATCTGTAAGCTGTGGTTCGATCTCAATTTTTGCTTGTTGTTTTGGTGGACGTCCACGCTTTGGTCTTGGATTTAACGCTTCACTTGAATAATAAGTTTTTGCTTTTGCCTCTAAAACATCTCTTGCTTGAGCGACATCTTTTGAAACTCTCGCATCAAAAGTGTGTTCTTTAAGCTTTTCTACAATTTGCTTTGTGAATTCAAGGTCTTCTTCAAAAACAAAAATAACATTCCAATCTCTAAGCGTTTCAATAATTCGGACACGTGAGCGCTCATGGTAATACTGCTGCCATTTATCAAGCTCTGTTAAATGATCATAAATAAATTCAAGAAAGCCTTCTCTTGCCTCCTTACCCCCAATAATATCGAGAAGTTTTTCCTTCGTATCAATATCATAGACCTTTTCATTGACAAATCCTTCCATGAATTTCTTTGTCTCATAGTAGGATAGCTTTGGAAGCATACAAAAACGATCTGGAGAATTTTTTAATTCGTTTTCTGCCGAAACAAGCTGCTCTTCTTCTTTATCTAAATCAATATAAAGGAGAAAACCTTCTACTCTATCGAGATAAAAGTCGCGTTCATCATCTGATTTTGAAAAAGCTTCAAGAAGTCTGTGGTATCGGAGAATTAGCGGATTTCTGGCCTTAGGGTAATCCTTTAACATGTCTTTACTTCATCCTATAGTACGTGAATGAGCCTCAGTCTAACAAGAAAGACTTAAAAACCATAGGAGAAAAATCTCTTTTTTTGTAAACTCTAGCAATGCTAGGTATCAAAGAGCTCGTAAAAGAGCAAGAAAAGATCGAGAAGAAGCTCAAGACAAAGGATCCAGAGATTTGTCTTACGCGTACTGTCAATGCTTATAAAGAACATTGCGCAGTGCAATCTGAGATCGAAGAATTAAGGTCAGAACTTAATCGCACATCAAAAGAAATTGGGGAACGCATCCAAAAAGGTGAAGATGTTCTACATATCCGAGAAGCGATGTCTATCCTTAAAGAAAAAATTCAACAAAAAAGCATTATAGCCTCTGAACTAGAATCAAAGACTCACGACTTACTCGCTATTCTTCCAAATATCCCCGATGATGACATAAAAGTATCCTCTGATCCAGCTGACAATGTTTGTGTGAAAGAATGGGGGTCAAGGCCAAATTTTTCTTTTACTCCAAAACACCACCTTGAACTTGCAGAAATGCACGATTTGCTCGACTTTAAACGAGGAGCAAAAATTACAGGATCAGGATGGCCTATATATAAAGGTATGGGAGCAAGACTTGAATGGGCCCTATTAAATTTCATGATTGATATTCACATCAAAAATGGCTTTATTTTTCACCTACTCCCCCACCTAGTCACACCAGAAACGATGTATGGTTCAGGTCAATTACCTAAGTTTCACCACCAACTCTACCGCATTAAAGATGATGATTTTGACCTCTATTTAATTCCAACAGCAGAAGTCGCCCTCAATGGCATGCACTACGATGAAATCTTAGATGAGAGCGAGCTTCCAAAGCTCTATATGGCCTACACTCCCTGTTTTCGAAGAGAGGCTGGTGCTGCAGGAAAAGCTGAGCGCGGTTTAATAAGAGTACACCAATTCAACAAAGTTGAAATGTTTGCTTTCACAACGCCTGAAAATAGCGATGAAATATTTAAAAAAATGACTGCGTCTGCGGAAGAAATTCTTGAAAAATTAGGTTTACACTATCGAAACATGCTCCTTGTTACAGGAGATATGTCATTTGGCGCTGCCAGAACCCTTGATGTCGAAGTCTGGCTCCCAGGACAAGATCGTTATTATGAAGTTTCTTCAATTTCTAATTGTAGAGAGTTTCAAGCAAGGCGTTCAAAAATTCGTTATAAGTCAAAAGATGGTAAAAATACTTTTATTCACACCCTTAATGGATCAGGTCTTGCGACAGCTAGATTATTAGTCGCTTTATTAGAAAACAATCAACAAGAAGATGGAAGTATTATTATACCAAAACCTCTTCAATCCTATCTTGGCAAAGAAATTCTTAATATATGATTATTATTTTAACAATGCATTTTGTTAAAAACTCTTTAATCAAATCTTAATTTTTGCTATACTTTATTCTGTTAGTAAATTCATAAGCCCTGAAGATTACAAAAAGGGCTATATATATAAACCTTTTTGGAGGAAGATTATGGAATCAACAACTAGAACAGACTCAATGTTTGGATGGGTATCACCATTTATCACAGGCAGCTACAAAGCGCCTACAGACGAGCAAGTTAAAAAAGCAGAAAAAGACGTAGAAGCAGCTATGAAAAAAGCTGGCAGCCAGGAGAAGTACGAAAAATCTTTACCAAAACCTCTTGATGATGAAGCTGTTTTAACAAGAATTTCAATGATCGCATTTGCAAAGACTAGCTTATCTTTAGCTCTTATCAAGTCAATCACAAACGGTCGCGACAATGTTGTAGCAAGCGATTCTAATTTTGTAAAAAAACTTGGTTATGTGACATTTACAGCAATCTCTCTTCCAGTATTGGCAGTAGCTTCAGTAGTAGAAGGCGTTGCTCGCAAAATTCTTGGTACATTTTACTCAATCGCATTCATGTGCAAACCTCCTGTACCATCAATAGTTAAAAAAGACGACAAAAAAGTAGAAGAAGCAAAAACTGAAAAGAAAGAAGAACCTAAAAAAGAAGAAAAAACTCCTTCTAAGCCAATGCACATGAGACACACTGAGTGGGTTAAAGAAAACACTGCATTTGCAACAAGACTAAACAGTGGTCTAGGTATTGCTCTATTTACAGTTGTTGACACAATGAGTGCATGGGTTGCTAACTTTAATCCTTTCCACACAACTGACATGGTTAGACCATCACTACTTACAAACGTTGGTTCAACTCAATACATTCCTTTTCTAACACTAACAGCTCCTGCACTTGCTACAATCGCAAGTTCATATTTTGAGCTTTTAGGCGAATCAGATAAAAATGAAACAAATTTTTATGAAAACCACAAAGCTGTAGTAATTGAAAGTAAGACAGAAAAAGCTCCGATTGGTTTCATGAATCCAATGTTTAACTCACTAATGAACATCGTACCAACAGAGTTTCTTTCATTACTGAACGCTATACAGGGTAAGGAAGACTCAGATATCAGCATGATGCTTCAATTCAGAGATAAAGCTATTCTAGCTCAAGCAAGAGCGCTAGTTGCTTCTGAAGCTCATGAGGACATAAAAGATCTGAAAGCAGCCCTACAATACATAGTAACGCAAAGAAAAGAAGAAGCTGCGAGATATGTGAAGAAAGAAGCTGCTCCGGTTGCAGAAGAGGGACAAAGGTCTTCTCAAGCAGGATTTGGTAGAAGATCACAATTTGGACAAGCGGCAAGTAGTCAGATGGTTTGATGGTGGTTTTGCTTAATTGTTCTATTAAGACCGTTTGAAAAATTGTCTTAAGGCAAAAAGTCAAAGGTGAAGAGAGTTTCTCTTCACCTTTTTTTTGGCTACCGCTTTTTCTCTTTTGGTGGTACACTTTTTTGCATGGCGAAAGAATCTCATTTTGGAGCAAAAAGTGTTCTTGAACACTTAAAGGAAGCAAGAGCTAAGGGGCAAAAAGCAACTGAGGCTCACCACTCTCTTGAGGCACCTGGTCATTTAATTGGTGGTGCTGACGCTGCTCGTGAAACAGCTTTAATCGTGATGGTTGTTTCAATTTTACTTAATCGACTTTCCCCTGATTTTCACCAATCAACTCTTCTTTTATCGATGCTTATGTTTGCCCTGATTTTATGGAAATCTGGCCGTAGTGCTTTGCTTGGCTGGAATCGTCTTGAGCGAATCAATAAATTGATCTCTGATGAAAAAATGGAGATTCAAAACAATCGAGAAGAAGAAAAAGAAGAATTAACCGAAATGTATCGCGCTAAGGGATTTTCTCCCCCTCTTCTTGATAAAGTTATCGATGTTTTAATGGCAGATGACAATAAGCTCTTAGGTGTAATGCTTGAAGAGGAGCTTGGAGTAAGCCTTGAAAGTTATGAACACCCACTTAAGCAAGCAGTAGGAAGTGGTGTTGGCGTCTTTTTAGCCTCATGTGTTTTGTCTGCAGGAATCGCAATTAATGCTGACTATGGGGTAATTGTGGCAGCATATATCGTTATTTTTTGCGCAAGCGGCGTAATGGCAAAGATCGAGAATATTCGTCTTATCAATGCTCTTGTCTGGAACATTAGTTTAACGTTTATGGCCAGTATGGGAACCTATTTCTTTGCAAAATTTGTATCAAGTGGTGAGTTTTTTCAGTGAAAGGTTGTTGCAACACTCAGATAAAAAAGAAAATGACTGCTCCATACGAACTAGATGAATATTTTGCGTCTGGTTACGATGAGACAGAGAATCCTTTTATTAGAGAAAAATCACGTTCTTGGGGAAAGTATGTTCCTCTAACGGGCGCAGTTGCTGCTGCTTTTTTTCTTCTTTTTTCTTATATCTCAAGCTTTTTCAATCTTCCTCTTGCTCATTTTTTTGTTGTATTTGTCTTTTTTCTTGCTGGGACTCCAGCTCTAATTGTTTCATTAAAAAACCTCTTTTCTCTAAACATCAATATTCAAGTCTTAATGACAACAGCAGCGCTTCTCTCTGTCCTAATTGGGAAGGAAATGGAAGGTGGGCTCCTCTTAGTGTTATTTTCTCTTTCTGAAGCTCTTGAAGAAACCGTTTCAAAGAAAACACGCGGCGCTTTACATGCTTTACACAAACTTGCCCCAACAATGGCTGATATCGTTGGTGATGACGGCATTATTTATCAAAAATCTGTAAAAGAGATTGAACTAGGCACAAAAATCATTGCTAAAGCTGGCGAAGTCATTCCTCTGGATGGAAAGGTCGTCGATGGAAGTTCATATGTCAATATGGCCCACTTAACTGGTGAGAGCAATCCTATTTCAAAAAAACCAGGTGATGAGGTCCAAGCAGGATCGTATAATACAGATGGAACTTTAACAATTGAGGTCACTAAAACAAGCGCAGAGTCAACTCTTGCAAAGATTATTCGCCTTGTCACAGAAGCAAGTGACGCTAAACCAAAAATTCAGCGATTCCTTGATCGATTTAGTAGAGCTTACGCAACAACAGTGATTCTTCTATCATTCTTCTTTGCAATCTTTCTTCCTATTGTCTTTCACTCAATGCCCTATGTTGGCACACAAGGATCTATCTACCGCGCTCTTGCGTTTTTAATCGCTGCTTCTCCATGCGCATTGATTATTGCAACTCCAACTGCATATTTAAGTTCTATCTCAGCTTGCGCACGAAAAGGAATCTTATTAAAAGGAGGCATCGTTCTTGATGCTCTTGCAAGATGTAAACGTCTTGCGTTTGACAAAACTGGAACTCTTACAACCGGACAACTTTTTTGTAAAAAAACAGACCTTGACGGCGATTGCATCTCACTTGATGAAGGACTAAGTATTGCCTACGGACTTGAAAGAGCCGTTGTCCATCCTATTGCTACGGCTGTTGTTTCTCATGCAGAAAAAAAAGGTTTACTAAGCGCGAATATTCAAGACATGAAGGTCATTTCAGGAAGAGGTGTTGAAGGAATGGTCGAGCATAAAGGTGTAATGTCAAAATGCGCGATTGGTAGCAGCGAATTCATCTTGTCTCAAATTGAAGACAAAGTACGCGCAAAAAAAATCAATGATGCTCTTGAGAGAGCCGGGCACGTAGTCACCTTACTCAGAGTCAATCAAACTGTTCTGACTTTCCACTTTGTAGATGAAATAAGAAAAGAATTAAAATCGATTGTTTCAGAATTGAAAAAAAGCCTTAAACTAACCATGTTGACAGGTGATAATCGAGAAAACGCAGACTTTGTTGCTAAAGAGATTGGCATTGATGAAGTCTTTTCTGAATTAAGACCTGAAGACAAAATGAAACTTGTGAGCGACCTTGCCGACCAATCCCCCCTGATCATGGTGGGAGATGGCCTCAATGATGCTCCAGCTCTAATGCGTGCAATGGTAGGCATTGCCATGGGCGAAGTTGGAAGTGCAACTGCTATTGAAGCAGCTGACATTGTTTTACTCAGAGATGACTTATCTATTATTGCCTGGCTCTATAAAAAAGCACGGATGACAACCCACGTTGTTAAACAAAACCTTACCCTTGCGCTACTTGTGATTAGCTGCGCATCAATCCTTTCTATTTTAGGGATTGTTCCCCTTTGGCTGGCTGTCATACTTCATGAAGGCTCAACTGTTATTGTTGGCCTTAACTCATTGCGCCTATTACGCTAACGCCATTTTATCTCCTCACGCGACAAACTTCTTGCCTTATTCCCCTATATAATTAAGGTAAAAAGAGAAATCTTTGTTGTTTTAGTGAGAATATGGAAAATCAGTCAGAAAAACTAAGCAAGGCAATATCATTTGAAGGTGAGCAGTTTAGACAATATTATGTCTGGCTTGAGAATCATATGCCCCCTCAATTTTTTGAAGAATTTGAAGATAGTCACTTGATGACAATCGCCCATAACCTCATGGGATTCAATCTTCAAGGAAATTTTATCCAAATTCACTTTGAAAACTGCTCTATTGTACTTTGTCTAAATTCTCCAGACGCTGACTTACGCATCCTAAAAAACTACTCCTTATTTGGCATCAAGAATTATCAAACCTTTATCTCAGATGAACCTCCTCCACTTCCAAACTGCAAACGCAACCTTCGAATCGCAATTGTTCATTTTACGCAACTTACTGACAATGACTTAGACTCACAATCTGCTCTGTCAGAAGAGACTCGAAATGAATCTTTTGAGGCCTTAAAGCAGCGAAACACCTCTTTAACTCGAGAAGAGTTTGACACCTTAATTGGTTCGATTAACTCAAGATTTCTACGAGTCTTGAATAAAGAGCGTTTAATTTTGGTCTTAGACATGTTTTTTCGCGCAAGAACGCGCGACCATATTCAGTATGAAGTCAAATACAATGAGGAATGGGAGAAAAGCGATAAAGACATGCCCTCTATGAGAATTGTCTTGGCTTGGAAAAACACTCCTAAATACAACTTTCTCTATCGCTTAGCAAAACTTGTCTATCGACATAATTTAATCATGAAGAGAGTGAATGCTGCCTATATTCACCCCGATTCAAACGAAAACATTTTAATCATGTCATTAGCACTGCAAGGTCAAGGAAATAAAGCCGCCTGGGAAGTCACTGACATCAAAGATTTTCTGCAAGAACTTGCCTGTTTAAAGTATTTTGAAGATGGCGATGCGATTGAAGAGTCTCTTGTAAAGACAAACCATATTACAGGAAACCAAGCAAATATTCTCAGAACGACACTTTCTATCACTCACCAACTCCTTTTACACATTGACCAAAACCTCTATACAAAAGAAAACATTGAAGAGGCGCTACTCAAACACCCAGAATTGACGATGCAATTGATTCATGCTTTTGAATGGCGATTTAATCCTGATAAGGCAGATGAAAAAGAGTTTGAAAATGAAAGAGATGCTTATCTTAAACTTGTAAGCAAACTAGATACTGGCAACTTATTGATTGATACAAGGCGAAAAAATGTTCTAACAATGGCAATGAATTTTGTTTCCTGCACTCTAAAAACAAATGCTTATAGAAACAACAAAAGTGCCTTTGTCTTTCGAATAGACCCTAAAATTTTAGACACTCTTCCCTTCGACAGAAATGAAAAATTTCCAGAACTTCCTTATGGAATCTTCTTCATACGCGGCAGATCATTTATTGGGTTTCACATACGTTTCAAAGACTTGGCAAGAGGCGGCCTTCGAACAATTTTTCCTTGGCGCAAAGAACAAGCTGATTGGGAAAGAGCTAACGTTTTTTCTGAATGTTACAATCTTGCTTACACGCAACAAAAGAAAAATAAAGACATTCCTGAGGGTGGATCTAAAGCAGTCATTTTTATTGAACCTTTTCAAGAAGTTCAAGTCGAATCTGAGATCTACAGGAAAGAACTTTTGATTGCCGGCGTTGAAGAAAATGAAATCATAGCTAAGATTCATGAATTTGAAAAGGCTCAACGATCTATTTATCTCTATTCCACACAACGCTCATTTGTATATACGCTTCTCTCCTTAATTAATTGTCACGAAGATGGTAGATTAAAAGCACGCGATACAATCGATTACCTTGGCAAACCTGAATACCTCTATCTTGGCCCTGATGAAAACATGCACAATTCTATGATTGAATGGATCGCTGAACATTCAAAGTTAACTGGGTATAAGCCTGGAAAAGCTTTTATTTCAAGCAAGCCAACCTATGGAATCAATCACAAAGAATTTGGTGTAACTTCCCTTGGAGTAAATACATGCATGCATGCCGTTTTAAAATACATCGGCATCGATCCAGAGAAAGACTCATTTACTATAAAAATTTCTGGTGGACCTGACGGAGATGTTGCTGGTAACCAGATCTATAACCTTTATAAATACTACCCAAAAACAGCAAAGCTTCTAGCAATCACAGATATTTCAGGAACCATGTACGACCCTGAAGGGCTTGATTTAGAAGAACTCGTAAAGCTTTTTAAAGAAGAAAAAGCTATTAATTTCTATCCACCTGAGAAATTACATGATGGGGGCTTTTTACTCGACCTACAAACAAGACGTGTCCAAAACGAATACTCGACTCAAACTCTATGTTACAGAAAAGAAGGAACAAAAATTGTTCAAGATTGGCTCATAGGAAACGATACGCACCACCTTTTTTCACATAACTTACATCAAACGATTACAGATGTTTTCGTTCCTGGTGGCGGAAGACCTAGAACATTGAACCAGGGAAATTGGAAAGATTATCTAGATCCAACAGGCGAACCAACTTCACGAGCAATTATTGAAGGAGCAAACCTTTACTTAACTAACGAAGCTCGAGAAGCACTCGAAAATAAAGGCGTTGTTATTATAAAGGATAGCTCTGCAAATAAAGGTGGGGTAATTTGCTCTTCACTTGAAGTTCTCAGTTGCCTTGTATTGACTGAAGAAGAGTTTGCCGAAGAAAAAGATGCCCTCATGAAAGAAATCCTCGCATTTATTCGTGAGAAGGCAAGCGATGAAGTAAACCTCATGCTAAAAACCCATAAAGAAACAGGCTTAGGCCTTTGTGAAATTTCCGATTGGATTTCAAAGAGAATCAATACCTATACCTATCAGATTCTTGATCATCTTGAAAAGATGGATCTTCCAACAGATCAAGACAATCCATTGAATAAGTGTATGATAGAGTATTGTCCAGTTATTTTTCGCTCAGATAAATATAAAAAACGGCTCTTTAGCAACATCCCAGTAATTCAACAAAAAGCAATGATTTCTTGTTACATTGCCTCTAGAATGGTTTACAATAAAGGCCTTGGTTGGTCCCCTTCTATCGTTGATGTACTTCCCCTAATTATTCATGGATTCAATGAAATCCCTTAATCTACCCACTTTTTTATTATAAAAATATTTTTTTAATCTTGTTTGTTCTCAAATATTTACGTTATTAACCCAGCAATCTATGATCTTGAGTGCTAAAAAACTTGCGCTTGAAGTGCCAATTTTGTATAATATGCCTTATGGGAAAAGTAACAGCTATAAAGAAAGGTTCTAGGAAGCATCGAGAAATAGAAGTTCTCTTTGGCTTGGTAAGTCTTTTTTTGAAAGACGGAAAGCCCGTTGGATCTCACACCCTTAAAAACAACGGTTTTGATCACTTAAGCTCAGCAACAATCAGAAATTATTTCGCAAAACTGGAAGTAGAGGGCTTTTTAACTCAGCATCATGCCTCTGGTGGCCGCGTTCCAACAGACCAAGCCTATCGCCTCTTTGCAGAAGAAATCAAAGACACAGAAGTAGTCAGCAAAGATGATGATCTTTTTTTAGAGTCTGTTCTAAAAAAGGAGACAAAAGAAGTCTCTCTTTACCTGCAAGAAGCAATCGAAGCAATTAGCGAAATGACTGGTTGCGCTGTGATGATTTCTGCTCCTCGATTTGACCAAGACTTTATTATCGATGTTAAACTTTTGAGACTTGATGAAAACAGAGTTTTGTTCGCAATTATCACTGACTTTAGTTTAGTTCACACAGAAACCATCTACCTTCCAAAAACAAAAACTCCCCTCTCTATTGAAAAAATACAGCAATACTTTTGCTTTCGTTTAACAGGGAATAACCGACCTAATTTAGATCGTGAAGAATTAAACTTTGCCCAAACAAATTATAACGAGATCATCCTACGCCATTTTGTTGCTTACACAAACATGGAAAAAGAAGATATTTATCGAAGTGGTTTTTCAAAACTTTTAACTCATTCTGAATTTCATGAGCCGACGATTTTATCTAGAACTTTAGCTTTACTTGAGAGCAAGAGCGCTCTTCGTTTTATGATGAATGAATGTTTCAAATCAGATGAGCTTAAATATTGGATTGGAGAGGATTTAAAATCTCATCTGCAACAACCTTACGCCTGCTCTTTAATCGCAATTCCCTACAAGCTTCATACAAAAGTTGTAGGAACAATCGCTGTTTTAGGACCGAGTCGCCTTGATTATGAAAAGGTGTTTGGAATTTTGAAAGCAGCTTCGAAATACATCTCTGAGAATTTAACTAAGAGCATGTACAAGTATAAACTTACCTACAGACAACCCAACATTAAATCGATTGAAGGACCTTTGCACAACAATCAAGTGCTAGGGCTTCCGAATCAATCCCTAATCATCGAGAAGAAACATGACTGAAGAAAAAAACGAAGAAGAAATCCTTGAAAAAGAAGAGACTGTCTCTATCTCAGACTTGATGCAAGAAAATCTTGATAAAGCATCAAAAGATGCTTCTGAATATAAAGATAAGTATTTTAGAGCACTTGCTGAAATGGAAAATTCAAGGAAGCGCTTACAGCAAGAAAAGCAGGAGATGATCTCATATGCTGTCGATAATATGATAGATGAGTTCCTTCTCCCTCTTGACAACCTAGAAAACGCGTTAAAATTCACAGATAATTTATCTGATGAAATAAAAAATTGGGCGATGGGATTTAAAATGATCGCAGCTCAATTTACACAGGTCTTAGAAAACCACGGAATCATCCCTTATGCATCCGTTGGTGAAATATTTAATCCCCATTTTCATGAAGCAGTGGAGACAGAAGTTAGCAATGCGCATGCTGAAGGCACAGTATTATCCGAAGTACAAAAAGGATATCGACATGGTGAACGTATTCTGCGAGTTGCAAAAGTAAAAGTTTCTACGATTGAAAAGGAAGAAAAGAATTAATTAATCATATGAGGAGAACATTATGACAAAAAAGAAAAGTAATAAAGTCATTGGTATTGACCTTGGCACAACAAATTCTTGCGTAGCTGTTATGGAAGGAAAAGAGGCTAAAGTTATCACAAATGCTGAAGGATCAAGAACTACTCCTTCAATCGTTGCTTTTAAAGGTGATGAACGCTTAGTTGGTATTCCTGCTAAACGTCAAGCTGTAACAAACCCTGAACTTACAATCTCATCTGCAAAACGTTTCATTGGACGACAATTTGGGGAAGTTTCAGGCGAAATTAAGACTGTACCTTATAAAGTTGTAGCTGGAAACAATAACAAAGCTGCAATTCAAATCGGCGATAAATTGATGTCTCCTGAAGAAGTTGGTGCGCAAATCTTGATTAAGATGAAAGAAACAGCTGAAGCATACCTTGGTGAAGAAGTCACAGAGGCTGTAATTACTGTTCCTGCATACTTTAATGACGCACAAAGACAGTCAACTAAAGATGCTGGCCGAATTGCTGGTCTTAATGTAAAGCGCATTATCAATGAGCCAACTGCTGCAGCTCTTGCCTACGGACTTGATAAAAAAGGTGCCGATCAAAAAGTTGCTGTCTATGACCTTGGTGGAGGAACATTTGATGTCTCTATTCTAGAAATCGGTGATGGCGTTTTTGAAGTTCTTTCAACCAATGGTGATACTCACCTCGGTGGCGATGACTTCGATGAGGCGATCATACACTACCTTTTAGATGAGTTTAAGAAAGAAAACGGCATAGACCTGTCAAAAGACAAGATGGCACTACAACGTCTTCGTGACGCTGCTGAAAAGGCTAAAATTGAGCTTTCAGGTACACAGACCACAGAAATTAACCAACCATTTATCACGATGGATGCATCAGGTCCTAAACACTTAACTCTTACTCTAACAAGAGCAAAGCTTGAGTCACTCGTGCACCACCTTGTTGAAAGAACTAAAGAGCCATGCTTAAAAGCACTAAAAGATGCTGGCGTTTCCCCCTCTGATATCAAAGAAGTTATCCTAGTTGGTGGTATGTCAAGAATGCCGATTGTTCATGAAATGGTTAAGCAAATCTTTGAAAAAGAGCCTCACCAAGGTGTAAACCCTGATGAAGTTGTTGCACTTGGTGCTGCAATTCAAGGTGGAGTTCTTACAGGAGAAGTTAAAGACGTTCTTTTATTAGATGTTGTGCCTTTATCTCTTGGTATTGAGACTTTAGGTGGCGTGATGACTAAATTGATCGAGCGTAACACAACAATTCCAACTCAGAAAAAGCAAGTCTTTTCAACAGCAGCTGATAACCAACCTGCGGTAACAATTGTTGTTCTTCAAGGTGAGCGCGAAATGGCGAATGATAACAGAAAAATTGGTCAATTCGATCTAACTGAAATCCCACCAGCGCCAAGAGGCATGCCTCAGGTTGAAGTTGCATTTGATATTGATGCTGATGGTATTTTGCATGTTTCTGCAAAAGACAAACAGTCAGGTAAAGAGCAGAAGATTAAAATTGAAGCATCTTCTGGATTATCTGAACAAGAAATCAAATCTGCAATTTCAGATGCTGAGTCACACGCTGAAGTAGATAAAAAAACTCGTGAACGCGTTGATGTCAAAAATGAGACTGAGGCTTTAATCTTCCGTGCCGAAAAAGCACTAAAAGATTATGGCGACAAAGTCCCTGAAGATGTAAAAGCATCTATTCAGACACACGTTGATGAGACAAAAGAATCTCTAAAAAGTGATGATGTTGAAAAAATCAAAGCAGCAAAAGACAAACTCAATGAAGTGATCCAAAAAATTGGTCAATCAATGGGGTCAGGCGCAGAAGCACAAGGCGGTCCTGGTGCTGCAGGAGCAAACGCTCAACACCAAACCTCTGCAGACGACATAAAGAATGCTGGTAAGCATGACGATGATGCTGAAAACATTGAAGAAGCAGAAGTCGAAGTTATGGATGAAGAATCTAAGTAATTCTTAGCAATCGACGAATAAGGGCGTAGTGCTTATGCATTACGCCCTTTTTTTATCTTATAAAAAAGAAAACGAGCCCATAAAGTGAGCCCGTTAAACTTAGCTTTTGTTCTTCTATTTGCTAGGTGTCAAACAGAGCCTAAAAGCTTTAAATAGTATGCTTAAGCAAATTAACTAGAAGCTAACTCCAAGTGCTGCTGTCAAACCCTGTAAAGAAAAAGTGTTTGCACCATTCTGTCCTTCAACTTGTGTATAGTCAAGCCATTGTTGCATTGACCAAGCTACATTAAAACCAAACTTACCATATGGATGATCATCTCCAGTCATCTCCCAACCTAAACCGATGTTTCCATCAAGTAGAGTTGTTAGGAAATTATAAGTGAAATAAGCCTGTAATGGCTTTACCGATTCAAAGGTAGATGTAGTTACATATGTCAACTTTGACTCCATCCAACTAAATCCTAGTCCACCATTCATAAAAAAGACAAAACGTGACCATTCTGACATAAATGAAGTTGGCACTATAAATTTAGAGGATAGATGAAAATATGGCCCAACCCCCCACTTACTATCTGTATTAGTAACAATTGCCAACCCAGTATTACCAAGAGGATTCTCAAATTTTTCATCTAGATAGACTTTACCCCAATTTCCTACAAATCCACCACCTGGAACTAGATTGAAGTATTTTCCCAACATGAATTCTTTATCCATTACGAAATCAACACGGTTAAATGTATTCGCAACAGATCCTCCAGCCTTTTGAAAACTATCACTATACTCATCTGCAGCGCCTGGAAGAGTTACAGAAGTATAGACTCCTTGTTTTTGTTTATTGTAGAACCAAGTGTATTGTGCATTATAAGAAACAGCTGATTCTGGGCACATATATCCTAAACCAACAATAAAGCCAGGTCTTGTAGTAACATTTGGGAAAAGAGTTTTTTGACTTGTTGTTGATGTTTCAATTGTTGAAATTGAAAGACCATCAAAATTTCCATTCCAATAAGTAAACCCTGCCCATGCAGATGCATTCCATGAACCAGATTTTGGATTCATTTCAGTCACATCAACTGATCTTGTGCAAGTCGTTTGCTTATTCTTTTGTGTATCGCTATACACTTTCATATCTTCGTCATCATCATCATTGTTACCAACTGCATAAGCTTGCGCAAGAAGAGCAACCCCTAGCAGTACAAATAAATTCTTCTTCATCAAACACCTTATGTTTTTTAGTAAGTTCTAAACAATAGTCAATTTTGACTATGAAATAACCACTTTAACTATATCAAGAACTTTATTCAATAATAAAAAAAATGCGCTGACATTTCTGACAGCGCATTTAAGACTTTTTTGGTTTTTACAACTAGAAGCTAACTCCTAATCCAGCTGTTAAACCTTGTAGGAAGAAATCTGATGGAACATATTGATCATACACATTTGTGTAATTAAACCACTGTTGAACAGACCAAGCAATTTCAGCAGAAAAGTTGCCATACTCGTTTTCTGATCCAGTCATTTCCCAACGTACACCCATGTTTCCATCAACAAATGGTGCTATGGAATTGAAATTAGCATAAGAAATTATACTACTATCATTAAGTGTATCTACGTCTGAATAATTCAATTTTTGATCCATCCAGTTAAACCCTAATCCACCTTTCATAAAGAAAACTAAACGTGACCAGTCACCCATCATTTCTGACGGCATAACAAAGTTAGATGTTAACTGAAAATATGGGCCAACTCCCCATTGTTTTTCTGAATTTTGAGTTATTTCAGTTGCTGTAGCGTCAGCATCACTTTCTGAAGGAACAGAATATTTTGTGTACAAGTAGTTGTTTCCCCAATTTGCTACAAATCCGCCACCTGGAGCTACACAAAAATATTCAGAGAATATAAGATCTTTATTCATTACAGCATCAATACGATTAAATGTATTAGTGAGCGATCCACCTGCTGTTGTATATGTATTTGGATATTCTGCAGCATCAGTTAAAACACCTGATTTTTGAACAGTGTTTTTCTTGTTAGTAGCGTTATAATACCAAGTATATTGTGCGTTAAAATTTACAGCTGTTTCTGGAGCCATAAAACCTAATCCAACGATAAAACCAGGTTGTGTTGTAACCTTTGGAAGCAAAATTGGCTTGCTTGTTGTAGACCTTTCTACAGTAGCAAGTGTCATTCCTGGAAACCCTCCATTCCAATAAGTGAATGCTGCATAAATGTCTACATTCCACGCATCGGCATTTGCACCCATTTCATATACAGTTACCGGTCTCATTCCTGGCATCTGTTTCATATTGTCTTTGTTATTGCTGTTATCAGCTGCTTGCGCTTGCGCTAAAAGAGCAACTCCAAGCATTACAAGTAAGTTCTTTTTCTTCATTTTTCACCTAGGTTTTTTAACTAAAGCTTTGTAGTGTAGTCAAATTCGACTACAAAATAACCACGATAACAATATCAAGAACTTTATTCAATAAAAAAAAGAAAATAATTCATTTTTTTTTCAAACAATTGAGAAAATTAGTTCTATAAAAGTTGCTTTGTCATCTAGTGACAATTAGTTAAACAAGAAAAAAGCTAATGGCAGTTTAGAAGTGTTTTTTTTGGATATAAAGAAGGTGCGAAAGCGTTATCGCCAACGCACCTGAGAAATGAACTAAATTAAAAGACTCTTCCTAACCAGACAAGAAGTTGTCGACGCTTTCGATCAACAAAAAACTTCCCTTTGGCTTTGTAGGGATCAAGCTCTAAAATCTTTTTCTTGTTTTCAGAGATTACAGGATCTTTTTCATCTTTGATCTGACATTTTGAATAAGTCGCTTCATAGGGAATATCACAAATTATTTCTTCTTTGCATTCCTCTATCTTGTCTGAATCGGCAAAAACGCATGTTCCCATGACTACCATCGCAGCTGCGACTATTATCTTCACGATGTCCCCTTAACGTTAACTTTTGATAAAGCTAACATTAAGAGGGAATTTTCATCAATCAAATTGTATCTACGGTGAAGTTCTCATCATTTTATCCCAGAAGTTGGAGATATGCAATAAGTACCAGTCGTAGTTAGTGAAATAGTGCAACTTATAGAACAACTCATACAAGAAGGCATATGAGTAGTAGTTATTCCCAGGATAGGTAAGTGGAGCGACAGCCGGAGTCCCCCCATTGATATAAGCACAGTCATTTATTGTATGAATTCCTGTGACATTTAGTGTCAAAATTTGATTTGCACCAGAAACATCGATATATGAAAGACCGTTTTGAGTTAAATTTCTTGCAACATCTAATGTAATGGCACCACTTGTACTATCTGACTTGATATAGGCATCATTTGGTATCTCACAACTTCCTGACATTACTACATCCCGCCCAATGACTGCTGTAATCGTTCCATTTAGCGCATGAAAGAAAACATCAGAACTTGTCGATGTACCTGTTGACATAAGTAAATCTCTGCCTGCAGTGATATTAAAATTTCCATTCCCTACAACTTTCAATCCAGCATGTGTATATGTTCCTGTTCCGCCACCACGTAGGACTATATCCTCATCGGCAAAAACTGTGATGTTACCATTTCCTTCTATCAAAGCTTGGGCGTAAACATCGACCCCGCCAGATCCACCTGTAAACACCACATAATCAGGAGCATTTGTTGTTCCTATATTGATGTTACCGTTGCCTGTCATATAAAGTCTTGCAGCTGCATTTACAGCTCCTGAGCTTCCTGCTGTAAAACTAAAAGTTGACGCATCAGAAGAACTGTTTAGGTTGATACTGCCACTCATTGCCTTAATTTCAGCATATGCTTGTGACGCCGACCCACCATTTAGAGCAAGATTTCTAGCTGCCGTTCCATTGACTCCAGAATAACCATATATATATACCCTATTGAGAGTACCTGACCCACCATTAAACGTTACATCACGCCCAGCAACAAAATTGACTGTCGTTCCTTCTATATATGCCGACGCAGCTGTTGGTGATGATCCGCCACCTGATAAGACCAAATCTTGGCCTGCTGTCATATTTACAGATCCTAAACTTCCAAGAGATGCAATATGAGCCGTATTTCCTGAACCACCAGTTCCACCATTGATATAAATCGAGTTCGCATCGATGTTTATCGCAACACTTGTCCCACCTGATGAAATAATTCGTGCATGATTGCTTCCTCCAGAAGATCCGCCCGTCATTGATAGATCTCCTAGAAGGTCTATATCAATGCTTGAAGCTCCAGTTAGACTACCAATGTATGCATCATTTCCTGATGAGCACTGACCTCCGATCATTTCAAGATCGTCAAACAACACAGTCTGACCAACATAAACCGTTCTACCATCAATAAATGCTGACGTGCAGTCATCTGCTTGAAGTAAAAGATCTCCAACTCCAGATGTTATACCATTAATATTGACGGTTGTCCCTTTCACTTCAGCATTCGCACCTGTTGCATCGCCACCAACGATATTCATATTTGTTCCAAAGGTGATCGTATTTGTTCCAGACAGAGTATTAAGCTTTGCAAAAGCATTATCTGCTGCACCTCCATAGAGATTAAGCGCGGTTGATGCTGCTGTTACAATGTCTCCTGATGTGAGAGCAACTCCTCGTGATGTCGTGTGCGACTTTGTTGAAGTCCCTATATTCACAGTTGGTGCAGTTAAACTTAATATTGTTGTTCCACTAGAGGTTGTTCCTGTCATTGTGATGTCATTATTGATTGTTAACAGGTTGTCTGCATTCATTGACAGCGTTCGACCAGACGACCAGGTTAAATTAGCCCCAACAGTCATATTTCCTGTCGCATTAGTTCCATCTGCTACTATAGAGACGTTTGAATAAGCCAATGTATTCTGTAACCCTGATGTTGTCTGGGTAGATGTAATACTTCCACTTGTATAGCTTGTTGGTGCAAAATATGAGCCATAATTGGCGCTGCCCCCAACATTCGTCGTAGAAGTTGTAAGTGTTAGAGTACCGGCTGATCCTGAAGACCCTCCGCGTAAATCTGTTGTCGCATTATATCCTAAATATCCAGGAGAAGAAATTGAAACGTTACCTCCATTTCCTGTGCCTGCGCCTTTTGATGTAATCGGTCCAATCTGAACGATTGAATCATCAGCCCACATTGTGACGTTTCCACCATTTCCTGTTGTGTTTGCATTTGTTGTAATTGAAGTCCCTGAAGCAATATGAATATTATCAGTGTTGTATGTTGATTGATCGCCTATTGTGACATTTCCGCCACCATTTGCTCCAGACATGTTGATTGAAGCACTTCCTGTAAGTGCAACTGTATGTCCAGCAATAGTAACGCTAGGACCATCTCCAGCTGAAGAATTTCTTCCTATTGATCCAGACATTGTCAACGCACCTTTGTTGTTTGTCTTAGGATCAGCAATTAACATTACGCGACCTTCTGATGATGTACAAGCTGTTGCGTTGATCACACCTGAATGATTGATTGCCAATGTATATGCATTACCATCTGCAATTAATATTGCAGACTTCCCATTAACCGCTCCTGAAAATTCTATCCCTGTTCCAGTTCCTGACGCTCCAGCTGCATTGATGAATACTTTTTGGTTTGTTGATGGTTGCAATAACACATCTGTTCCAGCTGCCATTGATACTGTGTTACTAGCAGTTAACGTTCCTGTGTTAATGATTTTGTAGCCAATAATTGTGACATCGCCTGAAAGAGCATTGATCGTTCCATTAATAGTAATCGTTGCAGTCGATCCAAGTCCTTTAAATCGCATATTACTTGTTGGAGTAAATTCACCCACTTTATCTAAGGTTGTTGCAACAAACGAGTTTGTTAAGACACAGCCATTTGCACCTACAACTACCCCATTTTGATTAAAAAGGAAAATATTTCCATTACCGTTAGCAATCAAGGCACCGTCAATTTGTGAAATTTCTGTTCCATTCACTTTGTTCCAAACATAATAAGCGCCAGCAGAACCGTTCCGAGAATAAGTTAGTGTTTCTCCATTCGCTATAGAATAGTTATCCCATTCAAGTACATTTACCTCTGAGAGTAAATTCACCCCTAAATTCGTTGAGTTTGTGCCTGTATAAGTCGCACCACCTGCTACTACAGTTGGATTAGTCGGAATGGCACATAAGATAAGTGGTTGAACAATGATCCAAGCGATGGATGATTTTAATAACTTTTTCATAATTAAACTTATATTGTTTTTTTGATTCTTACTATTAATAATTATAATAACACATAATTAAATGAAACATTAATTAAGCGTGCATTAAGTTTTTATTGAAAATCAGTTCTTTGAGATAATGGATAAAAGTATAAGATCTTGGTAATTCCCTGCTAAATTCTTTTCAGAATCGGGGAATAATGTTAGCGCAAGTGACTTCTGTAGAGTAAAATTTTGCAAACTTGGAACACGGCACGACCCACTTTCTAAATTTAAACGAGTTTTTTCAAGAAATAGGTGAAAAGGAATTTCACATAGTGGGGAATTTCTTTCTGTTAAAAGTAGTCTTCCTTTGTTCTTTGATTCGATTTCAATAGAAAAATCATAATTCGCTCTCACACAAAGAGCTGCTTGTTTAGTTATTTCATTCTCAATTGGTCCAAAATCCCACGCAACAAATTTAGTGTCTTGAAAAACTTCATTCTTTGTATCTGAGATCATTACTTGACACTGTTGCTGAACAATCACGTTCATGGAAAGAATCTTTTTTGCGACAATTTCATCATTTCGCAAAGCTATCACCTGAAGATCAAGCATATAATTCCCTGGCAAAGCAAACTGTTCTTTTTGCAAAACGATGGGAAAAGTAAGAACTACTTCTTGATTTTTCCTTCCATTATAACTATAACTTACCTTTAAAGAGGAGGATGTGTTTTCTTGATAAATAAATTCACCTTTTTCTAAAGATTGTTCAAAAGAAAAAATTATCTCATTTGCTTGGTTCATCAGAGAAAATCTCGATTCAGTAAGGGGTGCAATCTTAATGAGATAATCCCCTGTCAAATCCTTATCATCAAAGACAAATGAAAGCGAAGCTTCGCATTTAGTATCTTGTATATGATAAATATCATAAACAACATCCCCAAGAGTTGAGAGGGGAATTCTTGTTTGGGTAAATTCAAATGCCGTAAGCGTTTGGATAAATAAGAAAAAAAAACCTAACTTCTTCACATATCCTCGCCAAATTCTAAAACAATCATACCAAGTTCAATAAAGATGTCACCATGAATTTTAATTACTGGATTATTCTTCTGATTCTTAAGAACTTTGACCTCAAACTCTCCATCAGGCACTCCAACAAGTTGAAATTTACCACCCTCATCTGTAAAAAATGAGTAACAAGGACGTTTTTCATTCTTATAATCAACAAGTATTCCGCCACGTAAAACAATCGGACTCCCCTTTTCATCGACTAGAGTTCCTTCTATAATATGTGTCGGCGGTTCCCCGATTTTTAACAAACTCCCCGATTTATAACTTGGCCTAACTTCAATTGTTTCATTCTCAAATGATTGTCCAACCATATTTCCATCGGCTGTTAATTGGATCGTTGTATCCCTATAAGATGACAAAGGCAATACCGCAGGCATATAATAGGAGGCCTTAGCAGAACTCCCTTTTCTATACCCAGGATTAACAAGGACTGTTTGCCCTTTTAAATGTTTGTTCGGTGCGATCATCACAAAACTGTCTTTTATAGGCCTTGAAATAGCAAGCGTGTCTTCTGCAAAAACAAACGAAGTTCCGACATTTGCAGCCGTAACCTTAACTGTTGATTTATTGTCATTTGTTGAGAGTAGAGCTAAATAATGAGACCCATTCAAAGTAAGATAATTCCCATCATATTTAGCACCCCCCTTTGCAATCTCTGCCCCTTCTCCTTTTTGATAACCGAGGTTAGCTCCAATTGAACGGTTTTCAGACAATCGTGCTAAATAGTTCACGTCAGTCATAAATGTCTTTGTCATTGAGTTGTAGTTGCTTCGAACAGTGACATCTTTTATTTTTGGCATTAAATCTATGTTAAAGGCTATTGATTTTTCATACCGCCCATCGATCAATCTTTCATACTTTCCAATAAGCTTCACTGATAGGAAACGCTTGAAAAATCCTGATGCAATTGCTTGTATATAGAAGGTATTCATTGCTCCTCTATTATTGAGATATTCTGAAACAAGACTAACATTAGCATTTTTCCAAAAATTAAAGAGAACCGAACCCGAATACGTCATTTTTCTCTGATTCATGCTGATTCTTGAACCAAGATACGAGAAATTTGGGTCTGTATACTCAATCGCTGCTCTCCAATCATAAAATGATTTCTTTTTGTTTGATTTTGAAATCAAAAGCCTTGTTTTTACCTGTGTTGAATTCACATAACTCCCCCCTAAATCACAAAGAAAGTTGAAATACTGGTTTGAATAGGCACCTTCTCCGCCAAAAAACATGTTCTTATTTGTTCCTTGAAGGTATGCACTAATGTTTGTTGAATTGGTAATTCCGTATTGGTAATTTGCTGAAAACAAAGGTAAATGGCCATATTTTTGAAACCCATTTTCAAATGTTGGAACTCCTAATGAGATAAAGTATTCCGACTGACCTGCTGCTAAAACTTGTGCATTATAGAAATAACCCAAATCAACAGTGCGCTCCTCACCGGTTGGAGAAGTTATTTTCAAGACCACATCATTCATTCCATCAACTATAGGAAAGTTTTCCAAGAGATAGGGCCCTGCTCTTAACTGAAGTGTTTTTATAGCAATCCCATCTACAATGATGTCTACTCTTGAGGGCACATTAAGAAATATTTCATGCCTTGAGGTCGGACCTACTGTGGCATCTGTAAATAGTCGCATATTCTTATGAACAGATACTCCTGCCATAGGAACCGTATTTTGATATCCAATCCCCAGTGTATTTATATCACCTATACTTAACCGAATATTGTTTGTTGGGAAATCATGAGTCAATAAGACATTCCCTCGATTAAACTTTGACTCTCCTTTTGCAACATAATAAGCAAATCCTTGCAAAACCCAGTTGTGAAAGTTAATTACCCCATCTATATTTCCATTCTCTTCCCTTCTTGCATAAGTAAACTCTGGGTATTCCGTTTTGTAAAATTTTTCTCCGAATAAAACATTTAAATACCCTGATCGACTGCTTTCATCGATTTGCTTTGAAGGATTTTTGTCATAATCCTGAAGTGACTTCTTCTGCACAGACTGCCTTTTTAACGCGATTAAATGTGGATCTGCTGTGATACGCAAGCTTTGATCAACACTTGATACTTCCAAAGAAAAAAGATCTGATTCAACCACCTCTTCTGTTTCAAGTGAGGGCAATTGATTTAAAAATGAGGTGAGCTTTGAGACGCCTTCTTCATTTAGTACTGTGGATACAGCTTGAGAAATTGCATATGGAATAAACGTTAGCTTTTCGCTTGTCGGATTAAGAAGAAGGTCTGCCTTGCCGATGATTTCATCATTTACATACACATCAACATCAATAGGGAAAGCCTCTTCTGATGCAAAAAGTGATGTTAAATAAAAAAGCAAAAATGCAATTTTTTTCATTAATCACGTACAGTTACAGAGAGAACATCTCTTGGAACCTCTTTGTTTACTGGAATTTCAAGCACTCGCCGCTGACCTGCTAAAACATTAATCCCTCGTTCCATCTGAGATATCAACTCATCTGGAATCGAGAAAATTTCACTCCCCTTTTCATTTTTCACTTCAAGATTCACTTCAAGCGTACGTGGGGAAAAAACTTTGTGCTGAGACCCTTGATTTTCAAGTTCGAGAACAAAAAAATCTGTTCCCTCCTTTTTTTCAAAGGCATAAGATACAACTGCAATTTTTGGCTTAATTTTTTCATGCGGCTTTACATACAAAGAGGCAACATATTTAACACCAAAACCAATAGATGTTTTTGCATCAGGTCTATTTTCAATATCGACTTCTGTTTTGGGAAGATTCACCAAGCTTTGCTCAAAAATCATCCTGAAGTTTTTTTCTGCATCGAATTTTTCTTTTCCAGCATTCTTCCATATCAAGCGCACAAGTCTTTGTTCTCCTGCTTTGATCACTAAATGGCTTGGATAAATCACAAAATCATTACACACATCGTTTGTTTCATTGCCCCATTTATCAACAGTTCGAGTTGTGGCCTTTACAAGGACAATTTCTTCACGCTCTGTGTTGTTGACAACAGTAAAAAAACCCTGGCTATTTTTAGGTGACAGTTCCATTTGCATGGGATTCACTTTAAAAGCCGATACTCCTGACATAATAGAAAGGAAAACCAATAATGACCATTTATACATCTTGAATATTTACTCCTATGTGACCTGACAAATTACTAAACAATGGAACACTTTTGTCTTGTCTTGGTATAACAAGATCAAACATCAACTCTACTCTATCAGGCAAAGATTTCTTGCCTCTTGAATAAAGAACATCACCAGAAAAAAGCTTGCGTCCTACCCCTGACTGAACTAAATAAAAGGGAATCAAAGGATTCCCATCGAGGTGTAGATAAAACCCGTTTTTTTTTGGCGAAAAAAGAATTACTTCAAATGGGCCAGCTAAATTACTTTTAATTGAGACGAAAATCCCTTCTGGATAAACAGTATCTCTTTCATATAAGTCATTAGAAAGCTGCACACATGAAAACATCTTATCTATTGTAACATCAACACGCTTGGGAATTTCAGCATTTACCTCTACTAAAGCATCGTAGGATGCAATGCTAAATACAGCGAAAGTCGCTAAAGAAAATGTTATAAGAATTAAGCTTCGCATCAAGCGAGTTTACGAAGCAAACTCTCTGCTGTCAATAAATATTTATGAACGAGTGTTTATAGACAAAAAATAAGCACACCAAGAAGGTGTGCTTATCAAATTAACCGCCTACAAGACGCACAATGTCATGATAGGTTGTATATAAAAAGACTGCAATTAACAAAACAAAGAATGGAAGAAGGATAAATTCCATCGTTTTCTCTGAAATTCTCTTCTTAGTTACCCACTCCCAAATAGAAAGACAAATTCTACCACCATCAAGAATTGGTAATGGCAACAAGTTAAAAATACCTAAGTTAAGGGAAATTAAGCCCATCCAAAACAAGACTTCTTTTGGACCGACACTCCAACCATCATGCATGATTTTAAACATGCCAACAGGGCCAGACAACCATTTTGGTGAAAGACTTCCTGTAAATAAAGAACTCAATGTTCTCCAAGTTCCCAATGCTCCATCCTGCATCAACACAAGGGGATTTGGGTTATAGACAACCATTTCATTCGTTAGTTTAGTTCCAAGAAATAAAAACTCATTGTTATCCAAATCAAGTTTACTTCTCAATTCAGGAGATATAGCAGGTTCGTTTGTTCCTGATCTCTTATAAAAATCACCGAATGTAGTCGCAGCTACTGGCCCAATGATCTTATAGTCCCCCATTTCTCTTACCATTCCTGGCGTGCCAATTTGAGATGTAAGTTTTTTAACAGTCATCCAATCAATTGATTCATCAAATTTTTCATCTTGATTCTCCCAAGTGATATCACCTTTTATAGCTCCATTTTTTTTGACTACCAGTAAAACTTCTTGCTTTGCCAATGCCTTAAAAACACTCAAACCGCTATCTACAGATTGATCACCAATTGCTAAAATCTGATCCCCTTCATTCAGGAAATTATATTCATATTCGTCTCCAATAGTATTTTGCTCACTTTTAATGAGATCATCATCAATGAACGAATATTTTCCTTTCACAAAACCATACTCATCTACTTCATATGGAATGAACCCAAGATCATCTATATCAGCTCGTTCCCCAATTGCATGTCTCCAATCGCTGAACTCACCTATCTCATTTTTCGTTAATTCCAGGTCTGCAATCTGAACTCTAGGGACGCGCATCATTTTAATTTCATCATCTTGTCTTACAGTTAGCACAACTGCATTTTGATTGACGATTTGTCTTAGCTGCTCTGTTGAAAAAAGGATTTCTCCATTTGCCCAAATAATCCGATCACCCTCTGCAATGCCTGAATCCCACATCGGAGAATATTTTCCTAATGCTTGATCAAATCCATGAAAAATCATCACTGACGCTGGAGATGTCACTCCAATTGTCTTAAGATCCTTCATGTCTGATTCTTTATGATATCCAGCAAGATGGTAGTTATATGGAGTCACATCTCCAGTAAAGTAATCAATTTTTTCACCCGAGATTTGCATCATTTCATTTTTTAGAATGCCTTGATAAATCAAGTCTGAAAAACCATGGAATTCATGCCCATTATATTTTTCAATTGTATCTCCAGGCTTTACTCCCAATTGAGCTAATTCTGACTTTTGATCAACAGATCCAATAATTTTTGTGTATTGCTCAAAGGGCTTCATTCGTCCATTCAAACCCCAAACAATTGCAAAGGCAATAAATGCAAAGCCAATATTAACGAGAGGTCCCGCTAACAAAACTTTAATTCTTGCCCATGGAGTTTTTGAAAAGAATCCATCTTTGACATCATACATCGATTGTCCCTTCTTTTCTTCTCCGCCACGGAACATCACATATCCACCAAGTGGAATCATGCACAATTGCCATTTTACCCCTTGATACTTCCATGAATAAAAGGCTTTTCCAAATCCAATACTAAATACTTCGATTGCGATTCCCTGCCTTCTAGCTACTATATAGTGGCCCAACTCGTGTATGAAAACGAGAAAACCAAATCCTAGTAGTGCAAAAATAATATATAGTACGCTCATCAATTAACCTTTTATCCCTGTGTTTGAGCTTTTTCTCTAGCTATTCGATCTACTTCTAGTAAATCTTCTAATCCGGGCTCATAAATTACTTCATGTGATTGCATTAATTTTTCTAAAAAATGTGCTATCTGTGGCCATTTTACATCACCTAAGCAAAATCGCTCAACCAATACTTCGTTTGCGGCATTCATAAAACACGGCAAACTGCCTCCCTCAATAATAGCATCATACGCAAGCGATAAACATTTAAATCTTTCTTTATCAGGCGCATAAAATTCAAATTTACCATATTCTACAAAATTAAATCTTTTTTCTCTCCTATAGACACGTTCAGGCCATGTCAGAGAATATTGAATCGGATGTTCCATATTCGGTCTTCCAATCTGAGCTTTTATAGATCCATCAACAAATTCTACCATACTATGAATGGCGCTTTGAGGATGTATCACAACATCGATTTTGTTGATTGGAATATCAAATAACCATTTGGCTTCGATAACCTCCAAACCCTTATTCATTAGAGTTGAGCAATCAATACTCACCTTTTCTCCCATTGTCCATGTCGGATGCTTAGCAGCGTCATGTTTAGTCACATTCTTTAATTGACTCATATCCATATTTAGAAAAGGGCCACCCGATGCTGTCAAAATCAATTTTTCTACACTCTCAATCGTCTCACCTCTAAGGCACTCAAAAATAGCGCTGTGCTCACTATCAACAGGGATGATCTTCACATTATTCTCTTTTGCAAGCCTCATGATCACCTCACCTGCAGCAACCAAGATTTCTTTATTGGCGAGCCCAATATTCTTTCCCGATTTAATGGCATCTGTTGTTGGAACAAGTCCCATAGAACCTATCATGCCCATCATCGCAAAATCGCATCCGCTCATTTTAGCAACCTGTCTAAGACCGCTAAGACCTGTAACTATCTCAACCTGCCCCTTACGTAATCGACTTTCCAGCAATAGAGCAGCTTTTTCATCATAAAGACAAACAACCTTAGGAGAAAACTCATGTATCTGCGCCTCTATAAGATCAACATTTGATTTTGCACAAAGGGCAACAATCTCAACCCTTCCGCCCAGATGACGGACCACATTCAAAGTTTGGCGTCCGATCGATCCTGTCGAACCAAATACAGCGATTTTCATAGACAAATTTCCTTTTCAAACAAGAAGCGGAGTTTATCAGTCTGCTTTTGAAAAGTCAATCTTGGCGCCATTCTGGGAATCATTTTTCTGCTTAAATTTTTTAATCAATCCTTTTTTTGGGGAAATCAACACCCCAAGTATCCAAAAAAAGAACAATATAGTTACAACAAGACCAGATGTTGAAAGAGGTATTTCTTCAGTAGACAAGAAGTGGCGAGATAGTGCTACAGAAATAAAGGAGCTCACAATCCCAATAACTGTACTGCCTAAAATTAAGAGCTTCATAGAATGGAAAAAAAGGCGTGCTGTTAAAACAGGAACAACGAGAAAAGCAAGAACGAGGATAACACCTACTGCGCGCATAGCCACAATAACAGAAAGCGAAGCAAGTAGGACAAGTAAATAGTTTAAAGCTCGAACAGTTATTCCAGATATTGAAGCAAATTGTTCATCAAAAGAAGAAATCAAGAAAGCTCTAAAAAAGAAACTCATTATAACCCAGATAAAGAGAGTTAGATAAAAAACCGTTTTAAGATCCCCTGTCGTGATCAAGTCAATATTCCCCATAATCACTTCTGTACCAATATGCGCATTTCGAGTAAATATTGTGGCAAGAACAACTCCAACAGCGAATAAAAATGTAAAGACAAGTCCAATGCTCACATCATTTTGCACATGTAGTTTTGTCGACAATAGTTCAATAAGAGCAAGAGTCATAACACTTGTAATAATCGCAGCAGCTATAAGAATCATAGGATGAATCTCGCTCCCCATCACACTGATATCAGCACCATAGAAATAATGTGCAAAAATAACAGCTATGACTATTCCAATAAGGACAGTGTGCGATATAGCATTAGCAACCATGGTCATTTTTCTTACAACAAGGAAAACACCAATGAAGGCACACATAATCGAGATCAAAGATAAAACAAAAACCTGTATTTCATCTGATTGCAAACCTTCACTTCCTTGAAATAAAACAAGGAATCGAGAACAAAATAAAGCTATGAAACCTAAAAAAGATTTCCCCCAATAAAGCGACATTTACTCTACCTCATCATGTGGTATCATTTGATCGTGCGGATCTTTTGTAGGATTTCCAAGTTTTGTCATCAATTCTTCTTCAATCTCAGGTGTAATAATGTGCTCCATTTCTTCAGCACTATGGTGAACCGAGGCTGCATTTAAACCAAGCTCTGAGACAAGATAGACCTCCCAAAGCCTATGCACACGAATAATACGTCTTGCTTTTAGCGCACCCAAAGGTTCTAGAACGAACTCTCCATTTTTTAAAGTAGCCATTTTTTTTAAGTAAAGCGGCAAGAGTCCTCTAAGAATAATATATTTTGATATCCCTAGATCACATTGTAATGAACTTAAAGACATGGGCTTTTGATTTTTATAGAGCAATTTCAATATGTTTTCTGAAGTACAAATACGTCTAAAACGCTTTCTTCGCAATAATCGCCAAACAAGTCCCTTCTTGCGAGCAAACAAGAGAAAAACCATCGCAAGTGAAACTGCAACAATTAAAATCATTGGCCCTGTAGGAAATGTAATACGAAAATTTGTAGAGGCGTTCATTAATCCTTCTGAAAGAAGAACCGATGCCATGTTTCCTAACATTCCTGAGATCACTCCAAAAATGGCAGCTATAAAAAATAAATGTGAAAACTTACTTGTTACCATCCTTGCAGCAGCTGCCGGAGCAATCAACATCCCTGCCATCATCAATACGCCAACCGATCTAATCCCTATAACTATTGAGAAAATAAGCAACACTTGAACTAAAGCACCAACAAAACGAGTCTTAACTCCAACAATTTTTGCATATTCCCTATCAAAAAATGTTGCCGTAATGACAGGAAAAAACAACAGTAAAACGGCCACTATTAGTGTTGTTAAAACACCATAAATCCAAACATGTCCAGTAGTAATTGTTGCTGCTTGTCCATAGAGAAACATTTGAATTTTCTGCAGCCAGACTGGATGAGAAAACTGCAAGCGGGAGGCTAACAAAACTCCTATCCCTAAAAAAGTTGATAAAACAAAACATAGGGCGCTGTCTGCTGAAACACTAAGAGATCTCTCTAAAAAAGCAATCAACTTCATGCCAACTATAGCAGAAATAAAGGCTCCTGCAATGACCATCACAGGAAAAACCCACGTAGCAAAGGAAAAATAATCTGCTACAAAGTAAACCATTAGTGCAATACCAGGATATGTCGTATGTGAAATAGCTTCACCAAGAAGAGCTCTTCTTCTCACAACAATAAGCACCCCCATCACAGAAGATGCCAAACACATCAACATGGTTGCCCACATTGGCGCTGCAAGAATCGGATCAGTAAAAAAATCGAAAAATGAAGTCACCTCTACTCCCCTTTTCTCTTCGACTCAGTTAATTCCAGGGCCTCTTTTAAGATCGTAGCTTGATCTCCAAAAGTCTTAGAGAAATTTTCGAAATTAAACACAGCTTCAGTTTGACCTGCTGCGATAAGGTGAATATTTAGCATAATAAGATAGGAGAAATACTTCTTCACCTGTGTCAAATCATGGTGAACCACTAAAACGCTCTTACCTTCTTTTGCAAGAGTTGAAAAAATATCGATAAGTAATTTTTCCGTTGTAAGATCAACACCTGCAAATGGTTCATCAAGAACATAAATATCAGCTTCTTGCAAAAGTGCCCTTGCAACAAACAATCTTCTTTGTTGACCGCCTGAGAGTTCCCCAATTTGTCTATCAGCTAAGTTTTTTAAGCCTAATTGATCAAGCCTTTCTAGAACCTTCTGTTTGTCTTTTTTGTTTGGCCATTTCCAAAGTCCCAGCTCCCCAACAAGCCCCATCATTGCGACTTCTAAAACTGTAATCGGAAAATCCCAATCGACATCTGTTCTTTGACCTACATAGGCAATTTTTCTTCTAGATTTTTTACGACTCACTCCATCAATTTTTACACAACCAGATAGTGGCTCAATTAGGCCCACAATTGCTTTGATCAAAGTACTCTTTCCTGCCCCATTTGGTCCAATAACCCCAACTAATTCTCCCTTAGGAATTTTTAAAGAAACGTTCCACAATACAGGCTTTCTATCATATGCAGCATTCAGCTCAATCAGCTCAATCATTTTCTATTTACCTCAATAACAACCACATCCTTTTTTGTCACCACCAAGACCTTTGTTGATAACATCAGCATTGCTTTGCATCATTTCAATGTATGTTTTATAGCCAAGAGTATCTCCATACAACTCATCTTCTGATAAGACAACTTTTCTACCTTTTCGTTTGCATGAATCAATAACCTTATAAAGCGAATCGTGACTTAAATTTTTTTCCGCAAAAATCACCCCAACATTGTGCTTGTTGATGAAATCTACGACCCTTCTTATTTCCACGCTACTAATTTGCTCTTCAGGAGCCAATCCTTGTATTGCAATGACTCGATCTTGCCACTCACCATCTTGTGCTAGATAGGCTCGTGCAAAGTAATTAAAAGCATCATGACTTGTAACCAAGAATTTCTTTTGAGATGGAATTGAATTCATGGATTTTTTGATCCCTCTTCCGACTGAATCATAGTAGTCTTTTGTCTCTTTTGCCATTCTCATATATTCTTCTGCATGCTCTTTATCAATGCGACTTAACGCTTCTGCAATCGATGTATTTGTTTTCCCCCATAGCGATAAGTCCATCCAAATGTGCGGATCAGGCGCCCCATTAATTTTGATAATTTCCTCATCTGGCACACTTGAGCTTACAAAAACCACATCATGATGATTTTCCAACATTTTTTGCATACTCGCGCTATGTTCTAATGAGAGTCCATTTGCAAAAATGATTTTGGCTTGAGAAAGTTTTTCTTGATCACCCTTAACAATATTATACGAATGAGGATCAATTTCTGGTCCCATAAGCGAGATGACATTTACGTACTTTCCCCCAATGCGGCGGACATTATCTGCAACAATTGGGGTTGTGGCGCATATTTTAATTTTATTTTTTTCTGAAACCCAATTTGAGATTTCACTCTGTCCACTCTTACTAGAAGACTTTGTCGAATCAGAAAAAAAACCACACGACGTTAAGAGTAAAGCTGAGATGGTGAATAAGATTTTTCTATATATTCCCATGTATATATTCCTTGCGAGCATCCAGAAGTAAAGTGAAATTTAATTGCATAATTCCCTAATAGTTCGATCTTAATTGCTGAAACATTTTCATCTAAAGTTTCAGGATCTACTATGCTTCTTCCTGACACTTCATCGACACACCTGGCACAAGGGCATAATCTTTGAATAGCGGAGAATCTATATTGACTACGCAAATCGCCTTTTCTTACTTCAAAATTATGTTGGTCGATCTTTTCGACATGTTCAAACAACTTTAAACTACCATCATCCTGCCATATTTTCGACCTAATCTCAATGGCAATCTCTTCAAAAACCTTCATCGCAGTTGTAACTCTCGCAGATTCAAAAAATGAAGTGCCTGAATCTAATGAACGCGATATCTCTTCTTCCAGTGGGATTTGGCCTAAAAAAGGAATTTTACATTCCAATGATAGAGCCTTTCCCCCTCCCTCTCCAAAAGGATAATACCTTTCTTTAGTTACGTTATCTTCCAAATAGCTCATATTTTCAACCAATCCCAAAATCTGGACGTTCATTCTCTGAAACATCTCAATAGATTTTTTTACATCAATCGTTGAGGCCTTAGACGGGGTTGTAATTGCAATTGCTCCTGTCAGAAGTATTGATTGCATTAACGTTAGTTGAATATCCCCCGTTCCTGGGGGAAGGTCTATCAATACAATATCGACATCTCCCCAATCAACTTGGGTTACAAATTTTTTAATTGTCGCATTTGCTATAGGAGCACGTACAATCATAGCCTCTCTACCCTGGGAAAAATGCGAAAGAGAAACGACCTTAATACCACGCGATATCGCCGGAAAAATCGTTCCTGCCTCATCAACTCTAAGGGGCTGTTCTGGAGGAAGCATTAAAGAAAGAGAAGGTCCATAAAGATCGGCATCAATTATTCCAACTTTTAAAGAAAGGAGTTTTAACATGTGCGCTAAATTTACGGTAAAACTTGATTTACCTACACCGCCCTTGCCGGCACCTATCGCAATAGTTTTTATTTGTTTCTTATTCATTTGATTTAATTGCACAAACATTTTCTCCAATCATAGTAATGAATATTCGATTTTAATCCCTTTTTATTTTTAAAACCATTCAATTTTATATAACTTGCAAATAACATTTGTTTTCAATAGTATTTAGGTTGAAAGTTTTAGAATGATTTTTTGAAAAAAAACTTGTTAATATTGTTTTTTTATTCAATAATTTCAAATTGAAAAGTTATGAATTTTCCTAAAAACTGTTAGGGAGGAAAGCAAACAATGAAAGATAAAGACACATCATCAGCATCTGGCCTGAGATCATTAGATGATATCGAAGACGTCATCACTCGTGCGATTAAAAAAGTTGGTGGACGTAAAGAAAATGACCTATGCAAATACCTACCAATGACATCAGGTGGTTATATGCACCACTTTACATTGAGAAAAATGAAACTAAAACAACCATTTGAACTCGCTGATCTCATCGATAAATTCGTTATTAATCCGTCAAAACCAGGTGTTGTTGCTCCAAAACAACGTGCTGCACGCGGATCAAGAAAAAGACGCGATCAAATTTCCTTTACAAAGTCTCAACTTGAAAAACTTCTTAACATGGCTCGTTTGACTGGCGATAAGGACATCGTTTCTGTTCTTAGCCCAAAAAAATCACTTGCAACATGTAAAAGAGATTTGATTCAATCAATCAGACAAGGAATTGTTGATCAATCACTTTGGAACTCTTATGTAGAATCTGCAGCAGGAGTTACATCGCATCAAGAAAGTTTGATGAAAGAATTAGCAGAAATCGGTGGATTTAGTCGCGAAGACTTTTAATTCCACTCACTTTGTCTACGAATAATTTAAGCGCACTTTAAAACGTGCGCTTTTTTTCTTTAAATGCCCTTTATACGCGCCTTAGGCTGCGATTTTCCGCTTGTTTTTTATTCCAATATTGATACAATGGTGGCATCAAAGTTAAAAGTAACAATTGAAAAAGGACTATCTATGTCGCAATCTAACAAACAAGAGACTAAAAAAGAGTTTGGGAAGCTGAGATCGTTTTTCTGGCCGATATATTCATACGAATTAAAAAAATTGATTCCTATGCTTCTTCTATTCTTCTTTATTTTATTCAACTACACAATCTTAAGAGACACAAAAGACACTCTGATTGTTACAGCACCTGGATCTGGCGCTGAAGCTATCCCTTTCTTAAAGGTATACGGTGTATTACCTGCCGCAGTGCTCTTTATGTTTCTATATGCTAAAATGAGTAATGTGTTTTCAAAACAAAAATTGTTTTACACAACTGTAATCCCTTTCATCATATTCTTTGGATTATTTGCGACAGTGATTTACCCACTACGTGATTTTTTACACCCAAATGAATTTTGTGACTACTTACAAGCATCAGCACCAAAAAGTTTTTCTGGTTTGATCGCTATTTTGAGGAATTGGACATACGCATTATTTTACATTATGAGTGAACTTTGGGGTTCTGTCTGTTTATCTCTACTTTTCTGGGGATTTGCAAACGATATTACTCGTGTAAATGAATCAAAACGTTTTTATAACTTATTCGGTCTTGGTGCTAACTTTTCATTACTACTAGCTGGTACTTGTATCATTTGGGCATCTGACATGAGACGTTCTGCTGTTGGCACATCTGATTCATGGCAGACTTCTTTGAACTGGTTGATGTTCATGGTTGTTCTATCAGGATTTGCTGTAATGGCAATCTACTGGTGGATCAATAAATACGTATTAACTGATCCTAGATTTTATGACCAAAATGCACAGAAGAAAATCAAGAAAGACAAGCCTAAAATGTCTCTTGGTCAATCTTTAAAATTCCTAGCAAGCTCAAGATACATGCTTTTAATTGCAATCCTAGTTATTGCATACGGTATGTGTATCAACTTAGTTGAAGTTACTTGGAAGAGTCAGCTTAAGTTGCAATACCCTAACCCGAACGACTACTCAGCATTTATGGGTAACTTCTCACGTGTAACTGCGGTTGCAACCATTTTAATGATGTTCTTCGTTACTGGTAACGTTGTAAGAACTCTAGGTTGGAAGTTTGCTGCTCTAGTTACTCCTGTAGTTCTTATGATCACAGGTGCTGGATTCTTTGCTTTCATGCTTTTTGGCGACAAAATGGGCAACGCATTTGCATTTATTGGAGCAACTCCTCTAATGCTTGCTGTTCTATTTGGTATGGCACAGAACGTAATGAGCAAGAGTGCGAAATACTCACTTTTCGATCCGACAAAAGAAATGGCATACATTCCTCTTGATGCGGAAAGCAAAGTTAAGGGTAAAGCTGCTATTGACGTCGTTGGAGCAAGACTTGGTAAATCAGGTGGTTCTTTGATCCAACAACTTTTAATCCTTGCTCTTGGAAGCATTGGCGCGATGACTCCTTATGTTGGTGTGATTCTTTTTGTAATCATCTCAGCTTGGATCGTTTCTGTTATTGCTCTTGACAAGAGATTTAAAATTGCGATCGCTAAGAAAGAAGCTGAAGACGAAGAAGCTGATAATGAAGCTAGAAAAGGCGACTCAACAGCATCTTCTATGTCAAATACTAAGAACAGCCCAAACTCACCGATAGCAACCTAATTAGTTAGGTTTTGCCGTCTCTTTTAAGACTTTCCTACCAATGGTGGGAAAGTCTTTATTTTTTTATGCAAACATTGTATTATTTCGCGATATGACAAGACATGATCCAAAAAACATACGAAATTTCTCTATCATAGCGCACATCGATCATGGTAAATCTACGATCGCTGATCGCTTGCTTGAAATCACTCACACTGTTGCAACTCGTGACATGCAAGCACAGCTTCTTGACAACATGGAATTAGAGCGTGAACGCGGCATTACAATTAAAGCGCGTCCTGTGACTATGATCTATGTTGGCGACGATGGAATAGAATATCAGATCAACTTTATTGATACTCCAGGACACGTAGACTTTTCCTATGAAGTATCAAGATCGTTATCTGCATGCGAAGGAGCTTTACTTGTTGTCGATGCGGCTCAAGGCGTCCAAGCTCAGACTCTAGCCAATGTCCACCTAGCAATAGACAAAGGACTTGAGATCATCCCTATTCTTAATAAGATTGATCTTCCTGCAGCTGACGCACAAAGAGTTAAAAAGCAAATCAAAGACGTGATCGGAATTGACACTTCAAATGCAATCGAAGCCTCAGCAAAAACAGGCCAAGGTATTAAAGAGATTCTAGAAGAAATCATCTATTCACTTCCCCCACCGACAATTCCTGAAGACAATGAAACGCTAAAAGCTTTGGTTTTTGATTCTCATTATGACAATTATCGTGGCGTCATGGTTTATGTTCGTATAATTTCTGGAACAATTAAGAAAGGCACTCCTATTATTTTCATGCAAACAAAGAGAAAGTTTGATGTATTAGAAGTAGGGATTTTCACTCCAAAAGAAAAGCCCTGTGACGCACTTTATGCTGGCGAAGTTGGATATATCATTGCAGGTGTCAAAAAACCTGCTGACATCAAAATTGGTGACACAGTAACAAGCACATTAAAACCAGCTGATAAGCCCCTTCCAGGATTTAAGATTATCTCTCCAGTTGTTTTTGCTGGGATTTTTCCTGTTGACTCATCAGACTATGAATCTCTTGCAGATGCGATGGTAAAATTGCAGCTGAACGATTCCTCTTTGCATGTAGAACCTGAAAACTCTCTTGTCTTAGGGACAGGATTTCGATGTGGATTTTTAGGACTACTACACCTTGAGATCGTCTTTGAGCGCCTACAAAGAGAATTTGATGTAGATATCATTACAACAGCGCCAAGTGTTTTGTATAAAATGTACATGACAAATGGAACAAACAAAGAAATTGATAATCCAGCCCACTTTCCTGATCCAACACAAATCAGCTATATCGAAGAGCCTTGGGTGAAATGTAATCTTATGACACCTTCATCATACCTTGGTGCTATCATGGCACTAGCAAATGAAAAACGTGGCGAGCTGATTAACACTGAAACAATCGATGACACACGTATTTATCTACACTTCAAAATGCCCCTTAACGAAGTTATCACAGACTTTAACGACAGATTAAAATCTGTAACACAAGGGTATGCTTCATTTGACTATGAACCAGACTCCTATGAGAAAAGCGACATCATTAAACTTGAAATACGAGTAAACGAAGAGCCCGTCGATGCCTTTTCAACCCTTATTCATAAATCAAAAGCTGAATCCAAAGGCAGATCCCTTTGCAAAAAGCTTCTTGAAGTAATCCCTAAACAACAATTTAAAATTCCTGTCCAAGCAGCAATTGGTGGAAAAATTGTTGCTCGCGAAACAATTTCAGCCCTTTCCAAGAACGTTACAGCAAAGTGTTATGGTGGCGACATTACCCGTAAACGAAAGCTGTGGGAAAAGCAGAAGAAAGGAAAGAAAAAGATGAAAGAATTTGGCAAAGTCAGCATTCCTCAATCTGCTTTCATTGACATCCTTAAATCGGACACAGATAAAAAATAAAAATATTCCTCTAACTTTTTAGACGACTTAAATTAGCACTTTTTGTTTTAATATAAAATCAACTAAGATGGAAGTCTATTTATGAAAAAAAATATAAGCATTTTTCTAGCGCTTGTATTTTTTGTACAAGGATTCGCTAACGAAATGACCAAAATCGACAACCTAAAGAGCAAGCCACTTACATTTAACGACATAAAGAATAAAAATAAACTATATCTCTATGCAGGCGCTATTCCAGAACAATTCAGATACATCCCAATTTATAATAAATTCATTGGGCTTAGCTTGTTAAAGGGTGACACAAGACAAATACAACATGACCTAACACACCCATTTGATCTTCCAGACAACTGCGTTGACGTCTTTCAAAGTGAGGATGTCTTTGAACATATTGAATACGACTCTCTACCGGCTGTATTAAATGAAATATATCGCGTTTTAAAACCAGAAGGGTTTTGCAGAATTTCTCTACCAGACTATAGATGCGACTATCTCATAGAACGATCTATGAAATCAGAAGATGGAGAACTCTTGTTCGATCCAGGTGGTGGTGGGCACTATATCAACGGGAAAGTTTGTAATGGGGGCCATGTTTGGTTTCCTAAGATAGAATCAATGAGCGCTTTAATCAAAAAAACTCAATTTCATACTCACGGCCGAGTTAATTTTCTGCAATACTATGATGAAGAAGGCAATCCCATCGTACATCCGACAGATTACTCTGTTTGTCATGTACATAGAACACCAGATTTTGATCAAAGGGTGCAAAATCCAAGAAGACCTCTATCGCTAGTCGTTGATCTTTATAAGTCGCAACAATAAGTTCCTAAAGAAAAAAACAGCAAGAACAACTTCTACTTTTTTTTAACCATTAAGCATTATATGAACTTGATGCCGTTGTTCCCCCATGACCTGTCCAATTATTGTGGATTGGTTTTCCTGGGTTGGAAAGAAGTTCAAATGTGTGCGCTCCGAAGTAATCTCGTAATCCTTGCAGAAGATTGGCTGGCAATATCTCTGATGTAATTCCATCAAAAAATGCTAAGCCTGCAGTGAAGCATGGGGCTGGTATTCCGTGTTCAAGAGCTACCACCGCAGCTTTTCTCCACCCTTCTGTTGACCTGGTTAAGGCTTTTTTGAAAAAATCATCGAGCATGAGATTTTTGAGATCTTTGTTTTTATCGAAGGCTTTTTTAATCTCTCCGAGGAAAACTGATCTGATAATACAACCATTTCTCCACATCAGAGCAATGCCACCCATATTTAAATCCCACTTATATTTTTCAGATGCTGCTCTCATCAACATATACCCTTGTGCATAGGATATGATTTTTGAGGCATAAAGTGCTTTTCGAATGGACTCGATCATATCTTCTTTGTCACCTGTAAAAAGTCGAACATGTCTTTTATAATGCTTGCTCATTTCAACACGTTCAGATTTTAAAGCAGATAGACATCTTGCATAAACAGCTTCGCCAATTAAACTAACGGGCATACCATCTTCAAGTCCTGATTGAGCCGTCCATTTCCCTGTTCCTTTTTGTCCTGCTTTATCAAGAATCTTACTCACTAAGGGTTTTTGATCTTTATCTTTGAATGCAAGAACTGCTGCTGCGATTTCAATGAGGTAACTATTAAGTTCGCCTTTATTCCATTCTTTTAATGTTGCACTCATTTCATCTTCTGACATTCCAAGTACGCGATGCATCATATCATATGCCTCACAAATCAGCTGAATGTCTCCATACTCAATTCCATTATGCACCATTTTTACATAGTGACCAGACCCACCTTTTCCTACCCAATCACAGCAAGGCTCACCGTTATCAGCTTTTGCAGAAATCGTCTGAAGTATTGTCTTAATGTGCTTCCATGCGTCTTCATGTCCACCCGGCATCATTGAAGGTCCATACCTTGCCCCATCTTCACCACCTGAAACACCACAACCCACAAATAGAATTCCTTTTGCAGCAAGCTCATCTACACGTCTTTGTGTATCTGGAAAGTGGCTATTACCACCATCTATTAGAATATCCCCTTTTTCAAGAAGAGGCACAAGCTCTGAAATTAAGGCGTCAACAGCATCTCCTGCTTTAACCATGAACATTATCTTGCGTGGCTTTTTAAGCGAGTCAACAAGCTCTTTAGGCGTTTTAGTACCGATTATCTTAGTCCCTTTAGCTTGTCCATTAAGAAAATCATCAACTTTAGAAACGGTACGATTAAAAACAGTCACAGTAAATCCATGATCATTCATATTAAGGACAAGATTTTGACCCATCACTGCTAATCCAATTAGTCCTATATCTGCACTTTCCATCAATTTACTCCTTGTTCTCTTCAGTCTCATTTACTATACTGATTTACATTCTTTTGTTCCCGTAGCTCAGTTGGATAGAGCGGTTGCCTCCTAAGCAACAGGCCGCGCGTTCGAATCGCGCCGGGGACGAGCTTTCTCTAATCAACAAAAACTAACCATTACATCTAGACAACATTAAAGGTGGTCTCCCCCTTAAAATAAAGGAAAAAACGATGTTTTTCTTATTTAGCTTAGAGTTAACAACATGAGTTTAGATTTTTATTTTATTGAATGAAAGAAAGCACCTTATGAACTGACAAAATACTCTTCTAATCCATTGGCAATGGCCATTGCTATTGAGTCAAGATACCGATCATCTCGCATCTTATGCATTTCTTCTTGGTTTGTAATAAAACCCGCTTCTACAAGAATCGCTGGCATATGCGTCTCACGTATAACACAAAAATTCCCCTCTTTTACACCACGTGAGAAAGCACCTGTGTTTGAGAGCATTTTCGCAAGGACCGTTTTTGCCAATCGTCTTGAATTTTTAGTTCTCCAAGGCTCACCTTTAGGGTAATAAAAGACTTCCATTCCATGAGCTTGAAGATTCTTTGCTGAATTATAATGTATTGAAACCATTACTTGAGACTTAACTTCATTTGCCATTGCAGCACGCTTCTTTAACGGAATATATTCATCACGAAAGCGTGTCATAATCACATGGTAACCTTTTTTCTCAAGGTGTCGTCGTAAATAGTGCCCTGTTTTTAAACAAAGATCTTTTTCCTCACAATGCTTTGTGTGTGCTCCCAAATCAAACGCTCCATGACCTGGATCAATCACAACTAAGGGAACAAGTTTCTTCTTGAGTGGATGTGTTTTGACAGCCATCTTCGAGGGATGGATGTGCTCTGCTTTTGTTTGAGTACAAGAAACAGAAATAAAAGAAAGGAAAAGGAAACAAAAACATATCTTTAAACTTTTCATAGCCTCACCAGACTATACAATTTGCTAATTCCTTTGCAACGGAGATGTCGTCAAACTCAACACTTTTTCCGTGAAAGATTTGTTTTTTTTCATGACCTCTTCCAGCAATAAGAAGTACATCTCCCTCTGAAATAAGGCCTATGCCCTCAGCTATTGCTTCTTTTCGATCAATTTTCACTGAGAAATTCTTTGTTGTAAAACCAGAGATAATTTCACGAATTATCTCTTCTGGATCTTCAGTTCTTGGATTATCGCTTGTAACAATTGTGTAGTCTGCAAACTGTTCTGCAATTCTTGCCATTTTAGGACGCTTCTCAAAATCCCGATTTCCTCCACATCCAAAAATCACTACGATTTTCCCTTTTATAATTTCTCTTAAGGAAAGTATGACATTCTTTAATGCATGTTCTGTGTGAGCAAAGTCAACATAAGCTAACTTCCCCTCACCTAGTTCAAATTTTTCTAGCCTTCCGCTCACTTGTTTTACGCTCTTCAGCCTTTCAAGAATCATCTCAATTTTAACACCCCGAACCTGTGCTATTGCAACACTACACAGAACATTATACACATTGAATTCACCTAAAAAAGGAGTCTTCACAGAATAAAGACCACAAGGGGTTTGAAGTTGAAAAGTTGTTCCATCTTCAGAATAATGAATCTCTTTTGCCATATAATCACACGTTGAATGAATTCCAAATCGCATGATTTTTGGTGCACAAATTTCTTTGGATACTGGATCATCACCATTTATGATTGCAACACCTGTAGCCTTTAACTTCGTAAACAACTTCTTTTTTTGAGCAAAATATTCTTCCATCGTTTCGTGATAATCAAGGTGTTCTGGTGATAAATTTGTAAAAACAGCAACATCAAATAAAAGGGCATCTGCACGATTTTGATGAAGTCCATGTGAACAAACTTCAAGCACAGCACTTGTCTGTTTCGACTGAACCATCTCCCGCAACAACTTTAGTGTAGAAGAACAATCTGGCAGCGTCAAATCACTTGCATATCTGTTTTCACCAACGATTCTTTCAATCGTGCCAATGAGACCCATTGACTCTTTGCCTTCAATGAGGTGGCGCGTTATATAACTTGTGGTTGTCTTCCCATTGGTTCCAGTAATACCTACCATAAACAATTCACTTGAGGGGTCGTGATAAAACTCTTTTGCTATGATTGTTTCTGCTTTTTCAACATTTTCGACAATAATCTGTACACACCCTTCAATAAAAGGATTATAGATATCTGTTAATACAGCAACAGCACCTGCTAAAATAGCATCATTAATATAGTCATTTCCATCAAAAGATTTGCCTCGTTTTGCTACAAATAGACATCCAGGAGAAGCTAATTTTGAATTACTTGTGATCGCTTCAATTTCAACATCTTTTGATCCTTTAATCATTTTGACTTCAAGATCTTTTATCAATTTTTTTATTTTCATGCTCACCCTATGTTTCATTCCACTCTTGATAAACTTTTGATAGCTCTGTTGACTCTTTTACCCAATTGGCCTTTTCAGGAAGATGTCTTGGATCTCCTTGGGGCCTTCCATATGGGTCGTCTGGAGTCTCTCCTAAATAAAGAAGGGCTCTTTTTGCCATCTCACGAAAAATCGGAGCAGCTGATTTTCCACCCCAATGAGTTGTTCCAAATCCTGGGATAAAAACTTTTTGCGGCTCATCAACACCCACATATAACACAAACCTTGGGTTATCTGCTGGCGCTATTCCCATAAAGCTTGAATAGTGAACTGATTTGGAATACTTTCCTGCTTTGAGTTTTTCACTTGTTCCTGTTTTCCCAGCTTCGGTAAACCCTGGAATGTCGGCTAAAAATGAACCTCCACCAGGCTTTGTTGCAAACTTCATTGCACAAACAATTTCCTTTGCAATTTTCTCATCCATCACACGTTCAAAGTACTTGGCTCTATCACTATTATCCAAAAGGACAGTATCTCCTCGAACAATTCTTTTTAAGATCGTTGGCTTAATAAGATAACCACCATTTGCAAAAACACTATATGCCCGACATAATTGTACAGAGTTAACAAGCAAATTATAACCAATTGCTAAAGAATAAGGCGTAGGCCCTGACCACTGAAGGACTCCATTTGCATATGTCTTTCCGGGCTGTGGAATCATCCCAATATTTTCATAAGGAATTTCAATTCCTGTCTTTTGCCCAAGCCCAAACACTTCAAGCAATTTTTCCCTGTACCACTCTGCCCCTAATTTATCGATGATTCTCTCGACCAATCTAGCAGGATAGATGTTTGAAGATTTTTGCACTGCCATGTACATATTTAGATATTTATGCAAACTAGGATCTTTGAGCGGTGTCGTTCTGCCTTTAAAGTTAGGGTTGCTTGTTTGCATCATCTCAGAAGGGATAAAAATAGGCTTCTCCCCTCTTTTTAAGAGCTCATCATTTGCTAACATAGCAATTGCTATTGTAATAGCTTTCATTGTGGATCCAGGCTCAAACGTATCTGTTGTCGGCTTATTTCTTGTATGCTCAATCATAGAAGTGTCGTTATAATATTTACGGTACTCTGTTGGATCAAACGAGGGGTATTGTGCCATAGCATAAATTTCCCCCGAATAAGGATCCATCATCACAGCCCAGCCCGCACGACCATTGACTTTTTGCACCCCTTTTGCAAGCTCTTCTTCTGCTATCGCTTGCAAGACGTGATTGATTGTAAGATAAACATCTGCCCCATGTTCGGGAAGAGTTTGTACCGTATCAAGATCGAGTTCATAACGAGGAGATCGTAAAATTGTTCTTTTCCCCTCTTTTCCTATAAGATAATCATGAAAAACCATCTCAAGGCCCCCCGTAGGAATCGCTTGATTTGTCTCTAAATTACGATCATCTCTAACAGTATGTAAAAGCTGACCTAGCAATCGTCCAAAAGGGTAATTTCTCTGATAGTCTCTGACAAAATAGAGGGCATTTTTTGCAATTTTATGTTCTTTTGCATAAGTTTTCCACCACTGATAGACTTGTTGTTTTTCTTCATTACTTAAAAAAGCAGCAATTTTCCGACTACGACTCTTCCTGGTAAAGTGTGAATAAACTTCGTCCTTACAATGCAGAATTCTTACAATTGTACTTGCCATTTCCTCTTTATTCTTTTCAGGAATAAGAAAAGGGTCGATATGAAGATGGAACTTTAAAACATCACAAGCAAAGGGTTGAGGCTTCTCTGGATGCGTATGATTTAGCTCTGTGTTTGAATAAAAAACACCACGTTTAAATGGCTCTCTAATAACAGTTTGATGTTGACCTTTAGCTGCTTTTTTCCATTTTTCATGTTGAGTAATTTGAATGCGATAATATTGAACAATAAGAACCGAAAATAGAAAAACAACAAATATGGCAACAGCTACAAATCGAAATCTATTGTCGCCATCTTTCTTAACATTAGGTGGTTTCACCTTGCTCCAATCACTACAGTCGGAAAGCCGAGAAGGGCTTTATTACTATTATTTTTCTCAAAAGGCATTTCAATAACATCTATTGCCCCCTCATCCATGACAATGATTTCATCAACAATTGGATGCTTTAAATGACTAAATTCTGGTCTATTTGCAAGTTGCATTAAGTGTTTTGGATTTTCAAAATGATCGATTTCTAATGAAAGTCTCATGTTTTCTTCCTGAAGAAGTCGAACTTCGTCAGACAATACTGGAAGCTCAATTCGAACGTAGGTCAAATCATTTTGTTGTTGCACGTATGCATAAAGTGCTCCCCCAAAAGAGAGTGCACACAAAAATACTTTTATTAGCAAAAGTTTTTTCATTGTATTCTTGCCTCAGAATCTTGTGCTTTTCTTCTTATAAAGCGCAGCTTTGCAGATCGCGCTCTAGGATTTGTTTTTGTTTCTTCTCTCGTGGGAATAAGTGGTTTTTTTAACAAATTTTCAATTGCAGCTTCTGAAATCTTTTGACCACCTAAATTTCTAATTGGGCTTGCTAAATCACGAAAAACATTCTTCACGATGCGGTCTTCTAAGCTATGAAAAGTAAGAACGCCAACTACCCCTTCAGGATTTAGAAGCTTGACTGCATTTTTCAAGGCAATCTCAATCGTTTCTAGTTCTTTGTTCACAAAAATTCTAATTGCTTGAAATATTCTTGTTGCAGGATGAATTTTCTGACCCCCTCTTGAAATGACACTTTCTATTACATCAGATAGCTGTTTAGTTGTTTCGATAGGCCGTTTCTTTCTCTCATCAACAATCGCTTTAGCAGCCTTTCTCCAAAATCTCTCTTCTCCAAGATCTTTGAACATTTGCCCCAATTCCTTTTCTGATAGAGAGTTAATAACTTGCTTCGCTGAAATAGTCGCTGTAGGGTCCATTCTCATATCCAGAGGTCCATCTCTTTGAAAACTGAACCCTCTTTCACTTTGATCGAATTGCATGGATGAAACTCCTAAATCAAAAAAAAACCGTCTACACCATCTACTGAAAGGTTTTTAGTGATTGAATCAATGTCTGCGTGATTGCTGTGTACAAATTTCACTTTCTTCTCAAACGACTTCAACGTTTCTGCTGCAATAGAAAGAGCTGTTGTATCACGATCGCATGCAATATATAGCTCGATTTCAGGATGTGCAGTAAGTATTGCTTTTGCATGTCCACCAGCACCAACAGTTCCATCAAAGAAAACCTTGATTTTCGTATCTTGAAGCATTGAAATTACTTCATCTGCCATAACAGGTTTGTGGAAATCTGTGTTCATACGCGAACAACCTCTTTTTGAACTTTTTCTATGGCTTTTTCTAATCTCTCTTCTTCTGAATCTTGGTCTTCATCATCAGCAAGAAGCCCAAAGGCCTCTTCCATCATCAATTTCATATCGCCATCTTTTGCCCCACCGACAAAATTGGCCAAGTCTTTTTCATACACGCTTTTTGGCCAGAGCTCAATTTTATCCAATGAGCCGGCGATGATAATTTCAGTCTCGATTCCAACACCATTTTTTAACACAGCTGGCAGAGTAACCCGTCCAACTTTGTCACAAGTGGTGTGTACTAATGTGGAAAAGAAAAGAGTAAAGAACTTTTGGAATTTTGCAATGTGCCGCTTTTTACGAAATCTCTCTACAATCTCTTCGATGTCTGATTTGCGATAAATTGCAAGACAGCCACCCATGCTTAGAGCAATCGTAAATTCAAGTTCCCCATTTTCGACAAGTTGATAACGCAAATTTTGTGGCAAGACGAAACGATTTTTTTCATCTAACTTAGCTTGGTGCGATCCACAAAAAAAAGGAGTGTTCAAATTGTCTTCCCGGGGTTTCCCACATTTTCCCACAGCATAACAATACAAATTAAACTTGGCAATCTTTTCTGTAAAAAACTATGAACAAAGTTGTTTATATCTCATGGTTTTAAAAATATGTTTATATCGTAAAATCTGACACACCAGTTACCTAGCGCTATAATTACATTGTGGGGAATTTGGTGGGAAAAAGTTTCACAACTTCTGCATTAAAGAAAAAAACCCCACGAAAATTCCAATTTTGATAAGAGAAAAATATGACAGCAAAAACAACGAAAACGATTGACGACTTGGGTTACCAAGTTTACTTGCAGTACGAGCAAGGACGAAAGGGCACCAAAGGTCTTGGGGATGAGTACGCAAGAGACTCTAGGAATGTCGCATCCCAAATTCAAACTGACATCTTTGAACCCATTCTCCATTCTGATTTTCAAAAGCTCTTTGATCTAGTTAAAAGAAAAGGTTCTTGGAGCTTAATGCTCCCCCCTGAAGAGTTTAACGATCAAAAAAAGCGACTATTCACTTTTCAGCTCGCACCGAAATTAGGTCCTGAAGAGTATTTAGAGATGCAGATTGAAAGGCTTGAAGATTATATAGACGAACAAGAGAAAGAAAAAGAAGACAACAAAGAAAAAAAACAGCGCCTCTTTTCTTGGCAAGATGAGAAGAGTCCAAAAGTTGTTGTCAAAGAAGCTCAATGCTTGATTGAATTGCTCAAAAGCATTAACATGCTCAATCATATTATGATAGAAATTAATTCAGAACGGTATCGATATAGTAAAGGGTAATTTTTAAGGAGTGGTATCATGAGTGAAATTAGTTGGACAGATCTACTCGGTTGGACAGACGAAGAAATTAATGACCTTCGATTTGTCGGATACTCCTATATTAAAGAAGGGCACTACCCCCTTGCAAAAAAATTCTTTGAAGCTCTAGTTGTACTTTGCCCAGACTCCTCTTATGACCTTCAAACTTTAGGTGCTATTTTCTTAGAAACAGGAGACAACCTACAAGCCTTAAACTTTTTTGATCGCGCACTTAAAATAAATTCTGACCATGCCCCTACCCTTTTAAATCGAGCAAAGGCTCTTCTTTTACTTGGCTATCGCCGCCAAGGGCTTGCTCAAGCATCTCAATTAAAACAAAATGTTGATAAACGTGTTTCAGGACAAGCCGAAGCTCTTCTAATCTCTTATACCTAGAATCTTATAGATCTTTGCAAAAAAAAACCATTGAGTATCGAATGGTTTTTTTTTACGAACTTCTAGAAATCAAAATTAACTTTTCTAACCGCCTTCTAGAGAACCTTAAAGGCTTTTTGATTCCTTTCAAAGGCGAATTCCTTTACAATATCTTATCGAATGAAGTAAGAAAAAAGAGGAATAAATGGAAGCTGTTTCTACCAAGACTTTAATTGATTATACAACTACTTTAAAAGTGGAGAAATTTCTTCATGACCACACAAAAATCATAAAAATTACGCGAATTGCTTTAGATATTTTGGCCCTCATCACAATTACTGTTGGTCTTTCTGCTGCAACTATCTCATGGTCTCTTATTGCTTCTGCAAGTATTGTTCTAATCCTTATTGAAATAGCTCATTTTGCCCTTTCATTTTTTGGGTATCTCTCTGTTACAAGAGCTGACCGCCCTTTTACTGAAAAAACATTTGGCAATTCTCGTATCTATTACAAAGATGAAATCCCCACTCTCGAAATTAATGAAAAAACACACAAAGAAGCGGGATATGCTCACGGTTATCTTGCAGGCGAAGGGATTTTACTCATGCTAAAGCGCATGCATTTGATCATCCTCTTTACAAGCCTGGGGAAGGAGCTTGATCAAATTGTAACCGAGAACTACCAAACCCTTCTTGATAGAATACCAGAAAAATATCTAGAAGAACTTGAAGGCGTTGTTGAAGGTGCAAATGCACGAAAAAACGAATCTTTTTTTGGGCGTCGACTTCCAGACATCACAATATTAAACTTACTTGCCATACATAATATTTCTTCTCTGTTTTCTTTAGGAACTTCAATTAAACAGTCCGAACCTCTTGCTGCATGCACAACCATTATTGATTCTGAATCTGTATCAAAAACACCTATTATTGGAAGGAATCTTGATTGGATGAGTTACGGAGCACTTGGTAAGACATCCTTAGTAAAACATCAAAAGATTGGAAATGCTGCTAAAATGACTGACATTACATTTGCAGGTTGCATCGGTACAACTACTGGATTCAACAACACTACAGGTCTCTTTGCAGCTATGAACATCTCATCATTACCCGATGACATAACAGAAAACAATTATATGATCTCTCCTCTTTTTTACAATAGATGGGTGCTTGAACAATCGGGTTCCGCAAAAGATGCCTCAAGAAAGCATCTTTTAAGTGAAAGCAATAAACCAGATGTGCCCTATCATCTGACAATTGCCGACAAAACAGATGCATTTGCTCTGCATTTTTATCAAGGAAGCTTTGGCAATTCAACTACAGTTCGCACATTAGAAGAAAAACCAATCATTACGCTTAATGCAACATACCAAGAAGATTCTGATCCAACCTTCCCTATCTTCTTTCATGAAGAACGTACAAAAAATTTGGAAACAAGCTGGGATCATCCCACTAAAGATCAGATTGCAGACATGAAAAGAAGACTTTGCCTCCCCTATGTAAATAATAGTCTTACAATGCACTCAGTGATCTTTTCAGAAGGAAAACTAATCATGACACTACCAGATAATGGATTTGCAGCTTCAAACAAATGGGTCACCATCAACTAAGGATTTTTTATGGATTGCTCTCTAGCGCTTGAAAAAACTGATTACCTCACAAGAATTTATGAATATGCACACAACCATACAAGAGAAATTGAGATCGCACTGCGTATCATTGAAGGAATTGGTGCAGCCTTTCTTCTTATTGGCTTAGTTGTTTTAGATTCCCACATAATCATTACAATCGCTAGTGGTGTTGCAATTGTTGCGTTTGTTGAAATCACCCTCTTTGCCTTAGATGTATTAGGCATTCTTGCCATAGATCCTAAGAAACATGTATTTCAAACAATGTCTGTTGGCAATAGCCGTCTATATTATGAAGGCGATCTTCCTGTATTAAAAATTCGAGCAGATACCTCTTACGATGCCGGTCATGATCACGGATATCTTGCGGCCCACCAAATTACAAGAGTCATTGCGCGCATGAATGTTCTTTCTTTTCTCGGCTATATTTCTACAGATAAGAAAATTTTAAAGCAATTAGAGGAAGTGAAAAAAAGCATTCCTAAACAATATATGCAAGAACTACAAGGACTCGTTGATGGGGTGAATAAAAGGCTTAAAGAAGATTCTTGGTGGCCAAAAAAATACACAATAGAAGATGCAATTAAAATTCACATGCTTCCTGATCTCATGCACTTAGCTCTTGCTCCAAACATGTTATTTGGTTGCTCTGCAATTATCGGAAAAGATGAAAAAACTGGGGCAACAGGAGTTGCAAGGAATCTTGATTGGCCAGGACTTGGAGTCGGCAGGTATACAATACTAAGAGACATTAAGATTGGCGATGGTCCCCAACTTCTCGAGCCAACCATTCCAGGTTGTGTTGGAACAATAACAGGACTTAACAAAAAACTCTTCGTTTCAATCAATGTGACAGAACCAAAAAATCGCATTGATGATGTGAAAGTTGGCATTCCCTCTTTATTTTTGAATCGACTGATTCTTGAAAATTGCGAAACTCTTGCAGATGTAGAGGGATTTATCGATTATTCAAATCCAGAAAAACGTCCAGCAGTACCCTATCACATGTTTGTTGCTGATCGCGAAGGAGGATCCTTTTATCACTTTCTTCAGGGAGATAAAGGTGAAACATATGTAAGGCCGTATGATAAAGAAGCTGACACCCCCCTTTTTACTTTAAATTGTCGACACGCAACAGATCAAATGCCTACTACCGCAAACACGATGTACTACGGTTCAACACGTTTTACTAACATCCAACAAGTTTGGAAAAAAAGCTCTCACCTCCCCCTTTCTGAGAGACTAAAACTTGTTGTAAAAGCTCCTGGAGTGAATAATCCCATGACAGTGCACTCAATTTTATGGATGAAAGATCACTTAATCATTTCATTCGACAACTCGTTTGCTGCAACGGGCCAAAAATGTGTTGTTTTCCTCGACCAACAATTTGAAAATCGAGAAAATTAAACTGTTGTTTTTTTTCCTCTCTCGCAATTCTCATTGTAAAAGAGTTAGTGTTTCCGATTTTTTTTTTTGATGGAAAACTCTTGTTTTCTTTTTCCTCTCGGTGGTAGTCTTTGATCATAAATAACACTTGTTGAACGTTTTGTGGGAAGATTGTTGATAACTATATTCGAAGTTCTCATCTCCATAAAGCTGAACAATCCAAGTTACGTTTAACGTTTTTTTTAGCCACAACTGCACCAAGGAATATGTTTCATGTTGACCAAGAATGAACCAAAAGGTTGGACCGATTTTATCGAGTTTATCCAAGATAAGTGCTCTGCTGCAGAGTTTCAAAATTGGATCAAGCCAGTTAAAGTTGCAAGGTCATCAGATAGTGAAATTTGTCTCGAAGTGCCAAACATTTTTGTTCAAGAGTATCTACTCGACAACTACAGTCGTGAGCTCACTACATTTGTCCCAACAAAAGAAAACGGGGAACCCGCTCTTTCTTTCATTTTTTCTGACAAAAGGGCAGCCCCTGAAGAAAAAGAGGCTGAAGAAAAAGATGATGACCCATATTTTTCTAACATCGAAGAGGAACCTAGATATAATCTCAACCTCAACCATAGTTATACATTTTCTCACTTCATTGAAGGTCCATCAAATCAATTTGTGAAGTCAGCAGCTCTTGGCGTTGCTATGCGTCCAGGTAAATCTTACAACCCTCTCTTTATTCACGGTGGTGTAGGACTTGGAAAAACTCACCTACTCCATAGCATTGCTCACCTTGTAAAAGAAAAGCACCGCAAGGTACGCGTTCAATGTATTACTACAGAAGCGTTTATTAATGATTTGGTAGCTAATTTAAAGAACAAGTCTGTTGACCAAATGAAGCGTTATTACCGCAATCTTGACATACTACTAGTCGATGATATTCAATTCCTACAAAGCCGTTTAAATTTTGAAGAAGAATTTTGTAATACTTTCGAAGCACTGATCAATCAAAACAAACAAATAGTAATCTCATCTGATAAGCCACCTAGTGCTTTGAAACTATCAGAGCGCTTAATAGCCCGTATGGAATGGGGTCTTGTCGCAAATATCGGTATTCCAGACCTTGAAACCAGAGTTGCAATTATTCAATATAAGGCTGAATTACGTGGTCTAAAAATCCCAAGCAAAGTTGCCTTCTTTATTGCAGAGCACATTTTCAATAACGTCAGACAGCTTGAAGGGGCAATCAATCGTCTCGGTGCCTACAAGAGCATTCTTAAAGAAGAAGTCACACAAGACATGGTTGAAAATACTTTAGGAGAACTCCTGTCGTATGTTCCTCATAAAAAAGTTACTGTAGAAAATATTTTAAAAAGCGTCGCTTCTATGTTCAATGTTCGTGTTCAAGATCTCCGCGGAAGCAAGAGAAACAAAGAAATCGCCTTCCCAAGACAAGTGGCTATGTATTTAGCAAAAGAACTTATCAATGAATCCCTCATGAAGCTAGCCTCCTCCTTTGGTGGCAAGACTCACTCAACACTTCTTCATTCATGGAATAAAATTAAAAATCAGATTGAACAGGATGAAACTTTAAGACGTCAGATTCATATGACAAAACAAAATTTGGAAGCTTAAATTAGAAGCTCTAACAATGCAGCCTAATTGCAACTAATCCTTACTGAGGGTATAATTATATACAATTAACTCTAAGGATTAGTTATGATCAATGAATTGCAAACTAAATTTTTTACAGATCATAATCCAACTGGTTTTGCACTACCGGAAGCTTTTAGTCTTACATCGCAATATACCAAAGATTGGCGTCTTGATGTAAATCCTCTTTCTTTCTTTGTTTCAATAAGTTTCTTTGCGTTTAATCTGATCGCAAACGCTCACAACAAAATTCTCTCATCAAACCAACCAAATGCCGCAAAGTTTGCTGAAGTTTTTGCACTATCAGCAATATCAACAGTGGGAATAACTCTTCTTGCCACTATAGAATCCATCATACGCCTTGTTCCTGGCATATTAGGACTTCTATATCTTTATGCATGCGTTGATCCCAAAGAAGATATAAAAATGCGCGAATCCTCAACCCTTGAGAACATTGCAAGTTTTCTTTATATTGGGGAAGTCATCTCATTTGGAACACTACTAACTGCTGCAACATCGGGTTACCACATGCTAACGGAAAATAGCCTCTATAACATAGATAAACATTTCTATTTTGATGGTAGTTAGAACCTTAGACTGATATTTCGATTTGATTCGCTAGATTAATCAACCTAACCTCTTCTAGATTTAATTTTCGCGTTGATCTCTCTTTACTTCTTTCTAGCAAGGATGACTTAGATGAAAGTTTCTTAGGTCTTTTTTGCTGATAAAATATTTTTCCATCAACGATTTGCATTAATCTGATTTTAGCGACCTTAAAAGGAAGAAATCCCGAAACTTGATCAATCACCTTACAGGGAATAGTTTCATTAAAATGGTAGGGCTCATTTGCCATCTCCATCCCCATCCAATATGTCTCTTTATCCCCCCAAACATATTTATAGGTCTCTTTATATCGTCTATTCAATTCTTGGATGTTTTTAAGACCTTCTACATGTCTTTTTTTATCAATGACTACACACCCTGATTCTTGATGTTCTGAGGGAAAAGGGTTTAATGTTGATGGTTCATTCTCTTGCCAATATATTTTCCATTTATCAGGAAAATATGAACTTGGTTCTTTTATCAAAGAAGTAAAAAGTGCTTTTCTTGCTCTATAATAGGAACTAAGACCACCATGATAAAGCCTTCCTGAAACTCTTGGATACCCGAAGAAATTATAGCTTTCCTGATCACAGAAAAAAAACGCTCCTGTCCTGACGTACCCTTCATGATGAAACAATTTTTCAGGATCCTCATAAAAGATTAAATCTGCATCCATAATAATCACTTCATCAAAATTTGAGACCTGAGGCAGATACCCTTTTATTTGAAATCCTCGAAAATGATTTGCTGGCATATCAATGACTGATACGATGTCATGAATTGACACTCCATCATATTGCAAAAGTCTTGCTATGCTTTTCTCTGAGATTTCATCTCCAGCATGCCAAACTTCTATTGGAAGTTTACACTTAATTTCCTTCCTAAGAAATTCAAGTGAAATCAAAAGATCTGGCACATATCGATCACAGACAGCTATTACGATTCCGCGCGTTGCTTGAAGCTGAAAAAAAAAGAGAACAAAGAGGCAAATATATTTTCTCATAGAGATAAATTATCATAACGTTTGTGTTCTTTCATAGAGACAATTTAGTCAAATTTATCTTTTCCCATTCCAAACATATTTACATAGAATCGTATCTTCTCAAGGGAATCTATATCTTTTTCTGATATTAAATTCACTTCTTCTCCATTGTAGGATTTATATATAGGTTTGTTTCCAAGAGGTATCGGTTTTTTTTGGAACCAAAAAAGTTCCCCACCGATAAGGTGGGCTAGACGAATCTTCTGCCTTATAATTCCGTATATAATCCATTTTCCTTTTATTTTCTTAGGGAGCTCTAGGTTAAAAGAATAAGGTTCTTTTGCTATTTCCATTCCAAGCCAAAACGTTTCCTTATCTCCATGAACATATAAATAAGTTTCTTTATGGTTCTTGTTCAAAGTAAATATTTCTTCTACCCCTCTTCTATGCCTATCCTTATCAATGACAACAACGCCTGCTTCTTGATAGTGAATGAGAAATGGATTTTCAATTGTTGGATTCGCCTCTTCCCAAAAAAATGTCATATCTTGAGGGATATATTGACTCGGTGAATCAATTAATCTTCGAAAATATTCACGTCTTTTGAAATAACACTCTATAAACCCATATTTCCAGTAGCTACACCCCTTTTCTGACTCACCAGTATTATCCTCTAAACCAGAAAATCCCTTTATAGGGTGATCTCTAAAAAACAAAGCACCAGTTTTTATGTAATCAGGATTGGAAAAGAGTTTTATAGGATCTTGTGCAAAATAGACATCTGCATCAGCAATCATTACCTCGTCAAAATTCGATCCCTTTAACATGTAGGCTTTAATTTGAAATCCCCAATAATCTTTTGCTTCACCTCCAAAAACATCAACCACATCATGAAAAGTTACATTTCCAAATCTGCTTAATAGATCTTTGTTTTTTTGAGACAACTCATCTCCAGAATACCAAATTTCAATAGGAAGTTCACTTTTTTGCTCTAAGCGCAGATAGGCTAAACTTGGCAAAAAAAATCCTGAATAATAATCGTTACATGCAACAACAATTCCTTTTGAAGCAAATAGCTGCAAATTAATTATAAGAAAAAAGAAAGATAAGCGGACTAAAAATTGAAGCATTTAATTTTCCTTTCGTAAAACGGTTTTCCTGCTAAATATTGCATGTAAGTTATTTGATCTTCAAATTCTTTCCAGAAAGCAAAAGTAAAATTCGTGTGGTATTTGACCTTCAAGCTTTCTAAACTTAGCCAAATGTTCTCAATTACATTTAAATCAACCAATGATACATCTTTAAAGTATTGCTGACTAATGCAAAGTGTTTCTTCGTGGATGTGCTTATTTATAAATAAACACGCCCCATCAAACGGAATTTTCCTGTGTTTTTTTAATAATTGTCTTTGACCTTGAAGGTCTCTAAATTCTTCTGGAGTATAGATAGATAGATTTTCAAGCAAGGGCTTCAACCGCTTTTTACACTTACTTTTCCTTTTTTTGTTTATCTTAATTTCTCCGAAAGGATATCGAAAGAAAAAAACACCCGTTTTTTTATACATGGTATGAGTAAAAACAACATTCGGATCTTGAAAAAAGATTAAACCAGGTTTAAAGAGACACACTTCACTAAAGCAACTTTCATGCAAAGCTTCTAATTCATGTATATGATTGAAGAACCTAACCTTTACCATTGGATTACTACAAACAAATGAAACATCATCATCTAACCAAACTTCAATCGGTAGTGAGCTTTTAAGAACATCATAGAGGTAATAGAGAGACTCTTGAAGAAGTTTAATTTCCTCTTTTGAGCAAACAACAACACATCCCCTAGTTTCTTGGCCAAACAATTGAGTTTGTAAAATCACCAAAAAATAGAGCCAAACTCTCATAATACGTTATTGATCGACTCAGTTACAAAATACATCTCATTCATCAGTTCGATCTCCTCATTGCTTAAGGGGGTGCACCAATTTAAATGATTTAGAACTTCTTCTGGGTGATTTGGCTGATTTGTTTCATAAAATTGAGGTTCTTTGATAGGTTGTTTGATCTTTTTTTGTTGATAAAACATTTTTCCATCTACAAATTGCACAAGATCTATTCTATTCTTAGGCGTATTCTTGTTTGGAAAATAGGCTTTGGGGTATTCCTTATTCATATAATACGGTTCATTAGCTAATTCAAAACCAAGCCAGTAGGTTTCTTTATCTCCCCAAAAAAGGGTGTAAATATATTGATAATCTTGGTTCAACTCCAAAATTTTCTGAATTCCCTGTTTATGTCTTATTCTATGAACTAAAACACATCCAGATTCTCCATGTTCTATCTGAATCAAGTTTTCTTGAGTTGGATTAATAAAAGGATCCCAATAATGTGACCACTCCTCTGGGATGAAGGTACTTGGTTGAAGAAGAACTTTGTTTAGATACTTTTTGCGCAAAAAATAATAACGGTGATTATAGAGTTTTTTATACCGCCCTTTAATCACTCCACCTTGCGTACTCCAGCCTTGATCTCTAAAAAGAAAAGTCCCCGTTTCTATATATTTTGGATGTTCAAATAAAACTTCTGGATTTTGAAAAAAATAAACGTCTGCATCAATAATCATCGCCTCTTCAAAATAAGTTAGAGCTAACGCGGCACCCTTTATTTGGTATCCTTGATAAAACGATGGATTCATTCCTGTGGCCACCGAAACATCTCTAAATGAGATTGGCGCAAATCTCTTCAATACTTCTTTTGATCCATCACTAAGTTCATTCCCTGAATGCCAGATTTCTATCGGTAAAGAGCAACCATGTGCCCCTCTTAAATTCTGAAGATTAGAAACAGCATATTTCATATATTTATCATTACATGCCATAAGAATCCCTCTGTCTGCATGCCCCATCACTGGCAATAAAACAACAAAAAGAGCACAATAAGCTTTTATTATAAAATTCATCACTCCCTCATTTTTTAAATTTTTATTAAAAAGAATCATTAATTTTCCTTATTAAATTCATCAATAAAATATCGAAAATAGGTGTATGTGTGTTGTAGCTTTGTAATTTCAAATACATTCAACGACCTTTGTGGAGAAAGTTTTCCTGTTGAGCGAAGATAAACATATCCACCTTTAATAAAAATAGGATCCTTTTGAAGAAAGAAAAGTTCGTTATCTAAAAAATGGACCATTTCTCTTTCTGTGTGATGTGTTTTCATTCTATAGGGGTGAGTTGGGTTTACATAAAAAGGTTCTTTTGATGCGGCTAATGCAAGCCAATATGTCTCCTTGTCTCCTAAAATGTATTTATAAAAAAGCCTGTGATTCTCGTTTAAGACTTTAATAAGCTGACACCCTATGGGGCAACGACTTTTATCCATTGCAATACAACCTGCTTCTTGGTGTTCAGAAGGAATAGGAAATTTCAATTGGTCTTTTTCTGAATACCAATAGTGGCACCAATCATCAGGTATAAATTGAGATTTTTCAGGAATTAAGTGGAGAAAAAAATTTCTTCTATCTTCATAGGTAAAAGAAGATGTAAAATAACGATCATGATACCAAATCATCGATTTGTTAAAATCATGAAATTTAAAATCTTCTCGATCTCTAAAAAAATACGCCGCATGTTTTAACATTTTTTTGTGATTCAATAATACTGCGGGATCTTGAAAGAAAACAACGTCAGCATCCATTAAAAGTACTTTCTCAAAGCTTGTTGCATATAACATCAACCCTTTTATGTGATACCCCCTATACTCCTTAGCCTCTTTAGGATAATAATCAACGATGTCATGAAAGGTTAAGTCTCTAATAGAAGACAATTTATCAATTGCATTTTGAGAAAGTTCATCGCCGGAGTGCCACACTTGGATAGGCAAGGTAGATCTATGGAGTTCTCTAATAATTCTTAAACTCGCATAGAGATCCTGAGCATACTTATCTGAACAGGCCACAATAATTCCTGCATTATTTGACCTAAGATTTACAGAAAAACACATCGTTAAAAAAATAATAAAGATCGAAACCACTTTCATCTAAGCCTCCTAGAAAGTTCATTTACATTTTTGCCAGATCTTTCTAGGGATTGTAGATAGAAGAAAAGATGCTCTAAATCCTTATTTATATCACAACTTGCTTGCGTATTTGCATTAAGTGAGTTTGAATTCAGCAAAAAAATATTCGTTTTTGATTTAGATAATGATTTAATTGCAAAAAGCAATTTATTATCTAAAAGCTGAATCAATTCAATCGATCCCTTTTCAGTTTTATTCTCATCTTTGATTTCGAAAAAACGAAGAGGAAATTCTTCATTAACATAGTAACATTCGTTTGCAATTTCAAAAGCAATCCAATACGTTTCTTTATCGCCATTTAAAATCTCCATGTCGATCTTTTTATCCTCTTGATAAAAACTAAGAAGCACCTCAAGGCCTTTCTTGTGTCTTTTTTTATCTAAGACAATGCAACACCCTTTTTGATGCTCTGATGGTCTTGGGTGTGTAAATGATGGTCTCTCATCGCTCCAATATTGCTTCCAATCAGCAGGCATAGATTCACTAGGTGTTGAAATTAATGACCTAAACAGCTTTTCTCGATGATTATATTGATAAGAGGGTGTCACATCTCCGAATGCTGAAATTTTAGGTTGTTTTTCATAGCCACAAAACTTTAATTCAGGAAGATCTCTAAAAAAAATGGCTCCCGTCTTTTCAAACTGACTATGCTTGAATAGTCTTTCAGGATCATAGAAAAAAAACAAATCGGTATCCATAAATATTACTTCTTCAAATTGAGTTAAAGATAACATCAAAGGTTTAATATAGCCTTCTTTGAAGTTTTTAAATTGATCATTGCATTCAATTGAAATGTCTCTAAAAACAACATCAAGCAATTGAAGTTGTTTTTTAGAATTCTCTGATAACGCGTCCCCTAAATGATATATTTCTATAGATAAAGAGCAACCAAGGCAATCCCGCAAATAAGCAATACTTGAAAAGCACGTCTCTAAAAAATGGTCATCGCAATTAAGAATGATCCCTTTTTCACAAAATCCTGAATTCGGCACAAAAAAAAGAAACAAACTTTGTAGTAAAATAGCAAATTTTCGATTCAAATTATAAAAAGTCAAACTCATAAGACTCTTTATATTCTAAAATTTTCTTATTTTCATAATCTTGAAGAGGTCGCTTTACTCCTGATATTGGATCGACAATAAAATAGCTGCCATACGAATCTGTATCAAAGCTTCTTATTGAAAAAATCTTTGCTTGATATAATTGAGCCTTAGCAACTTCTGTGTGCCCTTTATTTTCAGGAAAAACTTCTAATCCAACTTCCCTAATATAACTCAAATGAAAATCCTTTTCTTCTAAGACTATACCCATCCACAACAAATCAGATTCTTTTACGTTTGAGAAATTTTCTTTTTGCCTAAGCTCTAAAGCATAATTCAATGCATCCATAAGCTTTTTCTTATTGATTAAGAGAAGCGAAGGAGACACAAACTCCAAATCGTTATGCAATAGATAGCTACTATTCATAAAAAGCAACTTAGAAACTATCTCTGATGGCATATGATCAAAAAATGGGTATAAAAGATTTTTCAGATTTTTTTGTAGTCGTTGTATTTCTTTTACAGTTTCCTTACTTTTTTTTTCGAGTGGTGTGGGATTGGACTTAAAAAAATAGGAACCCTGTTTTATATAGAAAGGATCTTGAAAAAGAAGCTCAGGGGAATGAATAAAACAAATAGAAGGCAAGAACCAAAAAATTTCATCAAACTTACTTTTTTCAAGAATTGTAAGCATACTACATTCAGATATGCTTGAAAGGACTTTTAATTCTACACGCTCAAATTGAGCTAGAAGTTCTAAACTTGTTTTTGATATAAGGTTCGGGTGAAACCAAACTTCAATCGATAGATCACAATTAAGATTATATTCTAGATGAAGAATTGAAGCAAAAAGCTCATCTACATTTTCTTCTTTACAAAAGGTCACCAAACCATTTTCTGCAAAAAGCAAACTACAAAACGAAGCAAAACAAAACATACATAAGGAAAACAACATATTCATACGTAAAATCTTAGATGAGCTTTTAATAAATAGGAAGAAAAAATGATAGGTGATAGATCTTACCGCAACTCACTGAAAAAGGAAATTTCACCTCATCTAGACCCGTTGATAAATAGAGCACATTTACACCTGGACCAAGTCTCTTTTTTGTATTCTTTTGTCTCTGAAAATTTTGAGCAACAACTTTAGTGCAATTCTTCAATGACGATTCAGAAGTAATATAATCAAAAAGGGGCCACTTTAGTCTAATAAATTGCCATGTAAATAAAGCTGCAATTAAGTCTTTTTGTTTTTTACCTTCTTTTAACAAATCATCTAAAACATCACTTCTTTCAAAAACAACGCCACGTCTATAAATGTATGGGTACTTACGACAAGTATTGCAGGTTATACTAACCGATGATGTTTCATTAACCGAAAAGCATCGATAACATCTTAACGTAGGATCTAGGAGTTCTACTGATTCACGACAAATAGAACAAAAGAGACCATTGTGACACCCTTCTTGACATCCCAAACAAACAGCTGGAGCAAGCAAAGATATTAGTCCATCAATGATCGCCTTTTGCATAGCAATTTTTACTCTTATTTAAGAGAAAACTTTGGATTTTCAAGAGTTCCATTGATAGACAATACAAACAATTCTGTAATCTTGAATAACACATATTGCTTCATTCGTATGTCTATGTGCATATTTCCTTCAAGATCAACAAAAGACTCCGTTTTATTCCAAAGGAAAAAATATGAACGTTTATTATCACTATGACTATTCTTAAGCTTTGTAAAGACTAGCTTTCCATCTTTTAAGGTATAATCCATCTCTCCTTGAATAGGAACCAAAAGCCCCATGTCTAACCCTAATCTGCTAATGATTTCAATAGGAACATCAAGAAGATTTGCTCCTTGCTTGAATGTATTAACAAAATTCAGGCTTCCCTTACCTTTCAAGCTCTTAGGATCGCTAAGCATTCCTGAAATGTCTGTAAACACCATGTTCTTGATATGAAAAGGTTTAATTCTTCCGCGAGACTTTCCTTTTCTCATCAATAGAGAGGGTCTTAAATCTTTGATACGAAGATCTGGTACTTCAAGAGCAAAATCTCCTTTGACAGGCTTTAACTTCATCTCTTTTAGATCAATAGAAACAGCATCATCTGAAATTTTTATGTCGTGTACCTCAGCGCCTTTTTCATCAATATGAATAGATGAGAAAAATGTTTTAAACTGATAACCAAGCAAATCAAAGTCACGCGCTTTGAAAAATCCATCAAAAACAGGTTTAGAGAAATTAGGTTGTTTAAATTTCAACTCCCCTGAAAGCTCATACCCTTTATCAAGCTTTAATTCTTCAACGAGCATCATTAAATCGCCCTTGAGAATCGGCTGCATTTCTTTTAGATTCAGTTTAATATTCCCCAGGAATATTTGCTTATCCTCCTGAACCCCTACTTCTACTTTTGGCACAAAATGAAAGTCAAATCCAAATAAATCACCGTCGATTTTATCAATTGATATCCCTTCTTCATCTTTCAGTTTACATTCTACGTAAAGAGCTTGTTTTGATCCTTCATTCACGTTTTCATCGCTTGCTAACTGAATCACCTCTATTACTGTATCAAATTGATTGTAGGGATGTATTCGTACGTTTACGCCAAAATCTTTATCTAAAACGTTTAGACCACCTGATAATTCAGCAATTCGCTCATTTAATAGAAAATTCACTGCTTCTAAGTTATAGTTTGTACCACACCACTGATAAATTCCTTTTGGAAGCATTCCACCAATTTGTATTTTCTCTTTTGCATACTCAAAGTCAAAAAGAATATCGAAGGGCGCCTTTTCAGAATGCGGAACAACCAATTCTTTCATTTGTTTAGAAACAGATGAATTCAAAGCAACATATTCAAGTAACTCATTTGTAAGAGGAGTCTTAATGCGATAACCCTGACACATTTTTTCTTCTAAATTAAACACAAGCGTAGGCACATCAAACGGAAGAGATGTTTCACCATCTTGTAGGCAAAAAATCGAATCTTTGACCAAGAATCCCCGTTCTTTGTTGTATTCAACATGAATAGGTGCCTTAGATGCAACAGATAGCCCATCCTTTCCAAGATGATCAAACGCTACGCCACCAATAAATGATGCCGATGCAGGTGATGATACAGTTTCATAATTGAATTCAAAGACTCCACCAAATGCAAGTTGAGGTCCATGTTGAAAATATTTTCCCAAATCAATCACAACACTTGTAACAGGAAGCTTCCATTTTTTCTTATCAGTTAACCACTCCCCACGTTCAAACTTGATTTCGTGATCATCTGTTGTAAGAACCAAGTCATCTATAAAATATCTATTGTCTTCGCTCAATAGTGAACCAACAAAACCAAATTGACCAACATTAGAGTTTAATAAATGAACAATATTGTCCTTTATTTCCAGTTCTAGAGAGACAGGTATATGGCTACTTTCCTCATAAGCAATGTCTACTGCATCAAATCTTGCATTTATCACATCATTCTTTAGAGTTACTCTTCCATCAATGTTTCCTGCCAAAGAACTACCATAAGAATTAATCAAAGAAAGCGCTAGGGAATCAAATCCCATATTTTCAATTACACGTGATGCTAAACCTATTTCCTCTGTATTAAAGGAAAAAGAACACTCTAACTCTTTGATCTTTTTAAAATCTTCAAGCTCAATCTTTGCGCCATTGAATTTACTTCCAAAAACATGAGACAAATCACTTTCAAAGAAGAGCTTACGTTGTTGTCCATCATATCCACCAACAATCCTGATTAAATCCATCATAGAATTTTCTAATCGAACATCAAATGTGCTGCTAATATTCGCTTTATCTAAATAGTCTATCTCTATTTCTTTTGCTGAGAGCAAGTAGTCTCTTTCAATTCCAAATGTAACCAATTTTCCTAACAAATTAGAGAAAACCATCTTCTGTTCTGTCGAATCAGAACTAAAATCAAATCGAAGATCATTAAGAGCAAAGTCTGAGGGTAAATTCATTGAGCCTTGAACTAATGAAAACTGGGCTTCCCAGTCTAGTTGAAAAGGAGCTTCATTCGGAAATTTCATTAAAAGAGAAAAACCATCTTCTTGACTGTGAATACGTCCTGCAAAAGGAAATTGAATTTCTTTTAAATCATCAATGTTATGTAAAAAATTCTGAAGAGAGTCACTGCTTCCTGATATTTCAGAGGTTACAATTTTTAATAGCACATCCTCTTTTGGAGCAAGTATCATTTCTAAAGCGCCCTCTACTTGAAGCCCTTCTGTTTCACAACTTACATCTTCAAATCGAAGAGTCCTACCATCGTAGTAGACTTCACCATTTGTATCTGAAAAAATCAAACCAAGATTTTTCTCAAGAATCACACTCTGATGCAAAGGAAAATAAGCCTGTAGTGAGTTGCTTGCCATATTGTAATGGAATTTTCCTTCAGACTTCATTAAAGACGAAGCATCTAGAACAGAGTTTAATCTGATATCAACAGCTGGTGTAGTTAAATTTAAATAAGATGTATCAACATCCACATCAATGGTATTAGAAGTAAAAGCCCCATCAAATGAAACCATCCCTTCTAAATCCCAATCTCCACCGGAAAAGTGTTTTATTACTTTTGTAAATTCACAAGAAATGTTTTTAGCATTGATGACACCTTTGGAAATACTGTCTTTTACAAGCCCCAAGATATCTCTATCTTTATACTTCATGATTTCATCTGAAAGGTGAAATCCAAGTTCTAATTTATCGCTCCAATCTTTTTGAACATCAAGATTTACAGCGCCTGAAACATCCCAATATCCAAGTTGACGGCGTAAATTAAAATTGGCTGCAAGACCACATCCACCAAATTTTTCTTTAACGATATCTTTTTCAGCATCAAAAAATCGTACAACTCTTTCTAGTGGTGCGGCAAGATTCACTTTAACATTAGCTTCAGAGAAAAAACCTACCACATCTAAATCAATATCAACATCATCATATTTAGCTTTTGCCCAAGAAGGTTCGAAAACATCTCGGCACATAAACACTTCAAGATTAATGTCTGAAAACTTAATTGGTTTATCACTTGATCTAGCCTTGATCATTTCACCATCGACAATTTTTACCTTCCACGAAGGAAAACGAAATTTTTCAACGACATCTAGATCTAATTGTGCACTCGCTTCAAGAAGATTGGCTGTTGTTGATAAATCTTGACTTGCCCAATAGAGTTCCAAATCATTTGCAACCATGTTTTCAAGAAGAAGTTTATTTAACTTTCCATCAGCAATAACAAGAGACAATTCACAAGTCAGAGCACCTTTTTTAAAATGCATATCTTTAACTTCTGGCATGGCAAAAGCAATCAAATGTTGAAACATCTTAATTTGTGGTGCATCAAGCTCTTTTAGTTGACCTCTAACCAAACAAGAATCTTTTCCCGTTGAAGAAATCAATAAATTCAAATGGGTTGATGTCAAACTATCTGGCTCTAAAAATAATCTCATATCAAGATCAAGTGAGTCTCTATCAACAAGGCTTGGATTACCGCTCACAACAATAGGAGAGACTTCTCCACCCTGATGCAAAAATCCCTTTAACTCAATATTTGAGTCCTTAAAAGTACTAAAGTTTAGCGTTCCATCGATATCAGAAAGTGTGAAATCTGCTCCCCACTCAGCATCTTTAAATCTTGCAACCCCACCAATGATCTTTGATTTAAGAGCTAAACTCTGCCACCAAGTTTCACGTTGTTCAATTTTTTTTCCTCCGCTAGGAAAAGAAAAATCAAGTGATAGATCTTGCATAGTAAGTGCAAACTCTCCACTTTTTCTCTCACAAGAAAAGTTTTCAACCTCAATATTTGCTGTTGTTTGAATGACTAAACCACTTTGGTCAAAACCAATCCAAGAATGCCCGCTAACAACACCTTCTAAATTACCCCAATCTTCTAAGCAATTTGGTTGAAAAAAATTCACAATTCTTGAAAGCCACACAATTCTTGAATTTTTCAGTTCACTCTCTACGATCAATTCTTTTGGCCACTGATACAATTTGACCATTGCAGAAACATCTTTTTCACCTGGAGGAGTTTCAGAAAGATAAAATACTCCAACAGACCTTCTTTGATGGTCTCCGTCTAGTGAGAAGTATAGGTCTACTTTTCCTTCAGCATCAACAAACTTAATTAAACCATCTGTAATATCAACTTTGTGCCTTTCAAGAGGTCCTTGCATGATTGAAGCAAGTGTAAATTCTGACTTAGAGTCAACCTTTTCAACTTCAATAATCGGCTCTTCAACAACAAATCTAAAATCAAAGTTTATCCCTTTTTTCCATTCAAAGACGGCGCTTAACTTGTCTATGTGAATTCGCGCTCCAACTCCTTTTGTTTTTAGATCAACTTCATTGAAGTCTAAGCGATTGTATTTCAAGGAAACATTTTTGAAATTAAATTTCCATCCTCCATAACCACTCATTTTTACACCGAGATAAGTCTCTATCCCCTTGCAAAAAATAGGCCTACGGAAAACAACACCTGATGATATAACTATGGCCGCAGACAGTAATACTATCCATTTTTTTTTCAGCCGAAAAACTTTCTTTGACATTCGCTCCATCTTCCGCTTAAAATCACTTCATTAGCATACCAATTGGCAGTAATTAGTGCACCCTCTTTTAAACACATTAAAAAAAGCAACGACGTCATTTCTCTTTGAGAGTGATGAAAAAACATCTTCGGGTCCACACATCAGAGATTCATACGATTTAAAAAGAATGATGATCCTGGTTGTCTATGCTTTAATGCCCTGTACAATCATGGCTGTTCTGAATACTGGCTTGCAAGCACACGTCTTAACAAGTTCAAACGCCTTTTTATTTACAGACTACGTAGAAGCATCTTCAGGAATCCTTTCGTTTCTTTCCTTTCTTTTTTTAAATTTCTGGCCCAGCTTATTTTTAGGTCTCAAGATCTTTATTCCTGATTTAATCATCATCTATACTGTTGGTGGATTGATTGAAGTTATTTTTGCGACAATTCACAAAAAGCCTGTTTCTGAAGGGTTTCTTGTAACAGGATTGTTAATTGCCCTCATCTTGCCACCTACTCTTCCTTATTGGATGATTATTGTTGGAACTGCAGTAGGCCTTATATTAGGAAAAGAACTCTTTGGTGGGACAGGAATGAACGTTCTTAATCCTGCATTAGTTTGTCGATGTTTTCTGTTTTTTACATTTCCAGCATATATGAGTGGCGAAGTTTGGGTTGGCACAGACTCCTTAATGGCAAGACAAAGCATTGAACAAATTCGCACGCAAGAAGACTCTACTTTTTTAACATCTCAATCATCTCTTGCAGTAATTTCTCTCCCCTCATCAATAAAAAAAATCCACACAGAAGCGATCAAAATTCAACGAGGCTTTAAATCAAAGTACAAAGAAGAAGTAAAAAACCTCTTAAAATATTACGACCCTAGTCTAGACATTGACCATTTAAGCGAACGAGAACTTCTTGAATTTGTAACATCTCCTAATGGACTTCTTTTAAATAAAGAATCTTATAACCAAGCATACACATTTGCTGTTTTACAAAATGGCGAAGGCACGTGGAGCAACACGAACCTTTTTATCGGCAACCAAATTGGCTCAATGGGAGAAACTTCAGTTTTTTGCTGCCTTCTTGGTGCAATCTTTCTCATATTTTGTGGAGTAGCCTCTTGGAGAATCATGCTAGCTGTTGTTCTTGGCGCGTATCTTTGCGCACTAGCATTTGAATACGGATCCTTATTTAACTCCCACCAAGGGCTCTACTATCCAGCGCACTACGCCTTTCCCGCATACAAACACCTCCTTCTAGGAGGCCTTGCTTTTGGACTTGTTTTTATGGCAACAGATCCGGTCTCTTCTCCAACATTAAGAGGAGCCCAGTGGGCATATGGTATTTTAATTGGTGTCATTACTATCATTATTCGCGTGATCAATCCAGCCTATCCAGAAGGAGTCATGCTTGCGATTTTGTTTGGAAATGTATTTTCTCCCCTCTTTGATCGCTGCGCAATCTATCTCTCAAGGCGTCGGGTAAGAAAAATTCATCAAAGGTTGAATCATGGGTAAAAAAAGATCAAGCCTCTCAACACTTACATTTGTTTTTGTTCTTTGCCTTGTTTGCGCAGTGTTACTTGCAGTTGTCTCAACAGCCCTTAAAAGCAAACAAGACCAAGCAAAAGCCAACTATCTTATCCAACAACTTCTTGTTTCTGCGCGCATCTTAAATTATCAAGGGTATTTTGAAATCGCAACAGAAGAAGCAAAAATGCAATTTGCGGTTTTTGATGGCGAAAAACTTATTCCAAGTGAAAAAAAAATGAAAGCAACAACGGCGCAAATAAAAACCGTTTATGACAAACGAGTAAAACCCATGCTTGCTGACATCTCTGGCAAATCTTTCACTTTTGAAGAAGTCGGTCTTGAATACGGAATTTATTTCGATAAACACAAAAAAGAAGGTTTTTCAGGACTGAAATACAAACTATATTACGAAATTTCAGCAAATGGTGACGACAATAAAAACTATGCCTTAACCTTTCCTATTTCTGGATTTGGACTTTGGGATGCAATACACGCACTAATAAGCGTAGAACCCGACTGTACTACTATACTTGGCTTTAGTTGCTATGATCAGAAGGAAACACCGGGACTTGGGGGAGAAATAGCAGAACCTTGGTGGCAAAATCAATTTTACCAAAAGAAAATTTTTCTAGAGTCTAAAGATGGGAAAATTAATTTTCCTGTAGCGCCACTAGGCATCGATGTAGTAAAACCAGGAAAAATGGACACACTCTCAAAACAACAGAAAAAATCTAGTGTCGATGGGATAACAGGGGCATCGATTACATCAAATGGAATCATGCAAGCAATACAAAAATCTCTTGAGCCTTATAGAAATTTACTTATAAGAAAAAGAACCGACTATGAAAAACTGAATGAGAAAAATCAAAGTAAAGGCCGCTCCAACAGAAAGAAAAAATAAACTACCACTTTTTGACCCTCAAGGAAAACGTGAGCAAAACACCACTCAAACATTACTTTTTTGATCCTCTTTGGAAAGACAACCAAATCTTAGTTGCTATCCTTGGAATTTGCTCTGCTCTTGCTGTAACTATTCAAATGAAAACAGCACTTGTCATGGGCCTTTGCGTAATGTTTGTCACTGCTATGTCTTCTTTTTTTGTCTCTTTGATCCGTAAATTTACCCCTGAAGATGTCCGAATGATCGCGCAACTTGTAATCATTTCCTCATTTGTCATCATCGTAGATCAATTTCTAAAAGCCTATTTTTATGAACTGTCTAAAATGCTTTCTGTCTTTGTTGGTCTAATTATTACAAACTGTCTTGTCATGGGCAGAACAGAATCTATGGCAAAAAACATCGCCCCCATTCCTGCATTTTTAGATGGGCTTGGAGCCGCAACTGGATATGCAATTGTCATTCTTGCTGTTTCATTCATCAGAGAACTTTTTGGCTTTGGAACGATCTTCGGCTTTAAAATTATTCCCCAAGTGATTTACGCAACACCCCTGCACCCTTCACGCTATGTCAACTTTAATATTATGGCCCTAGCGCCCTCTGCTTTCTTCATCTTAGGGATGTTTATCTGGATTTATAACATTGTATCGCCAAAGGAAAAAACATAATGTGGATGGGTGAATATACACTAGTAAACTTGATTGGTCTTGCCATACAAGCAATCTTTATTCAAAACATCCTTCTCTTTTATTTTTTAGGGATGTGTTCCTACCTCGCCTGTTCACAAAAACTTGCTACAGCAAATGGACTCGGAATTGCTGTATTTGTTGTGATTACAATCTCTGGAGTTACAAACTGGTTTATCAATCGCTTTATTACAGGTGATGGAGCCCTTGAATGGCTCTCCTATTTCGGAGTTAACACAAAAGGTCTATCGCTGAACTTTCTTGAATTAATTATCTACATCTCTGTCATTGCCGCACTCGTTCAAATCCTTGAAATCATTATCGACACCTTTTCTCCCGCGCTCTATCGATCACTTGGAATGTATTTACCTCTTATTACTGTTAATTGCGCCATTCTAGGAGCTTCTCTTTTTGCAACAGTACGCAGCTACCCCTTTGTTGCAAACCTTGTCTATATTGCATGTACAGGATTAGGTTGGTGGATCGCAATCGTTCTTATCGCAACAATTCGTGAAAAACTTCGAACCTCTGACATCCCCCTTGCCCTTCAAGGAATGGGGATCACTTTCATTACTACAGGCCTTATCTCTCTAGCGTTTTTAGGCTTCTCTGGGATAGATCTAGACAGAAAGGAATCACAACAAGACGACAAATATCAAATCCTATCACAACGAAGTTTAAACACAGAACTTCCATTGAAGAAAAAATAAGAACTGTACTAATACCCCATGTTTTGATATAATACTTTCATAATTAACAACAAAAGATCTTATTATGGAAGCTTCTGCACAATCATACCCAATCTCTACTTGCTCCATTTTTGTAGCGCTTTTAAATCCAGAACTTCTTGAAAGAGACCGTTATAAAATCGTTGTTTCAACCTCTACTCTTGAAGACACACAAACAGGCGTTCCTCATCGTGATTCTCACCCTTCTTTACGCGGTCTATTTACCGCTTCTGCGGAATTTGAAAATCAACTCTTCACAACGTATTCACACAATCATGGGGATCAGTTAGTTGTCTCTTACTATGACACGACAGCTTTGAAATGTGCAAAAATTTTCTCCTGTTCCATTCAAACTCCCCCTGTTTTTTTTACCGTTTCACTAAAAGCAAAAGAAACCGGAGGGTTTAGGTTAGAAGAACTTAGGCAGCTAGATACTCGTAAGGAATACTTGGCTGAAGCAGCCAGAATAATTACACTCATAAATACGACAGATTCAATCTAGGCAGAATCACTTGTGATCTGAAAGAGATTGATACTCATCTTCGCTTTCAAATTCAATCTCATAAAGCCATCCCTCGCCATAGGGATCTTTATGAACCAATTCCGGCGAATGCAAAAGCTTTTCATTGATCGCGACAACTTTCCCAGAAATAGGCGAATAAGTATCTGCTGCCGCCTTAACTGACTCTAATATGGCCACTTCATCACCAATTTTAAAAACTTGGCCAACTTTTGGAAGCTTTACAAAGACAACATTATCAAGTTCAACAGCAGCTCTTTTCGTAAGACCAACTCTTGCTCTATTCTTATCTTTTTCTTTTAACAACCACTCATTTGAATCAGTAACCTTCATCTACACACTCCTAATCAACCAACTGCATTCGCGCCCATAACGCTGGACATATTTTAAGTTTGAAATCAACCTCACTAAGAGGAAAATGTCCTGGCGAACCAGAAGATCTATGCACTCTACATGCAAAGCCAATTTTACGCACTTGATCTGGATTGTAACCAAACAAAGAAATTTCTGGAATGGTTATTTCCATATCTATACATTTGCCTTTAAGCACGCTCCTCACAGTAAAACTCTCAAACGGCGCAGGATCGTGCCGGTCATCACTCTTGAAACGCGTGATTTCAGCAGCTTGTACACCATCTACCTCTTTCGGTAGAAAGACAAAATGGTGGCAATATTTATGAATCACAGAGGATGTTGCATTCGAACGCGTATCGATGAACACTTCAATACCATCTCCTTTTTCAACATCAGGAAAAAAGGATCCTCCAAACTTTGAATCGACACGTAAAAAAAGCTTAATCCCCTCTAATGACCAACAAATACCAAGCGCATAAAATGGATCTTCAGCAAGAAGAGTTGCAACACTTGGAATTAAATAAGGAGCTTTGATCCCTTTTTCAAAAGAAACTCCCTCCCCTTTTACGACATCAAAAAGAGGTTCAACCATACTCATCACATCTACTGGCGGAAACTTTCTTAAATCCACATATCTTCCTAGATTAACACTATTATCGATAGTGCAATTTCAAACCTTCACCCTCAAGATCTAGCACATTCAACGCTCAACTACAGTTGATCATCCTCATCTATTTCTACTTCTGCAACAGGAATAAAAAGCGCTTTACTCTCTATAGATCTATCAAGAAACTTAGAAAGCATATTTTGTCTTGCTTCATTAGAAAGAAACTTTCTTCCTTCACGCATACGTTTTTCCATAGGCGTTGTATCAATATAACTATCTAATACCTGGAAGAAACTAACCCCACTATCATGCTCAACATTGACATCAGACCAGCTAGAGGCTCGCATTTCAAATAACGATTCCTCAAAATTTTGGTGCGATAGATTACGTGTAATGCTCTCTTCTAGTCGTACAGGAAACCAAGACTCATCTAGAGAAGGCAGTTCTTGCAAGTGGTCTTTAGAAAGCATGTAATCTTTCTGTGATTTTTCAACAAAAAGACCATTTTTTGCATCTTCTAATCGTTGTTTCATATAAGAAACCATTCTATGCTCAGCCGCAAATTCAAGCCGTTTATCAACAGATTCAAATGTTGTAGGATCTTTATTTTCAAACCTCTCAATTTCAGATAGAATAGCATTAAATGCTATCTCCTTCAGCCGTGGCAATTGAAGATCATACCCTTCTTTAAAACGTCCATTCGTATATTCATTACGTAATTTTTCACCTAAAATTTTATCTAAAACTCCAGATTTTTTAGCTTTTTCAAATGTCATTACATAAAACTCTCGATCCCTATCAATCACACGTATTGAATGGAATTTATCATTATCTTCTGTATAACAAGAAAGCTTAACTGCACTTTCAACATCAGCTTCTTCAGCTGATTCATGTCGAAGAGGCGCTGATTCTAGAAGATGCAAAACTGTTTTGTGATCAGCAAGAGTGTTCAAGACATTTCCAGACTTGACAAGTGGAATCGCTATCTCTTTTGTTGTCCTCTTTGCTCGTGCAAGAGTTTCTCGTATCATCTCTTTGTGCTCATCAATAATATTTGATCGAACGAACGCATCAATTCTAGCCCTGTCTTTTTCATTAAGCTTTAAGATATACTCATGTTTATCTTCTTGAGAATCACCAGAATAAGACGATAAAAGAGGAAACTCTTCTACCAATCTACTCCAATTTGATTCATTCAACTGCCAAGAAAGTGAGTTCTTCAAACTCACATTTACAGCTATTTCTTCTCTAGTTTGTGTTGAGTAATCAACGATAAAGCGTTTTTCTAAAAATTCAGGTGAACGCGTCTTCATCTCTTCAATTGAATACAATCTAGAAGGCATATCGAGTAAATTGTCTCTCTCACCTATTGCATCTAAATAAATCTCAAACTTGAGCATGTCATCTATTGATTTGAAATTCACTGCGTCTGGTAATTTAAAATGATCAATTTTCGCAACTTTGTATGCATAATCAAAGTAACTTCTGTACAACTGTGAATCTACGAACACACCACTTCCAGCGTCATCCAACCAACGTCTTGTAATAAGCACTTTTTGCCATGCTTTTACAGCCTCGTCCTCAGAAAGATTCACTAGTGACAGCTGGCGCTGCATGAATCTACCAAACTCTTCCTTAGATACATTTTTATTTGGCTCTACAAGGCGCAGCCCCTTCATTAGATTCTCAACAAGCGAGGTTCTTGCTTCTATAAAACTTACTCGGTAACCTAATTTTTGGGCTTCTATAGCACCATTATGAAAAAAAAGAGCTGCCAGCTCAACAAATTTAGGCCCAAACCAATCGATCGCAGTCTTTGCATTGAATATCGCAAGGTCTGATGATTGTAAATACTGGTCAGCTTGAACTTTATTTCCATATTGATACTGTTGATAGAGCAGAATTTGTCTTAATATGCCTGGAGGAAATTTTTTCTGAGCAAGATAAAGCCTAGCAATAGCATCAAAAGACTTCTCATCCATCTTAGAATCAAGGGACTTGAAATTTTCCCACTCATTATACATCCCAGCTTCTTTACCAAAGTGTTTCCATACAGAGACCGTTCCAATTACCTTCTGAGGATGTTCATAAGGCTTATAAGCTTGAAACTTTTGAAATCGTTCCTCTAAATCACCCTTTAATTGATCTTCAAATCGATTATATAGCTCCTGAGCTATCCCCGTATCAATAATTTCACTCTTAAGCGCACCATCATTGAATAAATTCGGATTACCTCTATTCTCAAACACCATCAAATCAGAGAGATCAGAAGAGATAAAACGAACAAGCTGCTTCATTTCAAGTCCTGAGATTGAGGTCCCATCTACTGCTGTGCCATACTTCCAATCTTTATCCCTTGCTTGATGGTGTATCGAATTCGAAATGCCAAAAAACAGAAAACTGCAGATGACCATTACCGTTACAACCAAAAAGATCGATTTTTGATATTTCCTCACTAGACTCAACATAAGCTCAACTCACTTCAAAATGTATAAAATTGGTTAAATATAGCAAAGAAAAGGCTTTACAGCAAGTAAATCAGCCACTTTTTATAATCCCTGACTATCAGTCACTTACGCGCGCCACTGAACATATAACAAATAGGTCATTATATTTATAAGTTGATAATTAATAAAATTTTATGTTATAATTTATAATTATGTGTAATTAAAGCTGTAGTTTCGTTAACTAAGCTTAATAAAGCCTATATATATAGGTAGAAACACAAATTTAGGAGGACATTATGGGATCAGTATCAGGAAGCAGCAACAACTCACCTATCGATGCTTTAAAGCATTACTCTGCTCTGCACAGTGAAAAGGGAGGCAAAACCCTCCTTGGACTCGATAAAAAAGGTCAACTTGTTGCTGAAAAGGTCACAACGATCGATTTCATTAAAGCTTTTTTTGGCTTTGGTAAAGCTGTAAAATACACTCAGAAACACCAAAAAGAGCTTGTAATCGGCACTATTGCGCAAAAAATTGGCGTTGCAAATCTAAGTCCAGATGACAAAAAAGTTGCCATAACAGCACTAAAAACTCTTTTAAGACACTTGGAAACTCATGGACAACTAGAGGCAATTATAAAAAACCTTGAAAAACCAGAAGCACAACCCAACGCAGAGGCTGCAAAAAAAACCCGAACAAAGACTCCAGAAAAACCACAAGCTCAACCTAAAGTAAGCGCTCCTCAAGCACAAAAGCCACCAGCAAGTCAACCAGCACCAACTCAATCGAAGCCAAAAGAAACTGTTAAAGGCGTCGCAAATCCCTCAGCTCTAGTGCGCATTGAAAAACAGGTTAGCCAAGCTCAGATTGATCAAGCAAGAGCTATGAGCATCCTTAAGCAAGGTAGCACAGGTCATGAGGTAGTTGATTTGAAATCGATCCCAGACAACGCAAAAGCATGGCTACTCAAAACATGCACTAATATGTCTTATACAGAGAGTGAACTTTCACATTTTGAAGTCAATTTGGTGAGAGTTTCAAGCGATAGAATGAACGTTGAAATAATCGATAAAAGAAGAACATCTGATTTTTCTCCTAATCCCACTTACCTCTTGAGGGGAAATAATATCGAAAAATTTCTGACTATGCTGAATCCAAAATCAGGGAGCGAAAGAGACCATAACGCGCTTTTGATTGCTGCGATTAGCCATATACTAAGAAAAAAATAGCATAAAATAATAATACTAACCTCTACGGAGAAGATTATGGAAATTTCTACACAAGGACCAACTGTCAATAAAGATGCTCTTGGGGCATTGGCTGGCCTTTACGATAAAGTTCGTGTAAGCGAAGGCACGCTTGGATCCAAACATATTCGCCTCTACACTGATGATCAGGGTTATGCACTTGGTGAATTTTCTACATGGGAACTGATTAAAAATATCGTAGCACAAGCTCTATCATTCTTATTTGACTTCGTTGCAGTTTCTGGAGATGGCGGAAAGTATAAACTAGACGGCGCACTAGTTGAAGATATAAATAAAATTGTAGCTTTAGTAAACGAAGATCGCAAAAAACTTGAAAGCCTTGACGAGAAGTTAGTTATAAAAGCATCAGCATCTTTGAACCGTTTATCTCAAAGTACAAATGACACATATTTTGCAAGCGCGGCTACAGCACTAAAAGCTCTAGCTGTAATAAAATTTGGTAGCGAACAAGAGTACGAGATCAAGATTCGCGATCTGGAAGCCGAAGATACAGACGCAAGAAACTCTAGGTCGAGTTCCCCTGCTAGCTCAGACCGTTCTTCTCCTTTAAGCTTCATCCTTGTAAATGGTTATGATGAGACTCCGAGTCCAACATCAGGGTCTACCGACTCAGGATTTAGCAGTCTTGTTGAAAGAGAAAGCCCAAACACTCCAACAGAACAACGTCCTTCATTCTTGGAAATGCTTGCTTCTACTCCTGCTGCATTCCCAAGAAAAAGAACTCCTGCTGACAACATGAATAGAAACCATTTAACAGTTCTAGGTCATAATGGAGTTGGAAGAAATGATGATGCGCTAGACTATCTTCTCACTGACAAAGATAGAATCAATCGTGCTAATCAAAATATCTTTTCTTTTTTAAATATTACAGATAGAGAGCAAGGTGAAATTTACGCAAAAGTCTCAGAACATAGATCTAGCACAAGAAGCAAACTAGAGACAGCAGAAAGAAATCTTCGATTGATCAACGATCAAGCAACCCTTGCAGAGAAAGCAAAAGCAACTGTAAGGATAGGTGCGTTATCTGAATCAAAGAGAAAACTTTCTATTGAAATAGCAGCTCTTAAAGCCGAGCTTAAAAAAACAGATCATGAAATATTTGGGGAAATTGAGATCGCTTCTCTCGAAAGAAAAAGAGAGACCTTTGATCAAAAAATTGCTTCTAGAGAGATGACTCAGGATCAGTATGGTGCATTTTGCCACAATCTTGCCGTATTAATGTTGCTTTCAGGACAAGATGAAGAAAATCTCAATGATCATATTAAGTCTTATCACTTAGAGGCACTTTTTAAAACTCCTTATAGAGAAACAACCTCACTTGAACATGCAAAAATAGCTTTTGCTACGGCTACAGCATTTTCAAAAGATTTCGTAGATCATTTAAATAGAAAAATGAAAGAGATACTAAATCTTTCTGGTTATTAATAGGATTTAGCAAAAATGGCGTCTTGTGCCTTTTCACGTTTTGTGAAGAGGCATGAGGCTCCCTTTTCTTTTTGTGAAAAAGGAATACATCTGATTGTCACGCCGTGATCTTTTTGAATCTTATCTTCAAGCGCTTTATCTCCATTATAGGGAGCACAGACAAAGCGGTTCTGACCCCCCTCTTCTTTAAAAGCGTCAACAAAATCTACCATTGAATCAACTTCAATGAGATTTGCATCTCTATACGTAAGAGCTTGTTCATATAACTCATTGTGGACTTGATCTAGCAAAGATACAATCTGAACCTTCAACTTGTCTCTTGCAATTTCAATGCGTTCTTTTTTTGCCTTTGTACGTAAGAAAACAAGAACTTTTCCGCTTTCAATATCGCGAGGTCCGACTTCAATACGAATTGGATAACCCTTCTTCACAGCATCCCAACTCTTCTCCCCTGCTCTTTCTTCTCTATCATCAACAAATACTCGTAAGTCAGATCCGTAGTAGGTCAATTCACTTAGTTCTTCTTCCAATTTTTGGCAATATTGCAGAGTTTTTGGTCTATCTTCATCTTTCATTACAAACGGAATGATCACGACGTGTTGCGATGCTATACGAGGTGGCAGACGAATTCCGTCGTCATCTCCATGCACCATAATAACAGCACCGATCATCCTAGTTGTCGTTCCCCAAGAAGTTGTGTGGACAAATTGATGATTCCCGTCAGTGTCGAGGTATTTTATATCTGAGGCTTGAGCAAAATTTGTTCCCATGTAATGTGAGGTTCCCATCTGAAGAGCCTTTCCATCTTGCATCATCGCTTCGAACGTATACGTGTTTTTTGCGCCAGGAAAGCGCTCCCCTTCTGACTTTTCTCCCCGAATAACAGGTATCGCTAAAAATTCTTCAGAAAACGAGGCGTAAACTTCAAGCATGACTTTTGCATAGGCATTCGCTTCTTCGCCGGTTGCATGAGCAGTATGCCCTTCTTGCCATAGAAATTCAGCAGTACGCAAAAAAAGACGCGGGCGCATTTCCCATCGAACAACATTACACCATTGATTAATCTTCATCGGAAGATCTCTATGAGAAGCAATCCATTTTGAAAAAGATGCTCCAATGATCATCTCTGAGGTTGGCCGAACAACAAGTGGTTCTTCAAGCAAAGAATCAGGAACAAGCTTCCCTTCTTTATTTTTCACAAGACGAGTATGAGTAACAACAGCTGTTTCAGTTGCAAACCCTTCAATGTGGTTAGCCTCTTTTTCTAAAAATGAAAGGGGGATAAAAAGAGGGAAGTAGGCATTTTTCACGCCCAATTTTTTAAATTTTGCATCCATGATGCGCTGCATATTCTCCCAAAGAGCATAACCATTTGGCTTGATAATCATGCACCCTCTAACTGGGGCATGCTCAGCTAAGTCTGCAACTCTAATCGCTTCTTGGTACCATGCAGGAAAATCTTCATTTCTTGTCGGAGTAATTGCTGTTTTCATGCGCAAGAATATAGCAGAGCTGGGGAATAATGCTCAACCCTCTTTTAAGGAACAAGGCTGACTACAACTCTCTTTATTCATCAGCTCTTTTTTTAATTCTTTTTTTAAAGCCTCTCTTGCATCCGAGAATTCAGATTGAGTGGGATTATTTAGAAAAAAATAGGTGTGCAACTTCATAGCTTCAGTGACTAAGGTGTTGTCTGGTAGGATTTTTTCTATAAAATCAAACGATGGGGCTGCTATAGAAATACTCCCTTGATGTAAAAAGGCATTTCTCTTTCTTCTTTGTGCTGCTCCCGCTATTTTTTTCCCATCAATCATCACATCATATTTAGTCGGCTTAGCAAAACAAAAATATTTCGCATACTTATCTAAGGAAACTGGATCGTGGGGCAAAAGAGAAAGAGACGACTCTGAGTTCAATACATTTTTTACAGCTAATAAAACGGCATCATTGATGAACTTATAGTTTTTCATGATGTCGGCAGAATACCCAGGATGATTTGCTGGAACTATCGCAGAAAAAGCTAAATCCCAAAGATGAAATAAAACACCTCCCCCAGTAGGCCTTCTCGCTAAATCTAAAGCATCTGTATGTTTAAAAAGCTCTGATGGCTTCATAAAATATCCGTAAGTCGCTGATGGTTTTTCCCATTCATAGAAATGAAGAATTGGGTCGTCATCAGGGGCAATTAAATTCAAAAAATGTTCATCTTTTTCCATGTTTTCTTTTGCGCTTGATTTCTTTTGCTCAACGACTTTCCACTTCATTTATGAACCTTTCAAAATATTTGTTACGAAAAACACTTGTGCATTGTTCGCAGATAATTTACAAGAAAGAATAGTGAGAGTACAATAAAGAAATAAAAAAAGTGAAGGATCGCAATGTTTGATAATTTTACAAATCGTGCAAAGCAAGTAATAAAACTCGCAAAACGTGAGGCTCAGCGCCTAAATCACAACTACTTGGGCACAGAGCACGTCTTGCTTGGTTTAATGAAACTAGGTCAAGGAATCGCAGTCAATGTACTTAAAAATTTAAACATTGAATACGATACTCTTCTTGCTGAAGTCGAATTAATTGTAGGTTATGGTCCTGAAATTCAAGTATATGGTGATCCCGCTTTAACCAGCAAAGTAAAGAAAGTTTTTGAGTACGCAAAAGAAGAAGCCCTTTCCCTAAATCACAACTATGTTGGAACAGAACATTTACTACTTGCTCTTATACGCTTACAAGATGGCGTAGCAGCCCAAATTTTAGAAAATTTAAATGTTGTCCTCAAAGACATCCGAAAAGAAATTTTAAAAGAACTTGAAACATTTAACTTACAAGTACCACCTGTTACTCTTGGGTCTGGACAAGGACAAAAAAATCAAGAAAGAACAAGTACTGCTGCAGGCTCCGAAAAAATGCATGCCCTTAAAGCATATGGACATGATTTAACTGAAATGTGCCGCGAAGGACACCTTGACCCTGTAATTGGCAGAAAAAAAGAAGTTGAAAGACTGATCCTTATTCTATGTCGTAGAAGAAAGAACAACCCGGTCTTAATCGGTGAAGCAGGAGTCGGAAAAACAGCTATTGTTGAAGGACTTGCACAAGCAATTGTTAAAGGTGAAGTTCCAGAAAACTTAGCTAAGAAAAAATTGATCTCACTTGACCTTACTTTAATGATTGCCGGAACAAAATATCGTGGTCAATTTGAAGAAAGAATAAAAGCTGTCATGGACGAAGTAAAGAAAAATGGAAACATCCTTCTTTTCATCGATGAGATGCACACGATTGTAGGAGCTGGAGCTGCAGAAGGGGCAATTGACGCCTCAAACATCTTAAAACCAGCACTTTCTCGTGGTGAAATTCAATGTATTGGAGCAACCACACTCGATGAATTTAGAAAGCACATTGAAAAAGATGCTGCTTTAGAAAGAAGATTCCAAAAGATTCTTGTCTCTCCTCCATCAAACGATGAAGCGATCCAAATTTTGATGGGCTTAAAATCTAAGTATGAGGAACACCATAAGTGTATTTATACAGATCAAGCAGTCATAGAAACAGTTCTACTCTCTGATCGATATGTTGCCGGAAGATTTCTTCCTGACAAAGCAATTGATATTCTAGATGAAGCTGGAGCACATGCAAGACTTAGTACAATGCCACAACCTCAAGAGCTAAAGAAATATACAGCAGAAATTGAAGATGTTCGCCAAGCAAAAGAAGCTGCAATTGGACAACAAGAATATGAAAAAGCTGCGAAACTTCGTGATAAAGAAAAGAAACTCCGTGACAGCTTAGATGAAATTAATGAGATGTGGAAAAAGAACAAAGAAGAACAACAAGTAGTTGTTGACATTGAAGAAGTTGCTGGAATTGTGTGAAAACCAACAGGTGTTCCAATAACAAGATTAACAGAAGCTGAAACTACAACAATCTTGGGAATGGAAGACACCTTAAAGAAAGAAATCATCGGACAACAAGATGCTATTTCAACTGTTTGTAAAGCACTTAGACGTTCAAGAGCTGATATAAAGGACCCGAATAGACCTATCGGTACATTTATCTTCCTTGGGCCGACTGGAGTTGGAAAAACGCTCCTTGCTAAATCTCTTGCTACTCACCTCTTTGGTGGAGAAGATGCTCTCATTCAGGTTGATATGTCTGAATACATGGAAAAATTTGCCGTGAGTCGAATGACTGGGTCTCCTCCTGGATATGTTGGTCATGAGGAGGGAGGACAACTTACAGAGCGTGTAAGACAACGTCCATACTCTGTTGTCTTATTTGATGAGATCGAAAAAGCGCACCCTGATGTAATGAATATTTTATTGCAAATTTTTGAAGAAGGTCGCCTTACAGACTCCCTCGGTAGAAAAGTTGATTTTCGTAACACTATCATTATTATGACTTCAAACCTTGGCTCTGATTTGATCCGAAGATCAACAGAAGTTGGATTTGGCGTTGATACAGATCACCTTGATTTCAATGTAATGAAAGAAAAAATCGACAAAGCTGTCAAAAAACACTTTAAGCCAGAATTCATAAACAGGCTTGATGGAGTTGTAATCTTCAGAGCATTTGACAAACCACACTTAGTTAAAGTTATTGATCTAGAGGTAGAAAAACTAGCTAAACGCTTAGTGAAGAAAAACATCTTCTTAACCCTATCTCCTGAAGCAAAAGAATTCCTTGTTTCACAGGGGTATGTGCCTGAAATGGGCGCACGACCGCTTAGACGCGCAGTGGAACAACATCTTGAAGACCCTCTTGCTGAAATGCTTCTTAAAAACCCTAAGCTTGAAGCAGAGTTTGAAGTCATCATCAAGGACAAAAAGATCGAGTTCGTTACAACATTAGTTGAAAACAAAGATGATAAAGACACAGATTCAACTCTGGCAACAGCAACTGGTGACAAAGAAGAATAAAAACTCTAGCCACCTATCTTTGAAAAGCTACTTGCCTCATACCTAACGGCATATTGCAGGTAGCAATTTTTTACAATACCCCCCATCAAAATCTGGCACCAAATGATTTTTCTCTTTACCAAATCTTAAATAAAAGATATCCTGTTCCTTTTTATATTAAAGGATACAGATGGACCCTGTTACTCGATTCAGACAAATTGAACAAGAACTTCTTCTCCAAGACGTACCAACGCCTGAACTTATTTCAGAACTTGAAAGGACTTCACAAAAGCTTTCAAAAAGGGCCGATATCCATCTAGAGGCTTGTACTTTGGATATCTTAGTTCGATCAAGACTTACTCTACAGGCTTCTGTTCAAGAATTTCTTTACGCCGGCAGCAATCGTGATTCAATAGAATTCCAGCATTCACTAAAAACACTAGATAAAATTTGCGAAATTATTCTAAATCGCCCCAATGAATTAACTTATAAGACACATTTTGATCAGCTACTTTTAAAGATTTCAGAATCAATCAATTTAATATCAATGATTCAATCAACAGATAACGAGCTAAAACATCATCTTGATTCTCCCTATTCATTTACAGCAGGAAGAATTCAAGAGATTTGTGGAAAAAAAATAGCGATGGATCAGGCGTTCGGAACCGAAGCTCACCCACTTCTTCGTTTCTTAAAATATGAGGCAAGTGAAGAATTGGAAAAACTTGCTAAGGCCCTTGCAGATAAGGTAGATGATGTTGCAATGGTTGTTTTTAGCCTCATCACATCAGATCAAAACTTAGAAAATCGCCTTCTACTTTTAAAAGCGACAAATCAAATTATACCTATTTGTGTTCATTCTCCAGAATCATCAGAAGCGACACTTTTTACCCAGAGACTCTTCGAAGCAGGAGTAAGAATTACTTCCATTACGAATGTATTTAACCACCATTTTGCTCATTTTGAAGTTTTTTAACCATTTAACGGAACATTTTATGCAAGCAATACCTCCACTTACACCAATCTCTAGATTTTTAGAACTTGCTCATGCTTCACTCGATGAAGATCTTCCCACTCAAGAATGCATTAATGAACTAATAGCAGTATCAAACACATTACCAAGAAGATCTAAAGAGCGTCTTGATTCAAATACATTGCTTGTTCTACTAACAGCAAGATGTACTTTACATAATTGCACACAACAATGGTTAGATAGTGCCCCAGAATCTAGAGACTTAAAACATAAAAAGGTTGAAGCAATAAATCACAGTATTCAACAAATAACTTCTAATTCAGACATGGAAGAACATTACCCTATCGAATTGGCCAATTACATTCATGATGCGCAAGACGTTCTAACATTATTTAGGTCAATTGAGAATAAAGAACTTGAAAAAGCAGATCATCTCGCCCATCCATTTACGATTTCAGCAGGACATATTCAAGCAAACCGAAATATTATCTTATTAATCCAGCAGATTTATGAAGTTGAACTTCACCCTACTAAACGCCTTCTTCTTCAGAAAATTTCTAATTTGTATATTGAAATCGAACAAGCAATGATTGAAAAAATCACTCGCATAGCCCAAAGAGTCATCTTTTCAATACACAACCCTATCAATCTAATTGCTTCAATAGAGCTATTATCATCTCTTCATGATATCACTGCTACTTGTTCAGACTCGCCAGAGTCTATTGAAGCACAGATTTTTATGCGCATATTATTTGAAAACAGCGTCACGATTGAAGAGCTTGGTTTAAATCAAGGCAATATGAATATTACTTTTATCTATTCCCCACAAGGAATGGCATAACATTTAATTCGCAGATATTTGAAATTGGTTTTTATCAAAAAAATTAGACCAACACTCTCGCTGTGCCAGGCTTGATGCTCTTTTCCCATGATTTGATATTCTCAAGAAGATCTATCTTATTCTGGCGCTCAGAAATGCCCTTCTTGGCTGATCCAGAACTAACAAAGTGAGCAATTTTGGCAAGAAGATTTAAATGCCTCTTATCATCACAGGCAAAAAGGAAAAAGAGAGTATGAACAGGTTCATTGTCAAGCGCGCCCCAATCAATAGGAGTTTTTAAAAAGACAACTACAACAGCATCAAATAAACCACCAAGAAGAAGCTCTCTTGTATGAGGAACAGCAATACCATTATTCAAAGCTGTTGGCATCAGACTTTCTCTTTCAAGCAAGAGGTCTGAAACAGCTTCTGCATCAAGACCTAGTCGATCTGCAGTTTGATACATGACGCTATTAATGATTTCTTCTTTAGATTTACCCTCAAGGTCACAAATGACGTCACCTTTATGTATTGCACGATAAAGTCCAAATTGTTGCCATGGTGAGACTTCCCCTTTAGCTTCTCCAAAAGGAAGAGACCCCTTTTGCTCTTGAAGCACCTTCAACATCCATTCTTCTATTTCTTGGCGATTGAATCTCTTTTCACCATTCAATGTATATGTTGGAAGAGCACCCTCAGAAATTAACTGATCTATTGTTTGAACGCTAACGCTTAATAAATCTGCTACATCTTTCTTTTTCAAATCCATACTGCGCCTTCCTTGTACATTGTTATCAAGTATCAAACCTTAGCATGAGTGAAAAATATTTGCTACTGATTCCTGACTCTTTGCATTAAGAAATTTTTGTCGATTATCTTCTACTTTTAGTATTTGTGTAAGATTTGATAGAATTTGTAAATATTCCTTGTGTAACGATTGAGGACCACCAATAAGAAATATTAATCGAACTTTTAATCCATCGATTGCATTCCATTCAATGCCTTCCCCGCGATGGATTCCAACGATAAGAAAAAAATCATCTAACTGTTTTATCTTAGCATGTGGAATTGCGATTCCCATTCCAAGCCCTGTTGAAACCATTTCTTCTCTTTGAATAATCGCATCAAAAAACTCTTTTTCGTCAGCAAGCACGCCCTCTTTGACAGCTATTGAAATTAGACGTTTGATCGCTTCTTCTCTTGAAGTTTCCTCAAGAAATTCAACTTGGTTTGGTGTGATGTAATCAGCTACTCTAATACTTGTTATTGTCATTATATTCCTGTATGTCCAAAGGCTCCACTGCCGCGCTCACTTAATGAAAGCGCATCTTCTTGTATAAAATGCCCAATCGTAACTGGAGCTACAACGATTTGTGCAATACGCATCCCTGGTTGAATTGTAAATGGCATATTCGAATGATTTATCAAAATAACCATTAATTCCCCACGGTAATCAGAATCAATTGTTCCTGGCGCATTAAGAACAGTTATTCCCTGTTTTAATGCAAGTCCACTTCTTGGTCTTACTTGGATCTCATACCCTTCCGGGATTTCAAAAAAAAGTCCTGTTGAAATCAATCTTCTTGATCCAGGCAATAATACTAAATCACTTTCAGTATAGGCAGAAACATCAGCGCCCGCTGCTCCAGAAGAAGCATACAACGGCATCTTTGCCCCATCTTTACAGGTACATTTTATTGTTACTTTATGTGTGTGTTTTTCCATACTATTTTCCACTACCTACTGCTGCTGCTAGAAATTTTTTAAATTTCGCATAAGGTTCTCTTTCTCCTGTAAGCGAGTGTAGCAATGATTTTTTTTCAGTGACAGAAGGAGCCTTAAGAAACTCAATAAAAAAAGCGATTTTATCTTTCAATTCCTTTCTTGGAACGACAATATCAACCATCCCTTTCTCTTGCAAAAACTCTGATAATTGAGCCCCTTTAGGTAATTTTTTCCCAAAAGTACGTTCAATTACTCGAGGGCCAGTAAAGCCAAACAAGGCACCCGGCTCTGCTAAAATAACATCTCCAAGAGATGCAAATGAAGCCGTCACGCCACCCGTTGTCGGGTTTGAAATTACTGAGATAAAAGGAAGTTTATTTTCTTTAAGACGGGCAAGTGCTGCACTTGTTTTCGCCATTTGCATTAAAGAGTAAATCGACTCTTGCATACGAGCGCCACCTGATGCTGATAAAATAATGACGGGAAGCCTTTTCTCGATTGCAAATTCAATAAGTCTTGTCAGTCTCTCTCCAACGACAGACCCCATTGACCCGCCCATAAAGCTAAAGTCCATGATCCCTAAAGCTGCTCTGTTCCCATTAATAATACACTCTCCAACAGACACAGCCTCATCACGTCCTGTCTTAGCAACCGCGCGCTCAAGCCTTGTCGTATACTTTTCTTCATCTTCAAAATTAAGTGGGTCTGTGGGCTTAATGTTGGTAAACATTTCTTTAAACGAGTCTTCGTCAACTAAAAGTTTTAATCGCTGAGAGACTGTTAATCGATAGTGATAGTTGCACTTTGGACATGCATTATAGTTGTCCATCAACTCATTAGCATGAATCGTTTCAAAACACCCACTACACTTCAGCCAACCGCTAAGTCCGTCTTTTTTAGTGGATTGCACCTTGATTTTGGGGCCAGATCGTCTGAATAAATTTAAAAAAACCATCCCAAATGTCTCCCTGTGGCAACTGAGATGAATAGATCATAACAGACCCAACATTTAAGCTCTATTGACAAATGTTTTTAAAATTAAAGCTTGAATTGATCTTCAGCAAACTTCCAATTTGCTACATTAAACCATGCTTTAAGGTAGTCTGGACGTCTGTTTTGATAATTCAAATAATAAGCATGTTCCCAAACATCTATACCAATAATTGGGATACTATTTCCCACATCTGGATGGTCTTGATTTGCTTTTGATTCAATGCGTAATTTACCACTTTTCTTCTCTTTTAAAAGCCAGGCCCAACCAGAACCAAAACGTGTAGCACCCGATTTTATCAGCTCTTCTTTCATCTTTTCAAATGAACCAAACGTCTCAATGATTGCATTCATCAAAGGACCTTTTGGCTCGCCTCCACCATTTGGCGACATCATCTTCCAGAACATGCAATGATTATAAAACCCTCCACCGTTGTTTTGAACAACAGGCTCATTTCGAGTTAATAGAATTTCTTCTATTGTCTTAGTAGTATCAATTTCTGCATTGATTAAATTCGTGAGGTAGGCTTGATGGTGTTTCGTATGATGAATTTCCATTGTTCTTGCATCAATGTGTGGTTCAAGTTCAGCATAATCGTAATCTAATTCAGGTAATTTATACACAGTCATCATATTGGCTCCTAACGTTCAAACAAACGAATATTAACACTGGACGATTTAAATTAACAAGCGAAGGCTACACTTTTTTCTCGTCCATTCATAGGAAAGCTTTCGCGGTGTGTATGAAGAGCTCTTCTTAATCTCTCTACAACCATTGGACCAATCGGATGAAGTCTGACATGTTTAGGCACATATTTGTAAATCTCAAAAAAAACATCAACTGCAATTGTTGTTGTAAAAACAACCTCATCTACGTCCCTCAAATCGGGAACCTCAAGTGGTTTTTTCTTGCACATATCATACAAGGTGCAGATCTGGTGCCGAATTCCATGCTCTACTAAATAGTGAGATAACAGAGGCCTTGCAGAGGAAGATCTAGGAAGAAGTATATTTGCCTTATCAAGATCTAAATGAGAAAGCATTGTGATAATCCCTTCTTGTGTTTCATCAGAAGCAATATAGTTTACACAAACACCTGCCTCTCGCAAATAATGAGCGGGCACTTGACCTACCGAAATAATATATTTTCGATTTAATACGCTTACGCCGTAACCAAATTGCTTTAAATAACTAAAGAAAAGCTTAACTGAGTTTTTACTCGTAAAGACAATGTGTGTAAAATTTAAAATCTCGGAAAAGATTCGTCTTATCTCTATTGAATCTATCGGTCTTGGCACAATAGAAACAAGTGGCATGTGGATGACTGTTTTGTTTGATTTAAAGTGCTGTACATCAAACCCTAAATAGAGCACTGATTTGTGTTTTACCATATTCACCCTCCTAATTAAAAAACTCTTTTTACACCTATTTTCCTTATCTTTGCCCATTTTAAAATCATTGATACGCCTATAGGAAATCGAAAGCAAGAAATATTAAAAAAAAAATCACAAAAGACTTTTTTGTGAAGATTTGTTTAATTAACCAAGCACTTTTTGAACTGCTTCATGGAGGCGAGAAACAGGTAAAATGGCAAGTTTAGTGTTGAGTTTTTTTAATGAATTTCTCTTTGGGATCAATGCACATTTAAATCCCATATGTTCTGCTTCTTTAAGTCGGCTCTCTATACGAGGCACAGAGCGAATTTCACCACTTAATCCAACCTCTCCAATCACAATAGTTGATTTATCAATTGGTTTTGAAGCAAACGATGATGCTATCGCAAGGATGATTGCAAGGTCTGTTGCAGGCTCTTTTACACGAAGACCTCCTGCAATTGAAACAAAAACATCAAGGTTCTGAAAATGATAGCCGACTCTTTTTTCTAATACAGCTAAAAGCAGGGCAAGTCTGTTTTGATCGATGCCATTGGCGCGCCTTGATGATGTTGAAAAAGCAGCCGTTGATACTAGCGCTTGTATTTCAATTAAGATTGATCTAGTTCCTTCCATTGTTGGAACAATCGCAGAACCTGTTGCTTCAGAAGACCTTTCTTGTAAAAAAATTGCAGATGGATTAGGTACTTCTTCAAGCCCTTCTTCTCCCATTTGAAACATTGCAATTTCATCTGTTGGTCCAAATCGATTTTTTCTTGCTCGCAACATTCTATATCCGTGATCTGGGTCTCCTTCAAATTCAAGCACAGTATCTACAATATGTTCTAAAATTCGAGGTCCAGCAATCTCCCCTGTTTTGGTTACATGTCCAATAACAAAAGTTGTGATCCCCTTTTTCTTAGCAATGTGCATACATTCCATTGCAATTTCTTTGACTTGCACAGGAGATCCGGGAAGAGAAGGAACATCACCTTTATAGACAATTTGTATCGAATCAATGATTAGAACATCTGGCTTTACATTATCAACTTGCGCAGAAATATTATCAAAAAGCGTCTCTGCTAAAAGATAAATTTCTCCTCCTTTTATCCCGAGCCTCGAAGCTCTTAGTGATGTTTGTTCAGCTGACTCTTCTCCACAAACATAAAGAATTTTTTTTCCGGTCTTAGCAAATTGGTTTGCAATCATAAGCATTAAGGTTGATTTACCTATTCCAGGATCTCCGCCAAGAAGAGTGAGTGATCCAACAACAACTCCCCCTCCCATAAGTCGGTCAAACTCTCCCATCCCTGTATCACCTCTTGCAAGGTTTAGTGAGCCTACTTCTGAAATTTTCACAGGTTTTGATGCTGCTTCTGATGTGAATCTTTGTGCCGAAACAACTGCTTCTAAAAACTTCTCAACTGTACCCCAATTTTTGCAAGCCATGCAACTGCCACTCCACTTTACCTGTGCATGCCCACATTCTATACAAACCCACTTCTCTTTTTGTTTTACAGCCACTATTGTTTCTCCTGCTTTTCTATCGCATCTTTAGCCGCACTCATCTCAGCCTCTTTTCGACTCATTCCAACACCTTTACCAACAACCTGATTCTGAACCTTAACACTTACGTGAAAGTGTTTCTTATGTGCTGGCCCTTCTTCTTTTGTCGTAATGTAGGTGGGCAATTCATGCCGCTCTTTTTGAGCTCTTTCTTGCAACTCTTTTTTCCAATTTCTTTTTGGAAAAGATGTTTTTTGTTCTAATAATTCTTGAAAATGTTTCAGAAAAAACAAACGTGCTTTTTCATACCCCCCATCAATATATATAGCACCTAAAACTGCTTCAAATAGATCTGCTAATATTGAACTTTCTTGAAGAGATTTTTTTTCCCCTTTTCCAACAAGACAATAACTTTCAATATCAAGGATCTTTGTATATTGCATAAGAGAATCTGAATCAACAATTTGCTCTTTAAGTTGTGTTAATTCACCTTCCGATAGCTCAGAAAAAGAATCAAATAGAAAGGACGTAACGATCAAACTTAAAACAGAATCACCTAGAAATTCAAGACGCTCATTGTCTCCTCGATTATCTTTAATTTTATCGAGATAAAACGATCTATGTATAAAGGCTGCTTTTAACAACTCAGGATTGTTAAATTTGTATCCTAACTTTTCTTCAATTTCTTGAACTTTATCTTTGAATTGATTGGCGTCTTGCATACTCCTATATTCTTTCTTTTTTCTCTTTTAGTGCAAGGGTTAATCCTTAGTCATTTATTTGAAATAAATTGGACTTTAATTATGTTTTATTTAAATTAAATCAGCAGTGTTCTATACGAAAATTTACAATAACGAACAAATGATATTAGTTAATATGGAAATAGTGAATAAAAGAATTCTTCTTACAAATGGGCGTTCCCCTATGACCCTTTACCTTGCAAGATTACTTCATTCCGCAGGTCATGAAGTCTATGTCACAGACCCTCAGAAGTTTCATTATTGTAAATTTTCAAATTGTGTGAAAAAAAACTATCGAGTTCCCTCTCCTAGATTTCAACCAGAAGAACATATTAAAGAACTTGCAAGAATTGTAGAAGATGAGAAGATCGACTTAGTCATTCCAACTTGGGAAGATGTTTTACTCGTTTCTAAGCACAAAGATAAGTTCAACAAACGGTGTAAATTATTTGTTACAGACTTTGACCTTCTTGCTAAAGTACATAACAAGGGAAGCTTTATCAAGCTTCTCGATCAATTAGGTTTTGAAACACCACGAACTCAAATTATACGATCAAGAGAAGAACTCCTTGCTGTCGATATGGATCTATTTGCCTTAAAACCAGGATTCTCAAGAAGTTCAAAAAGTGTATTTAAAGTAAGAAAAGGGGGCCCTTTACCTGATATTCACCCTTCAAAAAGCGAAGAGTGGATTGCACAAGAGTGGCTGATTGGCAATATTTTTTGTTCTTATACCCTTTGTCATGAAGGAAAAATCTCTGCTCATTCTTTATATCCAATGGAATTCATTCGTGAAAACAGCAAAAAAACAAATGCAAACAGCGGGAGTTTTTGCCTCTCATTTTCCTCAATCGAACACGAAGGCATTTTTAAATGGACAGAAGAGTTTGTGAGAAAAACTCATTTTACAGGACAAATTGCTTTTGATTTTGTTGAACATCCATCAGGACAAATTTATGCATTTGAATGCAATCCCCGCTTAACAAGCGGAGTCACTCTTTTTCATGCAAAAGATCGTCTTGATAAAGCTTTTTTCAATCACTGCGAACCGTTGATTAAAGCTCCTAAAGAATCTATGAAGCAAATTTTTCTAGGAATGCTAGTTCTTGGTTGGCAGCCAGCACTAATCTGTAAAAAGGTTAAACTTTACCTTACAAAACTTGTGCTTGCAAAAGACATTATCTTCAACAAGCATGATGTTAAGCCATTTCTTTTCCAACCTTTTATCATGTCTAAAATTCTCTGGATTAGTTTTTCTAGCAAGAATTCTATCCCCGCATCATTTACAGATGATCTTGACTACAACGGTGAAAAGGCATAATCTCTCGAAATAAAGCGGGATAGACAAATCTGCTTAGAAACTGTTTTAGTGAATTCTAGTTTATGCAAGTTTTTCGATTTGTTTTTCTTATTTTCCTCCCATTTTCATCACTGCAAAGTGTGATCTGCCGACACGATGTTCCAGAAACCCTCTATCTAAACTTTAGCAATCAAAAACAGTTTGCTCCAGTCGGATGTGTTAACTGCCGAGGATTAAGCTCTACAGGAACCCTTATCTCTCCTAGTACAGTTCTAGTCTCTGCACACGCTATTAGAAATAACGACATTGGATTTTTTCGTGTTTTCCACCCCATAAAACAAAAAATCATCAAAGTCCAAGGAAGAACGATAAGACATAGTAACTACCACCGTGAAACTAATCTAAACAATCAAGTAGTCTCACTCTTTAATGACATTGGATTACTGATTCTTGACACTCCCATTAATGACATCGAACCTGCAAACCTGTGGTATGAAGAGGTAATTCAAAACACTTCTTGCATTGGTTGCGGCTTTGGAAAACCCGGAAACGGCCTCACTGGGCCAAAACCAAGCGACTTTATCAAAAGAGCCTTCACTAACTCAATAGAAGGCATTATCAACGATCCCAATTATGACACCTTTTATGCAATCATCTTCAATTCTCCAAACGACAATTTCCCTATAACACCTCTTGAAGGAATAGGTTCTGAAGGAGACAGCGGAGCTCCAATCTTCATACAAGCACCAAATGAAAATTCCCCTATGGCACTCGAAGAAATTTTTGAATCCAAAGAATGTTTCAACAAGTCTTCTCCTTCTTCAGAATATGTCGTCGTAGGAATCCTAAATTTATTAGTGATGAAGGGTTTTTATCATTCATACAATACCATCCTTCCTATTGCAAATTTTCGTGAGTGGATTGAGGAAAATAAGCGTTAAGAAGACATTGATCTTTTGATTGATAGAATACTTATATTTTGTTAATCTTTTCCCCTTATGGCCTTGATAAATGAAAACCTGTTAAAAATTTCTAGAAAGTATCTTTTTCCAATTATTGAAGAAAAAAGAGATCTTTTAAAAAGTCGCGTATCTGACGACGAATTTGTCGATTTAGGCGTAGGCGATATCTCTATGCCAATTGCCCCTTCAATAGTCGCTGGATTGAAAGAGGCTGCTGATGAAGTTGGAGAAAAGGTTATTGGCTACGGCCCCTATCAAGGATATAGTTTTCTTAGAGAAGCAATTGCAAAAGTTGAGTACAATTTAGTGGAAATCTCTCCTGATGAAATTTTCGTTTCAGAAGGGATCAATGCTGATATTTGTGGCATGCAAGAGCTTTTCTCTACAAATTCAAAAGTTGGGATTATGGACCCTACTTACCCCGTTTATTTAGATTTAAATATCATGGCAGGCCGTGAACAGATTATAAAAATTCCCCTTACCTCCGAAAATCACTTTATTCCAGAACCTCCAAATGAGCGACTTGATTTCGTCTATTTAACGAGTCCATCAAATCCTACTGGTGTTGCTATGACGCGAACCGACCTTAAGAAATGGATTGATTGGGCAAAGGAAGTTGAATGTGTGATTTTTTTTGACGCTGCTTATGCAAGTTTTATACAATCCGCCGATGTCCCAAAAACAATTTATGAAATCGAAGGGGCAAGAGACGTTGCTATTGAATTCCGTAGTTTCTCAAAATCAGCTGGATTTACAGGAATTCGCCTTGGTTATTGCGTTGTCCCTAAAGAACTTGAAATAAAAAGCACAGATGGCAGAAATTTCAATCTGAATAAGTTATGGCTAAACAGACAATCTGTAAAAACTAACGGAGTTTCTTACCCCATCCAAAAAGCTGGCCTTGCAGCCCTGAGTCCAAAAGGGATTTCAGAATGCAATGAGCAAGTATTCTGTTATTTAAAAGGGGCAATGAAAATTCGGAAAAGTCTTGAAAAAATGGGCTTTAGATGTGTTGGAGCCATCAACTCACCTTATATTTGGTGGGAAGTTCCAGGAGGAGACTCTTGGGAATGGTTTGATCGTCTATTGAACGTATGTTCTATTGTCTCTATTCCTGGCGAAGGATTCGGATCTTTTGGAGAGGGGTATATTCGACTCTCTGGTTTTGTGACTCCAGATGAGGCAGACCGGGCTGTAAAAAATTTAGAACGATTGGGAGCGATTCATGAAGATTGAGATCTCTCAAGAACTAAAACAGCTATTTAAAGAAGATGGTCTAGTCGTCATTGACGATTTAATTTCAAAGTCTCATTTTTCTCAATTATTCTTTCTTAAAACAGGAATCAATCATTTTCAAAAAAGCAAAAATATAGAGAAAATTCTTACGCACAAGAATATTGGAGAAGTTTTACATCAACTTACTGGTGAAAGACACATCCGTCTTGTGTATGATGAAGTTCTCTCAAAAGGCGTCGTTGACTATCACAACTTCCCTTTTCAAGGCCTACTTATTGCTATTTGCATTCCCCTTTCAGAAAACAAAGCTTACATTTTTGATGCAGACATAGATTTTACTGTCGAAGAAGAGTCTATTGCAGCAGTTTATGGCATCAACGAAACTCTTTTGATCAGACCAGAAAGCAATCTTGATTTATTAAAAACATACAAACAACGTGGCTATAATATAGGCGATCGCTTAAAAAGTAGCGACTCTCCCTTTGTCTACCGCTAGGAGTTTCTCTTGCTCAAGAAAAAAGCAGACGACCTTTTTTTTAAGTCGGCTTTTCAAAACTATCAACGTCAATTTCGCATGCTTTTTTGCGAGAAGTCGTCCTTATTGAATTTTGCCTCTTTTGACAGCATGAATCTTGTTGAACACGAGCACGTTAGAAAAACTGGTGTTGAGTTTATGTCAAAATGGGGAATGGGAGACCTACCTTCAAGACCCGTTAATCAACTAGTAAATCTAAAACGACATGTCGAAAAGACTTTTGCTTCGATGACTCTTTTTGAAACAGCGACTATCTTAGACCTGCAACAAATTGTTCCAAGCCAAGTTATTCAAAGCCTCACGTCCCCTAAAACTTTGATCCTAAAACAAGATTCATTCGCATACTCTCCAACAAGACCTTCGTTGATCAAGAATTTTGACATCAGTAATGAATCCCACCTAACTTCGATTATCGAAAAAATAGATCGATCTAAGTTTGATACAATTATCATACTTGTTGAATCCATTTCATCAACTACAGGCAAAATCACTAACTTAAAGCAACTAGGCACTCTCTCTAAAGCCTTGCGCGCATTTCTCATCGTTGATGACACAAACAGCTTCTCTGCAATGGGAAGACATGGTCTGGGACTTGCTTCAACTATCCCTGGAATTGATCTTGTTTTCGGCTCTTTTGGTAAGACTTTTGGCAATTATGCATCATACGTCCTTTCTTCCAACCAAGTCAAAGACTTCGTATTAACTTCTTCCCCGTCAATCGCATCTGCGACAAACCTTTCCCCACTTATACTGGGTTTTGTTAAAGCCTCTCTAGACTTGCTCCCGACAATGGGAGAAAAACGAGCTCTTTTAAGTAAAAACACGAAGTTGTTCCGCGAACTTTTTATTAAAACAGGGTTGTCTCTTTCAGAAGGTGACTCTCATATCATTTCCCTCTCTTTTGACAACCTGCTAGAACTAAAACACTTCAATTTTCACCTTTCAGAAAATCAATGCATCGCAAACACTTTTCGAATACAAGAAGATCATCTAAGGAAGCAAATTGCTCGATTCGTGATCAACTTAAACCACTCTACAAAAGAGTTAAGCAAACTCTCAACAATCCTCAGACGCCTACGTTTGGCTCCTTATTGCGAAGCTCTTTAGTCTTGAATTTATTTATTAATTAACTAAGATTTGTAATTAACCTTTATTAGAGTTTAATTATGAATTTAATTCGAAAAATATCCCTTTTATTCCTTTTATGCATTTCTCCAGTTTTTTCTGACCAAAACATCATCATTGAAGTTGAATTCGATGATGATGATGTGCCTATAGCTTCTTTAGAAAGTACTGATATTGAAGACAGCATGATCACATTCGGATTCTCTCCCTCTATTTTTTCCGGAATTATTCCTCTTTATACGCTTCATCAAAGAGAGATCAGGCGAACATATCTAAATGCAAAAGAAGCGCTTAAGAGCAGAAAAATGCACATCTCTAAAAACAAACTCTATACTTTTCATGTAGAAAAGAAACAGAAAGAGAAGCAAATCACTTACTTTCTTACGATTGCGACAATTTTGTAGGGCGATATGAAAAGAATTCAAATACTCGCCATAACCCTATCATCCTTTGTAGGAATGTTCTTTCTGAATATACAACAAAGTTATGCAAATACAAAATCTCTTACAATATCTATAAAAATCCCTGAGTTTGTTCTAGTAAACGTGGGAAGTACAAAATTTGAAAAGCTCAAAACAGAAAAAATATCTAAGAAAAAACACACTGGGTCATTATTTATTGGATCTACAACAGTTGAATACTTCAGAACTTCAGCAAATTACGCCGTAGTTCTTACTTTAGATCCGTCTCTTCCAATCTCATCATATTTGTCTCCTGATGGAAGATTTAAACTTGTTTCAACTAGCAGTCCAGAAAACTACATACTCATGTCAGTCACCTGCGTTCCAGATGATCATCACCATGCACATCCACTATATTATGATTCTTCCATTTTTCAATACGACCACCATGAGCATAACACCACTCAATCTTGTACAATTGAGTTTGAATTGCCTGAAAGCGCTCTAAATAACGCCACTCAAAACACACTTTATAAAACAGTCCTTGCTGTTGAAATAAAAAGTATCAATTAGTTCTTTGGTTATATTTTCCTCTCTGTTAATAGAAAATTAAATGGGAGGTCATTTATGAAGAAAATTTATAAGAAGCTACTCTTAGTTTCAATGTTATTTATAGGTCTTGCAGCAACAAAAATCCAAGCTGCGTCACAAGAAACTCTTACAGTTGTTTGCGTGATTGGAACAGAAATGCTTGTTAAGCTTGATCAAAATTTAATCCTTGCTGAAGTAGACGCAAAAGCAATCAAAGATGCAAAAAGCAACCCTTACTTATTGGGCGCTATCCAAGTTGGACTCTTTAACAACAATGCAAGTGGAACTGATAGCTTAAAAATCACATCTCCAAACTCAGAAGGCACCTTATTTCGCTCAATAAAGACAGATGGTTCCAATAAAGCTGTATATTTGTCTTTGACAACAGATCATAACTCTCTTGGCATTAAGCTTGCAAAACCAATATCTGTTAATGCTGGCGACTCGATTCGTACATATGCTTCTGCTTTAGGGAGAATCATTGAGAATGAAGTTCATAATCATACTTTCTATGCCGTAGCAAATGACAAAGGTTCGACTGATTCAGGAACTTATGAAGCAACAGTGCTATACACTTGGGTGAGTGCATAAGTTAAGTTGCTTCTTAAGAGTTTGAAACTGCAACGAATAAGATTTGCCCCTCATATAGGCCGCTTGCCTTCCCTTCTAGCGTTCCTTTTTTTGCAGAGACGGTGATTTTATGCGCTTCTGGGGGAGAAATTTTCTCCCCCGGTGAAATTTCTCGCACAAGCGATCCGCTTGTTAATTCTGTTTTCTTTTTCTTTCCTGAAGAATTTCTATCTGATGTCACAACAAGCGTCTCTCTTTGATTAAAAATATGAGCAATTTCAAACTCTCCTTTATTTGAAACTGTTGTTCCCATAATATAGACGCGATCGTATCTAACCTCTTCCATCAAATCGCTTATTACCAAATAAATAGTTCCAATTTTCGTATCTCTTTTGTTATTTTTCTTTACCTCGTTAGAATCAAACTCACACATCAAAAAGTTCGTAGAAAAGGGATCATTGACTGAATCTTTGAGCTCAATAGAAAAATCAGGTGCTGCGATTGTTACAAATTCAAGCATGTCTGATTGCTTTGCAAAAAGAAAAATTGTACATAAAGGGATAAGCAAAAAAGGCCGATACATACTCACCCAAAATAGCTAGTTTATGATAGACTTTAAGTCATTGAATTTTGATAATCAACTTTTATGAAGCGTCTTTTTCCACTCTACCTTGTTATCTTCATTGGATTTTTAGCGTATAGCATTCAAATCCCTATCCTTACGTCTATTGTGTTTGATCCTGAGTTTGGCCCTTTAATTTACCCAACTTTAGGTGTGACTGAAAAGAAATTTATTTTAGGCCTTCTACTGAGCATGTATCCTTTAGGGCAATTTTTTGGATCTCCAATTTTAGGAGCTTTTTCTGATCGCTTTGGAAGAAAAAAAGTCTTAATCATCTCCTTGGTCTTAACAATATTAGCAACGGTTTCAACGGCTCTTTTTCTAAAAACCACTCTATTCTCATGGGTCTACCTCAGCCTCTTCCTTGCAGGACTATTTGAAGGAAATATTGCAATTGCACAAGGAGCTATTGTCGATAGCGTTGACGATTCAAATAGAAGTCGTTATTTTGGCTACATTTACGTATGTTCAAGCACGGGCTTTATCTTTGGCCCACTTATCGCCAGTGTTTTTTCAAATGATAAAATATTCTGGTGGTTCGGTCCAACAACCACATTTTGGTTAGTGGGTATATTAATGACTTTTATACTGATTTGGGTAAGACTTCACTTTAAAGAGACACACAAAGTTGATACAAACATCAATCGTGGATATTTTCAAGAGTTCACAAATCTAACAAATGTTTTTAAAGACAAAGAGTTAAGGTATTATTACGGGGTTAATTTCCTCATTTATTTTGCAATCTTTGGCTACCTTAGATTTTACCCTACCTACATAACACTAATCTTTAACACCCCATTTGCCCTTCTTTCATTAATTATTGCTTATGTGGCCTTTCCATTTATCATCGTAAATATCTTTCTGACCCCCTTCTTTTCCAGGCTAAGAGCAGCTAAAAGAATTACATTGATCAGCAGTATTATCATGGGAATTGCAATGATTTCAATCGTCTGCTTTTCATCTTTCAATTCAATATGGATTACACTTGGAATCACCACTTTTTCTCTTGCCTTTGCCAACACATTCTCTGTTGCAATGATCTCATTTATGGTCGATAAAACCCGACAAGGTTCTGTGATGGGAAACAATCAATCTCTTGTTGCAGGAGCACAAGGAGTTTCAGCTATTGTCGGAGGAGCTATTGCGATGATCGCAACTTTCTTACCCCTTGTGTTTTATGGATTATTAGGCATTCTTGCAGGAATATTACTTTTACTTCGTCATCATTCTGAATGGCAAAGAGACATTAACCACCACTCTCCTCCTGCTGTTATTGATGATGACGATCTTTGACTATTCTAGAGCAGCTGCATCGATTAGAAGGTTTAGAGCCGCAAGTGCTTCATCAATTCCAACTATGCTCTGGTCTATGGAAACAATCTCAGAAGGTGTTACCGTTGCATCTTTGAGAAAAGCTTGATACTGCTTCTTTACATCTTTAAGAAATGTCTGATAAATCGAAAAGATCAGCTTCCGATTTGCTTTTAGCTGGTTTATCTGGGCTGTACTCAGTGAGTGTAGGCTATTTTGATTTGTTAGAACGGCATTGATATCTACAACAGTTTTATAAAGTGTTGACGCTTGTGTGCTTACGATCGAATCATAAGTAGAAATTTGACTAGCGAGGGAAGGTGTTGTATAAGGATTCATTCCCATATTCAGGTTAAATCCATAAGTTCCCACCGGAAGAAGATTCAGAAATTCATAGGGCATCGATATCTTAAATGTTTTTTTCTGTTTTATCTTTGATCCAAAAGAGTTGTTCACAAGAATCAATCGATCTGAACTCCACGTATCGGCAAGTAAAATAGAGTATCCTGTAGTAAACCATGCGCGTACAGGTGTTTTGCCATCGCTTAATAAATAGTTGAAATAAAGAAGTTGCGTTTGATTGTCTGAGAGTGCATTTGTTTGAAAATCGTAAAAACTGCTACTCATAGAAATGAAATTCATTTGCAAATTCAAAATCTGCAAAAAAACTTCATACCCGCCAGTTGCTTCTGGATTTGGTGTTGCAGTAAGCACAAGGTTACCATTTAGCGCCTTTGCTTTCTCAACTTCAGCATAGGTTTTTGTAGTAGCAACAATTCCTACATCTAAGTCTGCCAAATTATTTTGAACAATAACAACATCACCCTGTACCGTTCGTGATTGGGGCAATATTTCTAGCGTGTATGTTGTGCTTGTCTTAATGAGTTTAATTTGCGCATTCCTGCGTACTTCATTCGTATTTCCCGAATTAAAATAGAGCGCATTTGGATCTACAACATTGAAATTTACACTTGCTTTAAGAGTCACATGAGAAATCAAGCAAACGCAGATCAGAAAGAATTTATTAAACAACGTGGCTCCATCGCTACCTATACTTTAACCTTTCCCCGCGTCATTAGTCTTTCAATCACTTGATCTGCTGTGAAGCCAAAGTACTGCATCACATCTGCAATCGGCGCTGAGCGGCCAAATTCATCTATTGTAATTGCAATTCCTTGTGGCCCGATATAACGATCCCATCCAAAAGAAACTCCTGTCTCAAGGCAAACTCTTTGCCCAAGATCACCCCCAAGTACTTTATTTCTATAAGACTCATCTTGATTTTCAAATTGTCTAAAGCAAGGAAGAGAAACAACTCTCACGTTTTTGCCATGTGTTGATTTTAGTCTTTCGGCTACATCAACTGCCAAGCTCAACTCCGACCCTGTTCCAATTAAAGTATAATCAACTGCTTTTGACTTATCTTCTGCAATTAAAATATATCCACCACGCAGAGCTTTATTTTCAATGTCTCCGCCTGTTTGCTCAAGTGTTGGCAAAGCTTGTCTTGTCAACATAAGGCCTACAGGACCTTTTTGATGATTTAGAGCAAACCACCAAGCAGCTTTTACTTCATTCGCATCACCAGGGCGCCATGTATAAAAATTAGGCATAGCACGCATTGAAGCCAAATGTTCTACTGGCTGGTGCGTTGGACCATCTTCTCCTAAACCAATAGAGTCGTGAGTATAAATCAAAATCACTGGATAATCAGAAAGAGCTGCTAAACGAACTGCATTTCTTGCATAGTCATGAAAACACATAAATGTTGCGACAAAAGGACGAAGAATCGTTGTTGACATTCCATTTGCCATAGCTGTCATCGCAAACTCTCTCACACCATATTTGATGTTGCTTGGTGTAAAATCTTCTCTTGTTACAAAACCTGAACTTTTAATGTTTGAATTGTTTGAACCAGATAAATCTGCTGAGCCGCCAATCAAATTAGGCATGTGTTCTGCAATTTTTTGAATGCACAGTTCTGATACAATTCTTCCAGCCATTCTCTCTTCTGGCATTTTCAAACTAAGCAATTCTTTTTTTAATTGCGCTGGGATGTGGTGGTCTGACATATGCGAATAGAGTTTAAAAAGATCGGGATGGGCAGACTTCCAAGTGATGAATTTTTGATTCCATTCCTTTTCAAGAGCTTCATTTTTTTTCTTTACTTCCTCAAAATATTCCTTAACAGAAGACGGAATGTAAAATTCTTCTTGGGGCCATTTAAGGTTTTCTTTTGTTGCTTTAACTTCGTCCACTCCGAGAGGTGAACCGTGTACTTTACTTGTCCCTGCTTTATGCGGTGACCCTTTGCCAATTTGCGTATGTGCCACGACAAGCGTTGGTTTTTCGAGCTTTCCTCGAAGAGGCGCCATGGCTTCTTCGATTTGTGTGATCTCGTTAGCGTCTTTGATTGTGACAACATTCCATCCATATGATTTGTATCTCGCGATTTGATCATCTGAACAACTCTCCTTCCACTCTCCATCGAGTGTAATGTAGTTCATGTCATAAATAAGTATTAAATTATTCAAACAAAGATGTCCTGCAAGTGATGATGCCTCAGAGCTTATCCCTTCCATCATACATCCATCACCAGCCAAGCAAACAACTTTACTATCTATGATTTCATGCCCATCTTTATTTAATCGTGCTTCTAACATCTTATTTGCAAGAGCAAGCCCAACTGCATTCGCTACCCCTTGTCCAAGAGGACCAGTTGTAACTTCTACTCCATCAGTATCTAGACGTTCTGGATGTCCCGGCGTGTTAGAATTTAGCTGTCTAAACTTTTTTAGGTCTTCAAGCGAAACCTTGTAACCTGCTAAATGCAAGGCTGAGTATAAAAAAGCTGACCCATGTCCCGCTGAAAGAACAAATCTGTCGCGGTTAAACCATTCACTATTTTTTGAGTTGTATCTCATGAAGGATCCCCAGAGATAAGCCCCCAATTCAGCGCAACCAAGAGGCAATCCCGGGTGACCCGAATTTGCTTTTTGAACAGCGTCTATTGATAACCCTCTGATTGTATTCGCAATTTCGTGGTAGAGCTTTTTATTTTCTTCATCCATGATGCCATCTCTTCTTGCATTTCTTAGTGTTGTCCTTTATTCTACTCATCTGATTGTAATTTTCAAGGAAAAGATCGTATGTTTTCACGAGAATTGAGAAAAAGGTTTCTACATTTCTTCAAAGAAAAAGACCACACTATTGTCTCATCGTCCCCAGTTATCCCGCATAACGATCCTACTCTGCTTTTTGTAAACGCTGGAATGAACCAATTTAAAGATGTCTTTTTAGGCAAAACAAATCTCGAATATAGAAAAGCTGCCTCATCTCAAAAATGTGTCCGTGTTGGTGGAAAACACAACGATCTTGATAACGTTGGCCACACAACAAGGCATCTCACCCTTTTTGAAATGCTTGGAAACTTTTCTTTCGGAGATTATTTTAAAAAAGAAGCCATAGAAATGGCATGGAATTTTTCAACTCATGTCATGCAACTTCCTGTTGAAAAACTTTGGGTCTCTATTTATGTCGATGATGACGAGGCTTTCGAACTTTGGAAATCCCATATTGATGAAAAGCGAATTGTTCGTATCTCAGGAAAAGACAATTTTTGGGAAATGGGAGACGTTGGTCCTTGTGGTCCCTGCACAGAACTTTTTTACGACAAAGGAGATCTTTTTGGCAAGGGACGCAATCCTATTGAAGATGCAGAGGGAGAGCGTTTTTTCGAATTTTGGAATTTAGTCTTCATGCAATACAATCAAGAGGAATCTGGGAAAAAGAGCCTGCTTCCCAAGCCATGTGTTGATACAGGCATGGGACTTGAGCGCATGATTTCTCTCCTCCAAGGGGCAGACAATGTATTCCAAACAGACGTTCTTTTCCGACTAATTAAAGAAACTGAATCAATTAGCAAAGAAAAATACGACTCAAATAAAGCTGCGTTTAATGTCATCGCAGATCACATGAGAGCGCTTTCATTTTCTATTGCAGATGGAGCTGTTCCATCAAACGTCGATCGCGGGTATGTATTAAGAAAGGTTTTAAGACGCGCTGTTCGATATGGAAGAAAACTCTCTTTAAACAAACCCTTTTTAGCAAAACTTCTTCCTGCACTCATTGAAGAAATGGGTGAAGACTTCCCAGAACTTGCCTCATCGAAAGAAAAAATTGAAGAAATCATCACAATTGAAGAAGAAAATTTCTTACGTACTCTTACTCGTGGCGGAAACATTTTAAATACCATCATCGAAAAGTCAAATGATTCTAAGCGAAGAGAGATTAGCGGTGATGACGCATTCAAACTCAAAGACACATACGGATTCCCTCTTGAGGAAATCCTGCTCCTTGCAAAAGACAGCGGCCTTCAGGTGAATCTTGAGGGGTATCAGATCCTCGAAGAAAAGGCGCGTGAATTATCAAAACAATCTAGAAAAGAACATGCTCAAGTTGTTGAAGAATCTGTTTTTTCTGATTTTGCTACAAAACATCCTGCAACCGTTTTTCTTGGTTACGACCAATTAGAGGTAAAAGGGACTATTATCGGGCTTCTCAAAGATGGAGAATTCGTTCACCAGATAAAAGCTGGAGATGAGGCCTCTATCATTCTTGACCAAACTTCGTTTTACGCTGAAATGGGTGGTCAAACAGGAGACTCAGGGACAATTAACCACCATTCAGCACACTTTTCTGTAGTTGATTGCAAAAACCCTTACCCAGGAGTTGTTCTTCACACAGGGAAGCTTAAAACAGGAATTCTAATGGTAGGAGAACCTGTACAAACAAGTGTTGAAGAAGAAAGACGTACCCTTATCTGCCGAAATCACACAGGAACTCACTTACTTCATTGGGCACTTGAAAAAGTTCTCGGCCCCCACATTAGACAAGCAGGATCAAGCGTTGGACCCAACTCAATTCGTTTTGACTTTTCTCATCACAAAGCTTTAACAAGAGAACAAATTCGAGAAGTTGAATTATTAATTGCAGAAGCCATTCGTATAAACCACCCTGTTGAAATCTCTGAAATTTCCTATGAACAAGTAAAAACACGCAGTGATATTAAACAGTTTTTTGGCGACAAATATGGCTCAACTGTTCGGGTTGTAGATATCGACAACTTTGCAAAAGAACTTTGTGGAGGCACACATGTTGACTCTCTCTCTCAAATTGGCCACTTTCGCATCGTTAAAGAATCTTCAATCGCAGCAGGAGTAAGACGTATCGAAGCTGTTTCAGGAAAACTTGCAGAAGAGTATTCATATACAAGAGAGGATTTCCTCAATCTGGTTTGTGACAAATTAGATACGCAACCTTTGCAAGTAGAAACAAAAATCGATGCCCTTTTTGATGAAATTGGGCAGCTGCGTCACCAACTTAAATCGATGAGAAAGGTCCATATTAAATCCGTTCTTGATGATTTAATGACGAAAAAAGAAGTAATAGGCAACATTAACGTCGTTTGTGCAACAGTCGAACTCATGAAAGATGAATTTGCGCCTCTTGCCAATGACTTGTTTAGTCGCCTTGGATCATGCCTCCTTATTTTAGGGATGAAAGAAGATGACCGTGCAAGACTTCTTGTTAAGGTCTCTCCAGATCTAATAGCAAAAAATCTCTCCGCAAGTGAGATTATTAAGGCTATTTCACCTGAAATTTCAGGTTCAGGTGGCGGCAAACCTGATAACGCACAAGCAGGCGGCACTAATCCCGAAGGACTCGAAAAGGCTTATAAAAAAGCTAAATCACTCATAAAAAAATGAAAGAACTGCTACAAATACTAGATAAAGACCCATTCTTTGAAAAGTTTGATGAGCTTGCAAGCAAGCCGTCTATTCTTTTTGAAGAGCTTTGGGATGCCCCGAAATCGATCATTCTTTCAAAAGCTCTGAATTCAAGAAAGAAACCCTTAATTGTCATTGCAGAAGGTGATCGAAAGGAGAAACTCTTTGAAGACCTCCTCTATTTTGAAAAGGAACGCGTTGTTGATCTCCCTTCCTGGGAAGTTCTTATTGGTGAAGAGATCAAACCAAGTCCTGACATCATTGGTGAAAGACTTTTAGCGTTATTGAATCTAACAAAGCAAAAAGAACCTATCATTCTTGTAACATCCCTGGCTTCTCTTCTGCAAAAGGTCGTTTCTCCAAAAGCGCTCAAGGCGTCGTTTAGCACCATAAAGGTTGGAGAAGAGCTTGAGTTTGAGAAACTCATCTCTCGCCTTGTTGATCTCGGCTACGTGAAAACAAAACTGATTGAAGACAAGGGCCAATTTGCTGTCCGAGGTGGAATCATTGATGTCTACCCTGTTTCAAGCATGACTCCTTATCGCGTTGAATATTTCGGTGATACGATTGATGACATTAGAACTTTTGACCCCATGAGCCAAAAATCACATGAAAAAGTCACAAAGTTCACCCTTGGTCATGCTGATGAGTATGCTTTTGTCCATAATGCAAAAGATCTTGTCTCAATTCTTGATTACTTTGATGATGCCACTATCGCATTTGATAATCTTCTTGCCACAGAAGACACCTATGTTGCGCTCAAGCAAATGACGCAAACTGTCTCCCCTTTCTTCATCGATTTTATTGATATATTAAAAAGCGACCGACATAAAATCCTTTTCTCAGATGCACCTCTTGAAAAAATTTCACAAAAAGTTGTGAAAGATAAAGATCTTTTGACCTTTGATTTTTGCAATGAAACATTAACAACAAGCAGAATTGCTTCTCCTTTTCTTACTCTAGACACATACTATGAAAGCGAAGACATCGCAGAAGGGATTTCTCAGCATGAACTCACAACAGAAACTATTTTTCTCTCAGGCTCAGATAAAGAAAGTGACCAAATAAAAGCAAAGCTTACTCAACTACCAGAAAAGTCTCTTTTTCTACGCGGTTATCTATCTTCTGGATTTGCACTGCCACGCATCAATTGCAGCGTAGTTCCATACACTGAATTTACGCATCACTATAAAGTTCGCAGAAAAAAATGGCGCACATCATACCACACTCCAGTCAATGAATTTCATGCCATTTGCGTCGGCGATCTTGTTGTACACTTTCACAATGGAATTGGAAAATATCTCGGTGTTGAGAAGAAGAATAATCACCTCGGACAAATGACTGAGTTTTTGATCATTGAGTATGCAGAATCAAGCAAACTATACGTTCCAGCAGCACAATCACACTTAGTTAGCCGCTACATTGGATCAAAAGAAGAATCTCCAGATCTACACAAGCTTGGCACATCAAATTGGCAACGTCTCAAAACTCGCGCGCAACAATCTATCATTGGCTACGCTAAAGACTTAATCGAATTACAAGCAAAACGCGAAATCGAAGGTGGATTTGTCTATTCCCCAGATGGTGAAGACATGCAACTTTTTGAAGATGCCTTTGAATACGTTGAAACTGCTGATCAAATGTCTGCTATTTCTGACATTAAAAATGACATGATTTCTGACAAACCCCTCGATCGCCTTATCTGCGGTGATGTTGGTTATGGAAAAACAGAAGTTGCCATGCGCGCTGCTTTTAAAGCTGTCGCCGATGGAAACAAGCAAGTCGCTGTTTTAGTTCCTACAACCGTTTTAGCGATGCAACACTACGAGAGTTTTAAGTCTAGAATGGATCTTTTTGGAATTAACATTGGAATTGCCTCTCGCTTTCAAACACCGAAACAAGTGAAAGAGACTCTTGAAAAGGTTGCCCTTGGAAAGATAGATATTCTCGTCGGAACGCATCGCATTATCTCAAGCGACGTTCTCTTTAAAGATCTTGGCCTAATCATCATTGATGAAGAGCAACGCTTTGGCGTAAGATCAAAAGAGAAGCTCAAAAAATTAAAGGCGAATGTCGACTGCTTAACGCTAACTGCGACCCCAATCCCCCGTACTCTTTATTTTTCCCTCATCGGTGCAAAACCGATGTCTGTGATAAGTTCTCCGCCACACGACAGACTTCCGATCAAGACAATCATCGCCGAAAAGGAAAATGACGTCATAAAAAACGCCCTCTTGCGAGAAGTTACAAGAGGTGGACAAGTCTACTTTATTCACAACAGAGTAGAATCAATCTACGAACAAGCAAAAGAGCTCCAAGATTTAATGCCCACAGCAAAAATTGGCGTTGTTCATGGCCAGATGTCAGCTGACATGATTGATGATGTATTTCACGCCTTTAAGAAGGGCGATCTCAATGTTCTTGTTGCGACAACAATTATTGAAAATGGCATCGACATCCCCAACGCAAATACCATCCTCATCGACCGTGCTGATCGTTTTGGAATCTCAGACCTCTATCAAATGCGCGGACGAGTTGGAAGATGGAATAAATCAGCTTATGCCTACTTTCTTATCCCCTCGAATAAATCACTTGCAGAACACGCCCGCAAGAGACTTAATGCCCTTGTTGAAGCTTCTGGTTTTGGAGGGGGAATTAAACTTGCTATGAGAGATTTAGAAATTCGGGGTGCAGGCGACATTCTAGGTGTGCAACAATCAGGTCACATCGCCTCAATTGGATTCCATCTCTATTGCAAACTCCTAAAGCGTACCGTCGATGCAATGAAGAAAAAACACAAAACCTCATTCATTGAAACAAGAGTCGAATTTACATACGATGCAAAATTCTCAGATGCTTATATCAACGATGCAACCCTTCGCCTTGAAACGTACCACCGTCTAGGTGATGCTAACTCAATTGAACAGGTAGATGAAATCTTTGATGAATTAGCCGATCGCTTTGGGAAACCTCCGGAAAGTGCTATATGGCTAAAGCACATGACTCGAATTCGCGTTTTTTGTACACAACACAATTTTATCAGTGTGAAATTTCAAGGACAAACAGTGCACGTTGAACGTCCGCTTGGCAACGAGACCGAAACAAAAAAGTTTCTCATTGTTGAGTTTAACGACCCAGTTATCCTTGAACAATTTTTCTTTTTTAGGCTTTGTGAAATGTTTAAAATCACTCCTCCATATCGCCTGGATAAAGCCTCTTCTTAATTCGTGTATCAAGTACATAAGCTACATGTAAACTTATCGGATCTAACCCAAAGGCTGAGAAAAACTTTGCAAAGTTATACCGAGAATCAAAGACAACTCTTCCTTTATATTGATGATTTAGAAACCTATTTTCCACTGCTTCATCAAATGTAAACAATCCTGGCATTTGCTCAAGAATGAAATTTGCTGTCTTTTTTCCACGCTCCGTATCTTTTAGTGGAAAATACAAAGCAATTTTTTGGCCAACACGCCTTACCAGTAGTCTACAATTCAATGGTGGTCGAGGCTCTCCTGGAATAACAACAGTATCTAAAAATATTCCCGCCACCTTATGCAAAGTGTCTGCAACAGATGGCCCTGACAATGTATAGCTTGTGTTTGCTAAAAACATTCCAGAAAACTTAGAGTCTCTCTTTTTATAATATTTTGCAAAATCTATGTCTTCAGGCATATGTACTTTCTCTTTCTCTCTAAAATACGGCGGGGCTCCTGGAACTCCTTCTGTTTCCCTAAACCGATGTGGCCATAAGCTCGGATTTATTGATTCTACTCTTAACATAATAACCTCCATTTAAACTATATAAGTAACACTCGAATCATGCGTTGACCTTCGAACTACTACGTTTGATTTTGACTCATTTTTTTTGTTTTGATATTTGTCATAAATTGCCCCTACTTCATTTCGGTTAAGATTCCAGTGGTCAAAAAAAGCAACAAAATTTCTTTTTGAAGTAAAAACGACACCACCCTTATAAAAATGTTGCATGATACAATTCTTCATTGCTGGATTTACAGAAAACAAGTCTGGCGCAATCCAATACTGAACCGCTAAAGCAACTTGTATTCCTATATCTGAATAATCTCTTGGTAAAAGAATTGACAATCCATAATCTGTCCATCTTATAACTGGTTTGCAAGTTCGAGGCAGCCTTGGCAGACCTTTGACTTTATTAAAGTGAAACAACATCCGTGGAAGAAGACATTCCATTCTTTCAATTTCTGATCTTTGGGGAAGATTTTCATATTCTAGACCAGAAGCAGGAATGTCTGGCTGATTTTCCAGAGGAAAAGGCAACTCTCTCTGGTCTATAGGATTAAGAAGTGTTGCTAATTCCACTTTAACTCCTCATACGGCACATTAACGCAATGTTAAGATTGTATTAGGAGTTCTTAATTTTAAGCAAACAAAAATTTTGAGTGCTAGTCAAAAGAGGCTTCTTCTTCTTTGTTACGTGTAAGATAAAAAATCAAACTCATACTCGACACAATTATTGCCCCTCCGAGTATTTCCTTCATTGATATTGAGACAGAAAAAAACAGACGTAGGAATACAAAAACAAAGAAGACTTCTGAAAACAAAAAAGGAGCTAATCTTCCAGGAGTTGATAAAGTATATGCTTTGACAAAACAAATCTGAGCCAATGAAAAAAGCAACCCCTGTAAAACAAACATCATCCAAAGATGATTTGGGATTGGTTCCCAATTAAGCAAAACAATCGGCGTTAAAAAAATTAACCCCGTAATATTCATAGAATATACGATTTGCTTTGGAGAGTCTTCTTTACCGAGTTTGTATACTGCTAAAGTAATATACGATACTGCTAATGCGCTAACTAATGGATACAAGTGAACAAATGTGAAACTTGAATTAAAAGGACCAATTATCAAATAGACTCCAAAAAGACCCAAAAAAATCAATGGCCACACCCTTTTTAACACCCTCTCTTTAAACACAAACAGAGCTAAAATCGGAGTGAAAATTGGCGAAGTGCTCTTAAGAAGAACTGCATCTACAGGTGGAATTATTTGCAGGGCTGAATAGAAAAAAAAGACAGATGCGATCGCAACAATTGCACGAAAAACATGAAGTCGTAAATTCTTTGTTTTAAAAAATCTGCCTTTTTGACGAGCTACCCAAGGAAAGAGAAAGATGGAAGAAAAGAGCACTTGAAAGTAGAAAATCTTTAACGCATGCATTGAATGCTCAGCCTGACTGACAATAATATCGATCAATGCAAAGTTTAAATACCCAAAGAGGACTAGAGCAACACCTTTTGTAAACACAAGCCTTCCTTTTTATTTACTTGGCAGAAACCTCTTTCGCGCGATATTGAGCCCATAACATTACTAAAGCGCTACCAATGATTAATGACGCTCCTAAAACGTCTCTTGTCGAGATAGTTACACCAAAAAAGACATGCAGCAACAAATACGTAAAGAAAACTTCAGCAAAAATAAATGGAGCAAGCTTTCCTGGCATTGATAGACAATATGCAGTAATAATCGCAATCTGCCCTATTCCAAAGAAGACCCCTAAAACAGCAAATAATCCCCACAATTCTAGAGGTATCGGTTGCCATGTTAATATAATCAAAGGGGCTAAGAAAGCAACAACCGTCAAAGTATAAAATAACAATATTTGCTCAGCAGAATCCCTCATACGTAACTTACTTACAGAAACAATCATATATGCATATCCAACAGCAGCAAGAAGAGGGAAACAGTGCAAAAATGTGAAATTCGAATCAAAAGGTCCTATCACTAAACAAACCCCGATAAACCCAAGACCTATTAAAGGCCAGGTGATCTTAGGAATGCTTTCCCTTAACCAATACATAGCAAGCAAAGGAACATAAAATGGTGACGTGTTTTTCACAATTACAGCATCAACAGATGAAATTGCCTTTAAAGAGGTGTAAAAAAAGAAGACCGAGACCATAGCAATCATCGCTCTTCTCACATGCAATTTTAATTGATCGGTTTTTAGGACCGAAAACCCCTTTCTAAAAATCCAAGGAAAAGTAATTAAAACACTAAAAGCCACTTGGAAAAAGAAAATTTTTAGCGCATGCACTTCGTAGGGCAATCTGCTCACAATTACATTAATAACTGATGAGTTCATATTTGCAAAAAGAGAACAAACAACTGCGAAAAAATAGTTTTGCTTCATCCTCATATCTATACCAATTAGATGAAATGATAGAAAGCAGTTTGCAATTTTTCATCCTTTGGCATGCAAAAGAAAATATCCTATTTCAAAGGTTGCATGAAAAAGCCCCTCTTTATCATTATTTTTGGCTCTAGATATAAAGACTTTATTGAGTGTTTTTCTTCCTTCTTCAACCAACCCTACTTTAAGCTGTTTTTGTGCTAGTTCCCATAAATGATTTTGATAGACACTAGGTTCTAATTTTAATGCTATTAGAGTTAATTTTGCTTCATTAAATATAGTATTTGCCTCTTCTTTATACTCAAATTCTGCCATTTTAGATCCTGCTTCAACAAAAATCTCAAATTTGTCTCGCAATCGAAGCGGTGTCTCTGATTTCATTAAATCTCTAATTTTATTTATAATAGACAAAACCTTCGAATTTTGTTCTAAACTTCTAAATTCCTGCGCTATCTCAAAAAGAAGGCGCACCATATGAAATCCTTGATAGCTATAGTTTTCGTTAGAAAGAATTAACTCAGCCTCATTCAGTAAAGGTATTTTTCTGTCATCCTCGTTCAATACTTTAGAAATTTCAATAAGCCCACTAACCTGTATAATAAGACTTGAATATCTTCGCACCCTTTCCAATCCTAACTCTAGATATCCATATTTTGCTAAAAGAGTTGATAAAGAGACTTGAATCTTTCGATCATCTAGACAAACTTCAATAGCTCTTTCTACATTATTTGTTGCAACTAAGATTTCTGCAAAAATAATTTTTTCGTCTGAACTCAAACTCCTTCCAGAGGTTTCTATCCCAACTTCAACTACAGCCAACAGGAGCGCGACTTCTTCCATTTCTAGAGAGCTACATTCACAGATAAGATCTCGTAAAATTATAATTTGCTCAAGTCCAAACGATTCAGAAATTGAGACTGCTTTTTGAAGTGTTTCTTTTGCCTTCTCTTCTTCGCCCTTGCTCTTATAAATCTTAGCAAGCTCAACATATGCACAACACTGCTGACTCTGTGAATCAAGGAAAGGTATATATCTTCGTAGTAGAATTTCATTTCGTTGTTTAAGAGCCATATCCACCTCTTTTCTAACTAATTCCGTTTCTCTAGCAGAAGCGGCTTCAGCTAACTTAAGGCTTAATTCATCTACAAAATACTCCTTTATCATAGAGGCTGCATGATTTACTGCTTGCACATATCCTTCTCTATTTGCAGTTAGCGCAAAATTAAGCCAAATCCGTTCACAACTAATTTCACGAGCATGACGATCTGGTGACTTTTGAGAAGCAATTTCCACTTTTTTCATTGCAAGAGAAAAAAAACCCATATTTGTTAAAAAATAAACACATTTTTGAGCTTGCTGTAAAGAATTACAATGCCGAAGGGAATGATTAAATAAACGTTCAACTTCAAATACCAAAGAACTTGGAGGTGGACTATTTTTATTTGCCTTTTTTATTACCCGAATAAAATCGCTTACATGAGGGTTTACTAAATCAACGCCAGGTATCTGAAAAAAAATTAAAGGGTGGCGAAGTATCCCTACCCCTAACCTATTCATATAAGTTAGCCCTCGAATCAAACGAAATTTTTCTTCAGCAAGAATTGCACTACGCCAATTTCTGCAAACTAACCCACAACGTACTATATCATCACCTCTAGGAAGATAGGAAAAAATTTGCCAAATTAGCTCGAGGGGAATTTCACTCCAACAAGAATTAACCTCTGCCTGAGAGTCCTCGCTATCATCCAATAATTCAAGCCCCCGGGCAGGCCCTTCCAAAGATTGACTTGAAGAATATGCATCTGAATTTTGGCTTTCTATGCTGAACATGACCATCTCCTTTGTAAATTTTGTGTGAAGATTAGATAAATTATTTGAATAAGTAAACATTATTTTAAAAATTTCTTTACAGAAGATTGACAAACTTTTGATCAAAAACGCCTTGAAATGAATTTAAAAAAACGAAATTTCATTGAAATTTACTCTTTTTGCCTGCTTAAACAAACCTGCGGGAATACCATCGAAAGCATGAACTCATCCTAATCTATCAAATAATCTCTACAATTTTTTATAATGAGTGAAATAATAAATAATAAAAAAATAAGATTTTAATTATGAAATACATTCTTGACTCACGTTATAAAAAACTGCACGCTCTTTGCGTACACACAAACACGATTCTTAATACCTGTAAAAGAGGAAGATCTGTAGATTTCAGTATCTCTTTAAGGGCGTTACAGGATGAATTACAGGATCTTGAGGCATTAAAATCTCCCCCTTTTAGTAAAGATCAGATTGAACAAACTGAAGAAATTGAAAAAATTGCAAACGATTTTCTCCTTCTTCCAGAGAACTTAGAAGAAGTTGGGCAATCTTTGCTTGAAAAATCAGAACTCCTTCTCGTAGAAATTGACCCCTTTACCTACTCTCTTGAAGATAGTTTAGGAGTAAGAAAGTCACAGGTTGTTGAGCTTACAAAGGAACTTCAAATATACCTTCAAGCACATGTCCTTAATTTAGAGGGAAAAGCGTCTTCAATCATCGATGAAAAACTAATTGTTGAGGACATTACAAATGACATTCGAAGAATCGAAAAGAAACAATTGAAGAATGAAGAAAAGAATATTTTAGAAAAACTCTTTAAATCAAACGCAACTTATCAAAGTAACACATCTCTTGACTCAGCACGAGGCTACCTCCAAGTGGCTCTAGATGCCGAGCACCTATTTAGAGGCGCTAAAACTCCCTATAAAACTCTCACTGAGCTAATTAAGTACCTTCTTAAGGTTTACCAAGAAGCTGATAAGCTAATGACAAGTGAAAAAGAATCTTTTTCAAGCTTCACAACGTTACTTCGCCAGCCCCTATTTGCCGCTGGTGTAAACCGACTTAAAAGTCTGAAACTAAACTCAAAAGACTTGATTTCTTCAAGAGAAAACCTTCTTTTTGCCTATGAGAATGGCGGTCTTGAGAATGGAGAAACGTTCATTTCGCGTTGTAGAGCGATTGATTTTTACAAACTTTTAGGTCATGAACTAGATGATTTTGATGATCTTCTCAGTGAGCGTCCTGATAAAGATCTAAAACTTATTTAGAGATCAGCACATCGAAGTTTACAAGTCCGCTTTTTTGCAAGATAATGAGAAAAATCAAAAATGGGATGACCCATTTCATCCAAAATCTCCAAAACTTGAATAAGTGGACAAATCGACCAGAACCGGCCGCAAAAGCAATATTTGCCTTTTCTTCACTCCATGCCCAACCAACAAATAAAGCTGTAACCAGGCCACCGAGAGGTATCAACCAAGTCGAAACTAATCGATCAAGCGTATCAAGAAAATTTGTTCCGTAAATATCTACCCAATCAGGAAAAACCCCATTCACCCAAGCATATGCTGAAGGAATTCCTACAACAAATGTCAGAGAGGAAATAAGAAAAACAGCCTTCTTTCTACTTAAGCCGTACATTTCCATCAAGTTAGTTGCGCAAACTTCAATAAAGGCAACAGCAGAGGTTATCGCAGTAAAAACAAACAATGTGAAAAAGGTTGTCGAAAGCACTTGACCACCCGGCAATTGAGCAAACAAATAAGGTAATGTTTGGAAAACAAGCCCCGTACCAGCTGACGGCTCAAAGCCAAAAGTAAATACAACAGGAAAGATTGTCAAAGCTCCAAGAATCGAAACTACAATAACTGCGCAAGCAACAACTGTTGCCATTGTAGGAATATTGTCATCTTTCTTCATGTAGCTTCCATAACTAAACATGATTCCTTGCCCAAGAGAAAGAGTAAAGAATGCAAGACCAAGAGCCTCAATGATAGAAGAGGGCTTAAAAGAGGTCGCATTGGGCAAGAATATAAAGGCGCATGCTTGTCTAAATCCAGGAAGAGTCATGCAATATCCAACAAGGATGATCAGTAGGATAAAAAGAGCCCTGGTCATTATCCTAGACCACTTTTCAATTCCCTCACGAACTCCTGATAAAACAATAAACATCGTAATCAGCGTAAAAAGGAGGTGCCATGTTGTGGCTATTCCACCTGATGCTTGTAATGTCTTAAAGATTTCAATCGTCTCAGTCGCATTCTTTCCATTTCCCGCGCCAACAAGAGACATGAGAATATAACTCATTCCCCAACCAGCGATTACACTGTAAAAGCTCATGATCAAGAATGACGAGATTACGCCAAGCCAGCCTGAAATTTTCCAAAATGGACGATTCTTTTCTAAAATTCCAAAAGAGGAAATTGCAGCTGACTGCGCTGTTCGACCTATTAAAAGTTCTGCGATAAATACCGGAATACCGATTGCAATAGTGCAGCCGATATAGGCAAGTAAAAATAGACCGCCCCCGTTTTGTCCCACAGTATAGGGAAATTTCCATAAAACCCCGAGACCAACAGCTGAACCTAATGCAGCAAATAAAAACCCTAACTTTGAAGACCAATGTTCTCTTGCTTTTTCCATTAACTCACGCCTCCGAACAACCCAGCTTTTTGAATCATAATGATGATGATAAGTGCTGGGATTAAATAGCGTAAAAGTAGGTGCCAAACATAAAACAACCCAACATATGAATCATTTCCCGAGCAAAACTCTTTTTTCATCACTTGTTTATCCAATACCCAACCAAGAAAAATAGAAGTAATAAGACCAGCAATTGGAATAATCCAAACCGATGAAAGCTCATTCATAGTGTCAAGAAAGTTGATGCGGAAAATTGTTTGCCAAGTAGGAAATAAATTTTTTGCTCCTGAAAGGGCGCTTGGTATACCAAAAGTAAATGTTAAAATCCCCGTCCACAAAACAGCCTTATGTCTTGATATTTGGCATTTTTCCATGATGTTTGTTGCGCATACTTCAATCAATGGAATCGCACTTGTTAATGCTGTAAAAACAAACAATGTGAAAAAGACCGTTGAGATCACCATTGATCCAGGAAGTTGTGCAAATAAATAGGGTAGAGTTCTAAAAACAAGGCCTGGCCCTGAAGCAGGAGATAGATTGAACGAAAAAACAACGGGGAAAATTGTTAATGCAGCAAGTATTGCGACAACAACAACAGACATTGCAATGATCATGGACATTTTAACAACATTGTCACCCGGTCTTAAATAACTTCCATATGAGATCATAATCCCTTGGCCAAGACTCATTGTCATCATAGCAAGACCCAAAGCCTCAAGAACACTTGAGACAGAAAATTTTGAAAAGTCAGGATAGAAGACAAATACGGCCGCCTTTTTGAAACCAGGAAGACTCACACTATAGCAGAATAAACCAATCAACAAGACAAGTAGAATCCTGACCATAATCTTTGACCAATATTCAATCCCCTTTTTCACACCGCTCATCACAATAATCATAGTAATCGCTGTGAATATAAAGTGCCAAAGAAGTGAAATTGAGCCCGAAGCGCTTAGTTTATCAAAAACGCCGCTCACCTCTTCAAGAGTTTTTCCTACATAAAACCCATTCAAAGACATCAGGATATAGCTCATCCCCCAACCGGCAATAACGCTATAAAAACTCATAATCAAAAAAGATGCCATCACTCCAAGCCAACCACCAATCGACCAACTACTTCCACCTGGAGTTCCTGCTCCGACTTCAAACGCGCCAACAGCAGCACGATTTGCGTGCCTACCCATGACTATCTCACCTATAAATAGCGGGATTCCGATAACAAAAAGACATGTGAAATAGAAAAGAAGAAAAAGTCCGCCGCCATTTTGCCCTATTGTGTAGGGAAACTTCCACAGCAGTCCAAGCCCGACTGTAGAGCCGATTGCTGCAAATACAAAACCAACACGGGAGGTCCAATGCTCCCTAACTTTTTCCATGGATTTCCTGCAATAAATGAGAAGATCATATATAACGGATCAGAAAAAGTCAAGTTGACTAGGGAACTTTGAAGAGGTTTTATAATTTTTTCTTAATGATTTCAACGACTCTCTGAGGGGAATAGATGAAAGAGAGCTCTTCAACTGGGATACTTACACCATAAGTATTTTCAAATTCTATCACCAACATAATCAAGTCAATAGAATCTGCTCCTAAGTCTAGCTCAAGATGCGTCTCCATTGAAACTGTCTCAGGCTTAAGCTCAAATTGCATTGCAACAATGTTTATGATCTCTGTGTGCATTTTCTCCATAAATTTCATTATACCATTTTCAATTATTTCTGCCTCCTGTTATAAATCACCCTATGAGCTTTATTGAATCTTTACCTTCAACATGCAGTTCATACTTTCATTCCACCTGGGATGCAATTGAGAGCGAATTTGCAGAAGCCGCTCCTTTTGAACGAGGTAAGTGGCATTGGCGCTCTGTCATCATTCTTGTCGGAATCGGCTGTAGTCTTTCTGCTTTTGTCTTATCTTTATTTGAATCATCTGCCCTTCTAACGATTTTAGCCCTTGCCGCGACCGCCATTCTCTGCTTTGCCATCTACTACGTGAGTCGATTTGAAGAACAACGGCGCATGGCTATTTTGCTAGATGATTTTGAGAAAAACAATGAAAACCTTGAATCTCAAGTAACTAATTTAACAAAGCAGAATGTAGTCTTAGAAACAACAAGTGCCGAACTGCAAACAACAAGCACTAACCTTAAAGAGCAAGTAGAGCACCTAACCTCTACACAATCAAGCCTCCAAACCTCTCTTGCGACGACTGAAAGTACTGCAAGAGAATTCTTTGAAAATAATACAGCTCTATCCGAAAGTCTTTCTCAAGTAAGAACGAGAGAATCCGAGTTGCAAGAAGCTTTTGATCGTTATAAAGAAGCAAACGAAGAGGGTTCTCAAAAAATTTCTGCAAACATTGAAAGCCTAGAACGTCTTGACAAGCAACAAAAAGAAAAACAAAACAGTCTTGATTCTCTACAAAGAAGACTTCGCGAAGACGCCACGGAACTTGCTGCCATCAAAAGCGAGGTTCAAGCTCTTTCTCAAATAAGAGCTGACATCTCATCACATGTTCAGACCCTTAAAGAACAAATTCAATTGCTAAAACAAGGCATTTCCAATGGCGCGGCTCAACAACAAACCCTTCAAGCGCTCCTGCAACAACTTGAATCTTTTACCGCTCCCCCTCCCTCAGGGACAGTAAGACTCACTGAAGGCGTCCACTAATCGATTGCAGAAAATCTTATTCTCGTGCACTCTTAGCGACTAAAAAGGAGACTTTATGTCGTTTGTTGACGCTACTAATATCAAAAAGGGAATGAAACTAGAGTTCGAAGGAGCTCCATACAATGTCGTGCAAGCAGACTATGTAAAGCCTGGAAAAGGACAAGCCTTCACACGTGTCAAACTAAAAAATTTAAAAACTGGCCAGTCTCTTGAAAAAACATTCAAGTCGAATGAAAAATTCATGTTAGCTGATATCGATGAAACTACAATGCGTTTACTCTATACTGAAGCAAACGGCGGGGCCGTCTTTATGGATGATAACACATTCGAGCAGATCACAATCCCAGCTTCTTTCATCGGCGAGCAGTCAAGATGGCTTATCGACGACCTTCTCTACAACATTGTCATGTATAACGGAGAACCCGTTGATTTAACACCTCCTAACATCATTGAATTGACAGTGACAGAGACAGCTCCGGGCGATAAAGGAAATACAGCATCGGGACGCGTTATGAAGCCAGCAACAACAAATACTGGCGCAATGATCCAAGTCCCTATTTTCATTGTTGAAGGGGAAAAAATCCGTGTTGACACAAGAACTGGCGAATACGTTAGCCGAGTTTAATAAGGAAAGATCAGTTGGAGAAAAAAGAACCTAAAAAATCTCAAATCTCCACAACACGCGAAAAACTTAAAGCTCGAAGTAATGCACTTGCTATGGTTCGAGCTTTTTTTAAAGGTCGAGAGGTCATTGAAGCAGACGTGCCCGCTCTTACTCGTTATGCTTCGATCGACTCTTATATCGATCTGATTGAAACAACAGACAATAAATTTCTCCACTCCTCGCCTGAATATGCTTTAAAACGACTTCTCTGCGAGAATGCAGGCGATATTTTTTTTCTGGGTCACGTCTATCGCAAGGAAGAGGATGGAAAACTTCACAATAGCGAATTCACTATGATTGAATGGTATCGAGTAGGAACTTCTGAAGAAGTTTTTCTTGATGAAGTCATCGATCTTCTCTTTTTATTTCTTGGTGAAATGCCTGTTGAAATAATCAACTTTGAGAGCGCCTTTCAAAAATATGCAAAACCCATTTGCAGTACCATCGATACTTCCAACTGGAGTGAGGATGAAAAACTTTTCTACCAGTGGGCAACAGATGTTGAGCCAAATCTCGGCTCAAAAAAAATTACCATTGTCACAAACTTTCTTCCAGAACATGCCTCTTTAGCAAAGACGCATCAAGTAGAGGGGAAAACACGAGCTCGTCGTTATGAGTTTTATTACAATGGCGTTGAACTTGCCAACGGTTTTGATGAACTACCCGATCCTAAAGAACACAAAAATCGATTTGAGGAATCAAATCAAACTCGCCTTAGTTTAAATAAGAAAGCCTACCCCATCGATCAATTTTTTCTTGATGCACTGCAAAAGACCCCCCTTCCTAAAAAAACTTTTGGCATGGCCGCAGGGTTTGATAGGCTTTTGATGTTTAAACAAAAAAAAGAGCACATCAAAGATGTACTCCCTTTTTCATCACTTGATATATAAACGTCTTATTTTTTTGCAAACATCAGAGGAAATCCATACTTTACAAGCATTGCAAGACCAAGAACACCTATTGCGCTTAAGCTAACACGCATACGCGTTGTAAAAAAAGGTTGCGGTGGCCTTACTAAATATCGAAAAAGTTCTCTTAAAATTGCTCTGTTTTCATCAGTTCGAGGTACAATCTCTGAATGGTGGTGGAGTAAGTGAGTTACTCTGGCATCAATAGTATCATATTTACTAGGATCTAAATACGCATTGATGTTCAAATCGATAAATGTGCGATCCTGGAGCGCTGCAGGACCCTCACTTCCATCAGAAAGATCGAAAGAACAAACACAAATAGCTAATTCATTCACTCTGTCTGGCAAAAACTGTCTTTCATCTACATCAACTCTTAAATGCAACTCGGCAATTTCACCCTCTTGTCCTAGTAGTTTCTGTGAAAAATCTCTTGCCGCATCTTCTTCTTCTTTCACGCCTCCATCTGCAGCATACATGTCTCGGGGATGAAGCTGACAAAACCCTCTTTTTAGAAATAGGCTTGTCGTATTACCCGGACCATAAACAACAATAGGCATTACAACAACAGTGCCAGGAAAAAACGTTTGCAGCCTCACCTCTTTAATCGTAAGAGTTGGAACTGCTGGCCCACGCGTCCCTTTGAGCACATGAGCTTTAGAAACAACTTCTACTTGACGCCCTTCTGCTAGCGCCTTTCTGACTACATCAAGATTTTCTGGAGTCGCCAAATTTCGAAAAACTCTATCTTTAAATGGAACAACATGCCAAGTGCTTTTAGTAGTTTCAACGTCATCAAAGCCTTCCGGCCGATAAGTAGTTACAGTAAATCCATCTCCTGCTACAGCGGCTCCACTTTCTAAACTTTCCATATTTAATTCTCCAAATAATTGATTTTAAGAGGAATTATATGGAGATGTTAACATCAAGTAAAGATAAGCTTTTTTTTCAATTTGGAGTTGAAAAATACCAAAAAGCAGCAAGAACCCCTCCCAATAACCCTGCAGGAGGAAGAACTCCTCTCCATCCATCTGTTCGGTCATCCATCAATTCCGGTACAGGAGGCGGCTCAAACAATTGTGCTACAATTTCTCGATATTCTTCATCAACAACGCCTTGTAGTCCAAGCAATTGAACAAATCTATCGACTTTTTGTGCTAATCGATCTTCTGATTGAATAATTTCAGAAACACGAATGAAGTGAACCCCCTTCAATTTTGTTTGACCTTCAAAAAAATTTCGAGACAAGCCCTCTTCTTCAGAAGGTATAAAAAAATGACACCCAATAGCTGTGCTTCTTATATCATCCCCTTCAACACGCCACTTCTTTAACTTTCCATGTTCGGTATTATTGATAGTGAAGGTTCGATGTTCAGACCAATAACTAGCTGATAGCCCTACCTCATCCAACTGCAAATTAAACACACTTTTCCAAAAAAACAAGACAAAATCCGCAGGTGATGGCGGAGAGTTTTGATCCAACTCAACGTTTGTTGGACAATGAATCATACTCTTTGCATCTGTCAGCGCAAAGTAAGTCTCACCTCCTACATCAAACCTTGCTGGTGCAACAACAAACGGCACATATCCACCAAACAATTCCACAAAAACCTCCTGATTAAGATGAAGGCAATGTAAAGAATTTATAAATTAAAGTACAGGCATGATTGACTAGAATTTTTTAGTAAATTTCTTCTGATTTTCGTCCGCTAAAATGAAGTGGTTTAGTGCGCCCATAACTAAATGACTTTGGCGAAATTCGAAGAGATGGGGCAGACTGCCGTCTCTTATGTTCTGCTTTGTAAATTCTTCTTACAACAGACTTAACAAGATCAAGATCGATATGATATTTTGATGCGATTTCTTCAAGGGGAGAGCATTCCTCGACATATCCACGGATGACTTTATCAATGATTTCATAAGGTGGCAGTGTATCAGTATCTTTTTGGTCGTGTTTAAGCTCAGCCGACGGTGCTTTTTCAAGAATGCGCGCTGGGATCATTTCCCACTCGCGATTCAACCAATGTGCAAGTTGGTAGGTCTCTGTCTTAAGCAAATCACCAATCACACTAATTGCGCCACTCATGTCACCGTAAAGTGTACAGTACCCGAGCGCTAACTCACTTTTATTTCCTGTACAAAGAAGAAGAGATCTTTCTTTATTCGAAAATGCCATCAACAAAATAGAACGTATCCGCGCTTGCAAGTTTTCCTTTGTCACATCTTGCTCGTCTTTCTCATCCCCTAAATGAAGATAGGGATCAACCAAATTTAAAAAGTGTTCGTAGGTTTTATCAATATCGAGACGATCAAATTTGATTCCAAGGTTATCAGCAAGTTTTTTAGCATCTTCATAGGATTCGTTAGAGGAGAAACGTGTGGGCATAAATATTCCATGAATATTTTCAGCTCCAATCGCATCTCTTGCAATACATGCGACCACCGCTGAATCTATCCCACCAGAAAGCCCAAGAACTGCTTTAGTTTGTCCTGATTTAGTGAAGTAATCCCGAACACCAAGCCTAAGCGCTGCGTAAACATCATACATTTGATCGTGATCAAAAGGGATAACATTTGTCTTTTTATCAAGATCAATCACCATAAAATCTTCTTGGAAACCTTTAGCTACTTGTCTTAAATCTCCTTCTGCATCAACAAAAAGAGAATACCCATCAAACACAATTGGCCCATTTGCTCCAACTTGACACGCATATACTACTGGACAATTGAGTCTCAAAGCTGCCGCTCTACACACTTTTACGCGAATATCTGATTTACGTGATTGAAATGGGGATGCTGTTAAATTGACTAGCAAATCAGGCTTATATACGACAAGTTCTCGCACCGGATCCCATGGATAGGTCGTTCCTGCAATTTCCTGACCTGCATTTTGCCACATGTCTTCACAGATGACAACGCCAACTCTCAATCCATTGATGTTAAAAACTTGGACCGTTCTTCCTCTTGAAAAATATCTTCTTTCGTTGAAAACATCATATGTTGGAAGAAGCCATTTGTCGTGAAAACCGAGTAATTTTCCATCTGTTATCACTGCCGCACTATTGAGTAGCCCCTTTTCTTCATGCTTTGAGTTTCGACGGATCAAACCCACAATACAAGAGATTCCTTCTGAACCTTTCACGACTCGATCGAGTTGCTTTTCCATCTCATCGATGAAACGCTCGTGTAAAACAAGATCATCAGGTGCATACCCGCAAAGAGTCATCTCTGGAAAAACAACAAGCTCTATCCCTTCCTCTTTTGCCCACTTTATAGATTCAAGGACCTTATCAGTATTTCCGTGAAGGTCACCAATTGTCGGATTTAGCTGGGCTACTAGTACTTTCATTCTCTTTCCAGTGTCGTTAATTCAAGCATTTATCTTTCTTCGAAATTCATTATTTTAGTTATTTATCTAACTTCCAAAGTCATCAAGCACAACACTTTCTTTTGAAACTCCATAGTCCTCAAGAAGTTTAAGAACGCTTTTGTTGTGCATTGGAGGGCCACAAACATAGTAAAGGCAATCCTCAGGAGCTTCCATGCTTTTCAATTCCCCCTCTTCAAATGCCTTATACAAAAAATTTGTTTTAGTTGGGTCATTTTTCGGCCATCCACTTTGAAAATCTTGCTCTAAAGGCTCAGACAGAACGACTTGGTAGGAGAAGTTACTGTATTTTCTTGCAAGTTCAGTAAAATCTTCTTCGTAAATATTTTCTCTCATTGACCTTGCGCCATACCAAAGAGCAATTTTCCGTTTTGTTTTTTGCGTTTCAACTAGATCAAATATGTGAGATCTACCAAATGAGGAGCCTGCGCCACCGATCAAGAAATACACAGCGCGCTCATCATCAATCATATGCGACTCTCCAAACGGCCCCGATAGATGAATTTTATCGTTGGGCTTCAATGAAAAAAGATAACTACTGCAAATCCCCCAAGGGACACCTTTTTTCAGCGCTCCCTTAAAAAAGGGAGGAGTTGCAATTCGAACATTAAATCTAACCACTTTTCCTTCAGCTGGATAAGAGGCCATCGAATAAGCTCTGATTACTTCTTCTCGACCCTGTCGATATTGAATTTTTTGATTAAACATTTTATATTGTTCCCAATCTTTTTGATAAGATTCTTCAATAAAGGGAAGCCAATCTGACGTGTTTGTCTCATACTCAGGCACATGAATCTGCAAATAGTCACCAGGAATATAGTTCAAATCGACCTCATCTGGGACTCGAATACACAATTCTTTAATGAAAGTAGCCACATTTTTATTTGAAATCACTTTTGCATCAAACAGATTTGCTTTGATTGAAGAGGCTGGCAAAGCAATTTTCATGGGTAATTTCACTTTACTCTGACACGAGAGGCGCCACCCCTCTTTCAACTCTGTTGGAGTAAAAACAGAACGATCTGTCTCAAGAATCTCTCCACCACCCTCTAAAACTCGAACCTTGCATTGGTGGCAAGTAGCTTTTCCTCCACAAGGTGAGGGAATTGCATATTTATTGTTTGAAAGCGCTGTCAGAAGTGTCACGCCACCTGGGGTTGAGGCTTCAATTTCTTCGTTAATTGTGATTGCAATAGGCAGATCAGAAACAAGGTAGCGCTTTGTTAGCACAATAAACATCGATAAGAAAAGACCGATGAGAATAAAAAAAATAGCTGCTATAATCGTTGTTGTTAACATGTTTCTTATATATACATAATCCCTCAATTTCCTTCACATTAATCATTTTGTTGTATATGATCTTCCAGCATGACTCAGATACATGAACATTGGGCCTCACGCGTCGGATTTATTATGGCTACAGCAGGATCAGCTGTTGGCCTCGGTTCCCTATGGCGCTTTCCTTATATGGCGGGGGCAAACGGTGGTGGAGCTTTTATCATGCTCTACCTAATCTTTACATTTTTTATTGGACTTCCTGTTTTTTTCGCAGAAATTGTAATTGGACGAAACTCACAAAAAAGCGCAGTGCTCGCCTATACAGAGCTATCCAATGGATCTCAAAATTGGCGTATTTTAGGCTGGATCAATGTTTTTGCAAGCTTGTTAATCTTATCTGTATATTGCGTAATCGCAGGATGGGCTTTGAGCTACACTCTTATGTCTTTGAATCAATTTACCCTTGGAAAGACCGCAGCAGAGATCAGCGCCGTTTTTGACACCCTTTTCACCTCTCCCGGGATTAATTTATTTTGGTTTACACTCTATTTACTTATTAACGTAGGAATCGTAATAAGTGGCGTTCGAAAAGGAATTGAATACTGGTCAAAAATTTTAATGCCAGCCCTATTTACCATCTTAATCGCCCTTTTTGTCTACGCAACAACCCTTCCAGGATTTGGACAAGCAGTCAGATTTATTTTTGTCCCCCATTGGGAAACTCTTACTGCTAACAGCGTTCTAAACGCTCTTGGAATGGCATTCTTCACATTGAGTGTAGGATTTGGAATTATTGTAACTTACGGAAGTTACATGCAAAAAGAAGAAGACATTCCTAAAAACGGAATAATCATCACTTGCATGACTGTGTTTGTCTCTTTGATTGCTGCATTAACAATTTTTCCTATCGTATTTAGCTTTGGATTACCTCCGCAAGAAGGCCCTGGATTGCTCTTTAAAACACTTCCAGTATTATTTGCTAAGATGCCAGCCTCTCTTCTAATTTCAACAGTGTTCTTCGCTCTTGTTTTATTTGCGGCTATCACATCTAGCATCTCTCTTCTTGAAGTTCTCGTTGCAAACGCGATGGAAATCTGGGGAATCACTAGAAAAAAAGCAGCCTATTTTGCCGCTCTACTAGTTCTTATTATTGGTGTTCCTAGCGCATTGGCTGGATCGAAATGGCTCTTTCCAAACTGGGAAGCTGTCTACGGACGAAATTTCTTTGATACTATAGACTATCTTGTATCAAGCTGGCTCACCCCAATTGGTGGCTTATTCACGACTATTTTTGTTGGTTGGTTTTGGAAAAAAAGATTTCCTCTCGCCGAATTTGGCGCTGGCACAACATGGAAATGGATCGTTAAGCCTTGGTTTTATTGTGTAAAATATATTGCGCCAATTGCTGTAATCATTATTATCTTACAACAAGCAGGCCTTCTCACATTCATCAAAAAATAAAGGAGTAGAAATTGGCTGAAGGAAAACTAAAAATTCACAGCGAAAATCTTTTACCCATCATCAAAAAATGGCTCTATTCAGACCGTGACATTTTTCTTCGCGAACTCGTTTCAAACTCTTGTGACGCCCTTTCTAAACTCGCTTTATTAAAAAACTCTGAAAACATCGAAGTTGACGAAGATGCCTTCCGAATCGAAATAAAACTCAATGTGGAAGAAAAGACATTAACGATCAGCGACAATGGAATCGGCATGAGTGCCGCAGAAGTTGAAGAGTACATCTGTCAGCTAGCATTTTCTGGCGCTGAAGCATTCATGGAAAAATACAAGTCCAATGAAACAAAAGACGCCTTTATTGGGCATTTTGGACTCGGCTTTTATTCTGCATTCATGGTCAGTGATGACGTTCAAATTGACACCAAATCGTACCGTACAGAAGAAAAAGCTGCACACTGGCAAAGCGATGGATCGACAACTTACGACTTAAGTGAAAGCCAAAAGCAAGATCGAGGAACTGACATTGTTTTAAAGATCAATGATGCTGAATTTCTTGATGCTGCAAAACTTACTTCAATTTTGAAGAGATACTGCGGATTCCTTCCTTACCCAATTTATTTCAACGAAACGAGAATAAACGGCAACGAACCTCTCTGGATCAAGAATCCAAGCGAATGCACAGAGGAAGAATATCTTGCTTTCTACAAATTACTCTATCCTATGGAACAAGATCCTATCTTCTGGATCCACTTAAACATCGACCACCCTTTTAATCTTCAGGGAATTCTTTACTTTCCTAAGATTACCCCAAGATTTGATTTTTCTAAATCTCACATGAAACTCTATTCAAACCGAGTCTTTGTTTCTGAGAATGTAGAAGGTTTATTTCCCGACTTCTTAAGTGTATTGCGTGGAACTATCGACAGCTCTGACATCCCGCTAAACGTATCGCGAAGCTATCTGCAAATGGACAGCACTGTGAGAAGACTTGCAACACACATTGCAAAGAAAGTCTCTGACAAATTGAGCTCCTTTTATAAGAGCGACAAAGAGAAATTCGAGACTTCTTGGACAGACATGGAGACTATCATTAAACTTGGAATGCTACACGACGACAAGTTTTATGAAAGAGCCAAGTCGTTTCTTATTTGGAAAAACACAGAAAACACCTGGCAGACAGTTGAGGATTACGCACAAAAGCATAGCGAAAAGTATGATGGAAAAGTCTTTTATACTGCAAGCGATGGCAACCACTCTCTATTCCTTGATCTATACAAAGAAAAAGGGATTGAAGTCATTCTCGCTGGTGGATCTCTTGATACGGCAATCTTTAACAACATCGAGACAAAAAGCGATGGGAAGATCAAATTCCAACGAATCGATGGCGGAATTGACGATGTCATTATAGATTCTGAAAAGACTCAAGACATTCTAGAAAGCGACGGTCGATCTCAAGCTGCTCACCTTGCAGAAGAGATTAAAAACGATCTTGGCATTAATGGCATTGAAGTAGAAGCAAGATCTCTTGCAACTGAATCTCTTCCTGGTTTTGTAATGATCGATGAGAGCTCAAGACGGATGAGAGAATATCTAACGATGACGCAAAAAGAGATGCCTATGGACATCTTTGGGAAACACACGTTTGTTGTGAACACTAACAGTAAATTGATTGAGAGACTTGCACAGATTCGCAAGACAGATCCTGACCTTGCCAAGCTTATTGCACTACAAGTGTATAACACATCTCTTCTAGCGCAGAAGGAACTCCATCCTGATGCTGTTGCTGAGTATGTAAAGCAGACAAACCAAGCGATCGAGAGACTTGCTTGTGGATTTGAAACATCGAATGTAGATGCAGATTCCGCTGTAAATGTAGATGCCGTTGTTAGTGAAAAAGAAGAAGCTTGTTCTATCGAACAAGCCTCAGAATGATTTAAAATCAATTTGCAACAAAGCCTTAAGAATCAAGCAGCATCATCTACCCTTGCTTCCTCATCTTTCTTTTTAAGAAAGTAAGAAGGATCAATAGATGGTGCGCTTTGTGATGATTGCTCTTGAAAAGCGACCCCACTTGCTTCTAACATGTACTTATTCAGCACCATATCAAAAGCCTTTTTTGATGCTCCTGCTATTCTACCCGAAACATATTTCTTTGGTTTAGCGTAAGCTTTGCAACCTGCTCTTTTCCACGTACGAAAATCACTTGCCATCTGATCAATCCGTATATGGAACTTCTCCTGAAATTGCACGGCATCATCCTTTTGGAAATGTTCGTGCTGACCCATCACCATATAAAGAGAATGTTTCACTGTTCTCTCATGCTTGGTGAGCTCGCGCTTAAGGTCCTCAGGAGTAACTTCATACAACTTGGTATGAAAATCTCTCATGAAGTCGGCTATATACAACATAAAGGTAACTATCCTTATATCAATGCGTTAATCACTCGGTTGATAGGCCCTTTCTTCAAGATGGGCAAAATTCAACACGGGGTCGAGGGTTCTTATTTAAAACCTCTCTTATTATCCCTCATAATAAACTTTTATTAAGAAATCAATAATTAACTATTGAAATAGAAAAGCGACTCATAATTATAAGCCGCTTAATGTCGAATAAATTTTATCAAGTATCCCAGATGGGGCTACTTTACAGCAGGCTCGCCTTGCTCAACTTCAGTAATAGCTGCAGCTATCATTTCCATTTTTGATCCATCAATGTGCTTTAGGATGACTGTTTTTTCACGAACCTCATCAACTGTAGCTCTAATTCCCATAGCAATAACGCGATCGCCCTTCTTCAGATTTTCTCTTAAAGACTGTAATCTTTTTTTTCTTTTTTGTTCTGGTCTGTATAGAATAAAGTAGGAAAATACAATAAAGATACCGATCATAATTAAAGATTGGTACATACTTCCATCTTTACCGGCAGCTGCGGCAGCTGCAAGAATTTGTGGCGCTTGTGGCATAGCTTTGATCCTTATGTTTGACTAATTGCCATTAATGATACCCTAAAAAGGCTATCTTCGTCAAGTTACCCTCGTCAAAACTATTATATTCTCTATATGAATAGTATGAGGAAATTGATCATAAGGCTGTATAGATTCAATTTTATAATTAGACAAATTAGCAACATCGGTTGCTTGGGTTGCTGGATTGCATGAAACATAAATAATTGTTCGTGGTGCAAGCCGTTCTATATCTTCAAGCCCCTGATTTGTTAAACCACACCTTGGGGGGTCTACAATCACAGTGTCTGGATTGAAAAAATCTCTTGTTTCGATTAAAAAGTTGGTTGCATCCTGGCAAAAAACTTGGATGTTTTCAAAGCCACTCTCCTCTATCACCTCTTTTGCATCACAAATAGCATGAGGATTGAGCTCTACGCCAATTACCTGCTGAACGTGTGGTGCAAGTAAGATACCAATTGTTCCAATCCCACAGTAAAGATCGAGCACTTTCTTTCCCCCGCGCGTCTTCACAATTTCGATAAGATCTAAGAACATACGCTCAGCCATTTTTGTGTTTGGCTGAAAAAAAGCTCTTGGTGAGATCGAGAATTTTTGGTCCAAGACGATTTCTTCCATGCTTGACGGGCCTGCCAAATGCATTTCACTAAAAGTCGTCTCTTTCCCCTTTTCTGTGTGTTGTATAACTAGAAAAACCGCTGTTTTTTCATCAATTTGTGCAGCTTTGACAAAATTATTGAGCTGGGTTTTGCTTAAAGAATACGTTGATGCTCCAATAAGTGTCAAAAAGACCATTTTTGCATCAGTATTTTGCCCCCATCGCATGGTTAGGGTTCTAAGAGCCCCCTCGCCAGTTCCAGGATAAAATGCATCCAAACCGGAGCCATCCCACCAAACTCGAACATTTTCAAGAACCTGAGTCATCCAAGTTGGAGCAATATGACACTCATGTATATTCTCAACACGAAATCGCCCGTTTGATCTCATCAAGCCAAGAAATTTCTCCCCTTCTTTACTTTGCGAAAAAGAGAATTCCATCTTATTTCGGTAGTGCCACGGATCGCTGCAACCAATGACATCATTTACTGTCTCACTAGGAAAAAGCGCTGCAATAGCCCCTTTTTTTTCGGCAAGCTGGCTTTGATAGGCGATTTGTTGCCACTTACAACCACCGCACACGCCGCTATGCTTACATCTTGCCTCTTGGCGATCAGCTGAGGGTGAAATCAACTCCAAAACCTGAGTCTGGTGTCTTTTTCGCACTCTTTTTAAAAGCTTTGCTAGGATGACATCACCTCTGACCGCTCCAATAACCTCAACAGGTTTTGGGGAATTGGCAACGCCATGACCTTTTTTTGAATATCCAGCAATCGTTACTGTGATTTCATTCAACTTTACTTGCTCATCATTCATAGACAATAAGCATACTTTATCCCTTTCTTAATTTCAACAATCCTTAACAGGCCAATCCAGCTAAAAAAGGGATTTTCTAGTCACTTTTACTAACGCGCTTTCTTAGGAGCATTCTTTTTCTTCTCTTGAAGAAGAGAAAGACGTCTCCATTCTTTAGCTAATTTAGAAAGTTCTACCGTTTTCGTGCGAATCCGCTGTGCAGCTGTCTTGTTTCCCTTCAATGCTTTAGGTACATCTTTAAGCACATTTTCCATTATGTCGACTAAATTGTCTGTTGTCTTGTGGTAGCTCATGCCGCATGTCTCCTTGCTTTTTTTGCATACGTTGCCCATACTCCATAGAAGTTCTATAGATTTTTTCGCAAGGTTTTTCGGATTCAATGATTTCTTACAATAACGGGATTTACTGCCAAAATGAGCAAATGTTGATCCCAATTTCAGACCCCGGTTTCATGCGTTCTCAGGCAGCATATGAGGCAATTCGTGTCTACGAAGGGCAACTTTTTGACTTTCAAGGACACTACGATCGCTTCCTCTTTTCAATTAAAGAGTTGATGCTTCCGGGGCTAAAAGTTGACCTGAAAAAAATTTGCGAGAGTTTGTCGATTAAAAATCAAAATGTACCTTCTCTTTTGCGCATTTATCAAACAGCTGGAATTGATCAAAAAGGTGCGACATACGTTTTAGCAGAACCTCTTGACACTCAATACAAAAAAACCTCAAAGATTTGCACTTTTCCCAATTTTCGCACTCACCCACTGATCAAAGCAACCCATTACGCACCGGCTCTTTCAGCAAATACTCTAGCGATGCAACAAGGGTTTGACGAAACTTTATTTGTTTCTGAAAAAGGCGATCTTCTAGAACTCTCCTTTTCAAATTTCTTTGCGATCAAAGACGATCTCCTTCTGACACCCGAAAAAGATGTCCTTCCAGGAATTACAAGAAAACACCTCTTAAAACTTGCCTCTAGTGTTGGCCTCATACCAACTGAAAGAGTCTTAAATATTCGAGAACTTCCATCCTTCGATGAAGTTTTTCACTCCAATACAACTAAAGAAATTGTCCCCATAACACAAATCAACGACATCATCTACCCTTGTCATAAAAAAACTTTAACTTTACACGAAGCTTTCAAAAAGACCCTGACAACCAATTCTTTGAGATTCTAATAAAACCTCTTATTTGTGATAATCTATAAAGATTTAATAAATAAGAGGCTTCTAAATGGAAATTTTTTCTTTACCACAACTCTTTGCAGCACCTGCTGCTGTCGAGGCTAATCCCTCAGCAAAAAAATCAAGTGATGATGGACTTTGCACGCGCATTCTCAATGCCATTAAATCTGCTCTTGCATTTTTTGTCAGCTGCTTGACCTGCGGTAAAGTGAAAGTCTTTGAAGCAAAACCGCAAAATCCAGCCAAACCTCTACCTCCTCCACCACAAGCTAAATCCCCTCTCGAAAATCAAATTGAAGCTGCAGCAAAAGCAGCCAAAATTGATGATAAAAAATCTGGCCACGAATTACTGGCTTTCATTTTTCTTATCGAAATACTTGAAAAAGTTTGCGCACCTGGTGAGCATCTTCAAATTAGCTCAAGTGAAGATCATGTCCTTACACTCACTCTTCCTAAATCATTAACCCCTCTAACCCCTATGATCCTTCAAGTTGCGAATCGTTTAGAAGAGGAATATTTGAGTATTTTTGACCAACATGTTGAAAAACTAGTTAAGGTTGAAGAAGGTCACATTGGATCTTCAATCAATTTCATTTTCAGAGCAAGAAAAGCATCAACTCTTACAGTAAATGCCCCTAAATATCGGCCAAGACTATCTTTCAGAATTTTTACCGAATTGACCGACAAGCGATTAAACTTCAGCTCCTTACGCGAGGTTAGCATAAGTTCTAGAAACAGCCATTTGATTGCGGCCTCTATCATTTATGACACCATCAATAGTTATAGAATCCCTACGAAAGGAATAATGAAGGCGGATAAATTACAAGACGGCACTCTTGGTCTATTCTTAGAGCCTGAACGGAAGCTTGATCATGAAACTTCAATTGAATTTGAGTTTTCTAAAAAGCTGCTAAAATACACATGGCAAGCTTTAATGGAAACTCTAGCTCCACTCGATGAAACTGCACAGATTGCCTTCTCATACGATGAGCATAGAAATGCACTTATTCTCGATCAATCTAGGCTTACAACAAGATAATAGGGATTATTATGGATATTTCTTCACTTTCAACACTTTTCACAGCACCTGCAATTTCCGATGCTAAGCCTGCAGAAAAAAAAGGTAACGACGATAGCATTTGCACGCGCATTCTAAATGCCGTTAAATCTGCTCTTGCATTTTTTGTGAGCTGCTTGACATGCGGCAAAGTGAAAGTCTTTGAAGCAAATCCGCAAAATCCAGCCAAACCTCTACCTCCTCCACCACAAGCTAAATCCCCTCTCGAAAATCAAATCGAAGCTGCTGCAAAGGCTGCTAAAATAGACCAAACAAGGAATGGTCACGAACTCCAAGCTTTTATATTTATGAGCGAAATATTTGAGAAAGTTTGCGCACCTGGCGAACATCTTCAAATTACTTCAAGTCAAGATCACGTCCTTACTCTCGCTCTTCCTGAATCATTAAGTCCTCTTGCAAGAATAATTTCATATATTGCCCATGATCTAGTAATGGAATATAAAGATATATTTGAAATCCTTCAGAGCGAATATCCTGAAGGGGAAGACTTTACGGTCGATTACAATGAAGGACCTACAATTAGTTTCGTTTTTAGAAGAAAATCCGATCAGTATGATCAAATAAATTTCCCAAAGGCTCCCGGATTAATTGTAACACATGACCTATGTAAAGAAATGAATAAGCACTTACCAAAAGAACTTCATCTCATCGAGAGGGAACGCATACATTTAACCCCTCAAAATAGTGATTTAATTGCAGCAGGTGTTATTTATAAGCTAGTTAATGGTTATAGAGATTCAATAAATGCAAAGATCGCTTTTTCAGAACACACCCCTCCTGGTTTATATTTGACTCCTGTATGGGAACACAAATCATACGACGGGCCCGGGGTTGCGGGAAGATTTGATCTTTGTAAACAACTTCTAAAACACACGTGGAACACTTTAAGAACAACTTTGGGTGGCCCTGTTCCAACTGCACAGATTGTCTTCTCATACGATGAGCATAGAAATGCACTTATTCTCGATCAATCTAGGCTTACAACAAGATAATAGGGATTATTATGGATATTTCTTCACTTTCAACACTTTTCACAGCACCTGCAATTTCCGATGCTAAGCCTGCAGAAAAAAAAGGTAACGACGATAGCATTTGCACGCGCATTCTAAATGCCGTTAAATCTGCTCTTGCATTTTTTGTGAGCTGCTTGACATGCGGCAAAGTGAAAGTCTTTGAAGGAAGTGTTGTTCCAAAGCCTGCATCAGGAGTTCCAAAAGGAAGCGACCCTGTATGGTTTAAGGAGCTTGAAGAGGCTGCAATAACTCTTGGAATCCCAACTATTGAAAATGTCCCTCTTGAACTTCACGCTTTTATGACAATGGTTGAAACATTACAAAAAATGGCGGCACCAGGGGAAGACATCCACATTACTGCAGATAAAGCTCAATCTACTATAACGGTTGGATTACCCTCCTCTCTTAAAGTCCACTCTCGTGACCTATCATTGATAGCAGGGGCTCTTATCGAAAGTTTTAGCGAAGAACTTGGCACCTCTTGCATAGAGTTCAAAGAGACTCGAAATTCAACAATCCTATTTACTTACTCTGCAGATAAGACCTCAAAATCGAAAAAGAAAGACCTTCAGATCAGTGCTACTCTTCAAGAAAAGTTTAAACGCCTAAATTTGAAAACTGCCGATTCATTCTCCCCTACAGCTACCTGGCTGGATATACTTGGCGATAACCTTGTTAAAGGATTGATGTTTTTTGAAATCGCTATTGAAACAGCTTTTTATAACAGCTCCTTAACTTTTATCAAGCAAGAAAAAGAGCCACGCCTTGCTATTCTTGTTACCCTGACAGAGAGATCAAGAGATTCAGAGCGCGAATTAGCCAAAAAATTGTTTAAGGCCTGTTTTACGGATCTTGGTTCTGATGTTGCAACGTATAAAGAAATTGAAGGTGTTGGTCATCTTGTATTCAACCCATCTAAGGTCACAAGTAAAGACTTTTCTTAATTTGTAAGACATTCTTTCTTTGAATGCGCCTTAATCAAATTTTAACATTTCTCAAATGACATCGCTTTGTTATAATAATTAAAACTAAATGGGCATCTAACGCCTTTAATCATAACACTTTTTTGGAGAATTTATGGAAATATCAAGTAGTGTACAAACAATTTTAAGAGCTCCTGACGCACCTGTACAGAAAAAAGTTGACAGTGCGAGTCCAAGTCTCTGCTCACGTATCTTTTCAGCAGTTAAGCATGCTCTTGCAACTTTTGTCTATTTTGTAACTTTTTGTCAGGTAGATCTTCGTGAAAAGACCGCTTTATTTGCGAATCAGCCAGGTTTTCATGCTCTAACTTCTCTTCCAAAGAAAACAAGCGATCTTGAAAACGAAGTTTTCAAAGCGATAA
>CAYGJD010000005.1:0-120244 GCA_964350315.1 uncultured bacterium
TAATTGCACTTCCATCAGGACCTGTTTCGATGACAGCGCCAGTACCACCTGTTGCAGCAAGAGCTGACATTCTTGTTTTTCTGATCTTGAAAAATGAATTTAAACCAAGGCCTCCCAAGCCAAGACCCAAAACTAAGAATAAAGCGGTAGGGAAAGCAGGAACAGCTGACATAGCAGTAACAACGGCAGCTCCAATCAAAATACCTTTTGGTTGAGCTAAGACCTGTGTGGAAATGTCTTTACCAAGGTTGGCATCTACATCATCACTTGAAACACGAGTTGTAACAATACCGGCTGTTAGAGAAATTAAGAGGGATGGTAACTGAGAAACAAGACCACCACCAATAGAGAGAAGAGTATATGTTTTAGCAGATTGCATCGCAGTCATGCCATGCATAGACATCCCGATGATCAATCCACCGACAATGTTAATGACAGCAATAACAATACCGGCAATAACGTCTCCTTTCACAAACTTCATCGCACCATCCATGGCACCATAAAGCTGACTCTCTTTTTGTAGAGCGAGTCTTAATTGACGAGCTTGAGTTGCGTCAAGAATACCAGATCTCATATCAGCATCAATGGACATCTGCTTACCCGGCATCGCATCAAGAGTAAAACGAGCTGCAACCTCAGCAACCCTTTCAGCACCCTTTGTCACAACGATAAACTGAACAATAGTAATGATTAAGAAAACAACACCACCGACAACGAAATTTCCACCAACAACGAAGTTTCCGAAGGCAAAGATCACTTCTCCAGCATTGGCATGTAAAAGAATCTGTTTTGTCGCTGAGATCTCAATACCTAATCGAAAAAGAGTCGTAATCAAAAGAATCGATGGAAAGACAGACAAGTGTACAGCTTTTTGAATATATAAAGAGACCATCAAAAGTGAAATAGAAACAGTTAAATTCACGCCAATCAAGACATCGATGATCGGAGGGGGGACGGGGATGATAATCATTGATATGATGACAACAACGAAGAAGGCCAAGACAATATCACTTGACTTACTAATCACAGCAAGTGCTTTTGATCCACCAAGATAGCGGCTCATTTTATCTAACATGTCTTTCATTTTCTAAAGATCTCCAATATTTCTTCTTCTGCTGCTTGTTCTTCTAGTTTTCCAACCCATTTCAATATTTCAGCGATTGCCTCATACGTCTCTTCCGGTATAAAGTCACTTACATTTCCCTTATAGTATAAAGTCTGTGCTAATTCAACATTTCTCATAATAGGGATGTTATTATCTTGTGCGATTTGAATAATTTGTTCTGCAAGATTATCAAGCCCCATCGTAGCTATACGAGGGGCAGGCTCGTCATCTGCCTGATATTCAAGCGCTACTGCGATGTGTGTTGGGTTTGTTACAACGGCTTTAGCTCGGGCAGTTGCTTGAGGTCCTTCTCGATATGCAACCTCTTGAGCAATCTGACGACGCTTACTTTTCATCTGAGGATCACCCTCAGTATCTTTATGTTCTTGTTTTACCTCAAACTTCTCCATCTTCATCTCTTTAGCAAAATTTCTTTTTTGGAAAACAAGATCGAAGATACCTATCATGATAAAAAAGATTCCAACACGTAAGACGACCTTCTTCAAGAAAGCCGAAAAGACGATAGCAGAACCAACAAAAGGCATCATGCAAGTTGAAACAATTTCATCAAGAGATGCGTAAATAACTGAGTAAATGAGGATTAAAGCGCCGCCGATTTTGAAAATAGACTTCATAAGTTCAATAAACGTTTTAATCTTAAACATGTTTTTCAAATTCGTGACAGGATTGAGCTTTTTAAGATCAGGCTTCATGGCCTCCATAGAAAAAACAGGACCTATAATGAGAAAGTTTACCAAAACCCCAATTGCAGAAACCCCAACCATAATGGGCATTGAAGTTGAAAAGATTAAAACCATAACTTCTGCTAAAAGAGAGCCTGCTCGATTAGTCAAATCACTATGTGTGCTGATGCTTTTAAACTGCGTAATCATGTAGCCAGATAGATATGAGTAGAGGTGAGATGAGAGAGCCAGTATTCCTGAAATGGAAACGATAAAAGTGAAAGCAGCGGGAAAGTCTTGAGATTTAGCAACCTGACCTTTCTTTCTAGCATCCCTAAGTTTCTTCGGGGTTGCCTTTTCACTCTTTTCTCCCAAGGCTTACCTTCCTATAATAAGGTAAAAATAGACACTCTGTCTACACTACGTAGTTTAATACAGAAAAAACCACGATTCTACTATGTAGGCGTCATATTTGCAAGCTACATCATTTTTCTAATCGTGTAAACTAGTAATCACATCTTTACCTAGGCTTAGAGGGTTATTATTCGGAAAATTATTTTGTTATAATAAAATAAAAAAGGAAAATATTTATGACAAATGATCCATCAAGCTCTTGTTCAAATGATCAGTGCGCATTTCAATTAGCACAAAATTTTGTAGAAACTTCTCTACTTTCAGATGAGGGATTTCCAGTATTTCCTTTTGTTGAACAAGTGGGAGTGGACTTTAGTTAAGATACGTCGTATTGGTTAATGGCAGTAGTTCAAAATGCCTACGATCTTTATAAGGGAAATACTAAAGACTATCTTAAAGAAGTTACGAATCCTACAAATTTGAAGTGGCATAATCGATTTTCAATAGAATCACCAGATGCTATGTGTGGTTATATTGGGAATATCACTCCAGATTCAGGTAGCGATGGAATTAATCGTATCATCATTGGTCTAAGAGGGACAAATAGCCTTAGTGAGTGGATTACAGATGGACACTATGGTCAATTGCCATACAGTTTAGGAACCAAAATTACAGGAAGTATAGAAAATGGTTTTTCAGATATTTATACTCAGAAAGCTTCCTTAATAAAACAATCTCTTAGAGATCAGTTGATAGCCTTACTGAATAAGACGTATATAAAAGGTGCTCATACAAACAATATAATTTATATTACAGGACATTCTTTGGGTGCAGCTGTTGCAGGACTTATTGCTGCAGATCTTTCTGAACAATTTCCAGATGTTGATATTGTCACTTACACTTTTGCATCACCTAGGTTAGGGGATCCAGTATTTTCAAACAGTTTTAAAACATATATTGCGCAAAGAGCAGGTAAGTTTGTAAACCAACGAGTATTTAATACAGAGGATATCGTACCTGGATTACCTACTCCAATTATAGATAAATTAATATTTATGCATACAGACAGTTTTTTTGATATTACACTTTTAAAATCAGATAAAAATTTGATGACAGGATTTAGCTTTACATTGAATAAAGGGGCTTTAGCTACAAATCATGCGATGTGTACTTATCTAGAAGGGGTTTCTAACGGATATAAAGTTTGTAGTAGTAATAAAACAAACGCGACTGAAAATAGTTCCTGTAAAGAGTGTTGCTGTAAAGAGTGTTGCTGTAAAAAGTGTTGCTAATCACTTGTTGTGATAGAAAAGAATTACATCGTCATCTTGTACGATGTAATTCTTTCCTTCCATTCGAGAAAGGCCAGCCTCTTTAGCTGCATTTCTAGAGCCTTTTTCAATAATTGCATCATAAGAAATTACTTCTGCTCGGATAAATCCTTGTTGGATATCAGAGTGAATTTTTCCAGCCGCGATTGGCGCGGTTGCTCCTTTAGTGATTGTCCAAGCTCTGCTTTCTTTTTCACCTGTGGTGTAAAAAGTGATAAGACCAAGAGCTTTGAATGAGGCTTGAATTAATCGCGTTAACCCACTTTCTTCAAGTCCAAGAGAATGTAGGTATTCTTTGGCATCATCTTCTGGTAGAGTTGCTAATTCCTCTTCAAGTTTTGCACAAATTTCAAGAACAAGAGATCCCTCACCCTGAGCAAATTCTCGCACTTTTTCTGTGAATTCATTTTTCATTGTTGGAATATCATCTTCTGATACGTTAGCACAGTAGATAACTTGCTTTTTTGTGATAAATTGATAAGCTTTGATGCTTTCTTCTTCCTCAGCAGTGAGCTCTAGAGTGCGAAGAGGCAATTCTTTGCCCAAGTGATCAACAGCTTTTTTTAAGACTTCGATAGACTGTGGGGTTTCTTTTTTGTTTTTAGCCCCTTTTTCAAGCTTCACTAAGATTTTTTCAGCAGCATCTAAATCGCATAAAATTAGCTCTAAATTGATCACCTCTATGTCAGAGATAGGATTAATTTTTCCTTCTACGTGAATAACATTATCATCTTCAAAGCAACGAACCATGTGAATAATTAAATCTGTTTCTCGAATGTTTGATAGGAATTTGTTTCCAAGACCCTCACCCTTTGAGGCACCTTTAACAAGTCCTGCAATATCAACAAATGAGATAGAAGCATGTAAAGTCTTTTTGCTTTTTGTTACTTCAGATAGTTTATCAAGTCTTGCATCTGGAACTTCAACAATTCCCACATTAGGATCAATAGTGCAAAAAGGAAAGTTGTTTGCAGCAATCATCAGTTTTGTCAAAGCATTGAAAAGAGTTGATTTTCCTACATTTGGAAGGCCAACGATACCACATGAGAGATTTGACATATTATTTTTTCCTTTTAAATATAATGATTTCTGTTTCGTTGTCCTGAAAATGTGGAAGAGTTTTATTAAAGGCGATATTGCCCTCTTTATCGACAGCAATATCAAATTCCATATTAGGTTTAGAAAGTAGTTCTATGCAATATTTGCCCTCTTTAAGAAGGTCATTGTCAAGGTATGGGTCTGATGTGAGAACCTCGGTTCTAAAAGATTGACCCAGCAAGTTTTTGGCTAACTCTAAATTTCCATCTCTTAGCGCCTTGCGGACCTCTGTACTTGAAATGATTGTATTTGAGAGGATTTCTTTTGGTATATAATGAACTTCAAAGTTCAAAACATTTGCAATTTCAGCAATCTTTTTTGGGGTCCCTTCTCGATTTTTTCCAATAACATCACCTTCTCCAAAAAAGAGGTGAGAAAAGGGGAGGCATGTATAAATCTCTTCTAAAAATAAATTGTACGGCATTTGTGCGATATCATGTGAAAACGGTTGAATCACACAATAGTCAACCCCAGCTTCAGCAAGTAGTTTTTCTTTGTGATCAATCGTTGTTAAACTGGGAATTGTCTTGTTTCCCTGAAGAATATCAGTAGGGTGGTTTGAAAATGTAAATATGACAGCTTTTCCAAGACTTTTCATTTTGCGTATGAGTTTAGTGTGACCAAGATGAACTCCATCAAAGGTGCCAATAGCAAGACAAATAGGCCCCTTAATTTCAGGTAGAGAAGCTATATTGTTTACACGTATCATCGATTCTCCGAAGATGAATATTATTTTTCTCTAACTCTTCAAGTTTGATGCAATCTTTGATTTCAAAAGGACCACTCTTTACTCGACGGAGTTGAGAGATAGTTCCATAACATCCCAAGATTTTTCCTAAATCATCAGATAATGAGCGCATGTATGTGCCGCTCGTGCAATGAACGCAAAGTTTTAAATTGGGGTATTTATATTCAATAATGTCAATTTTCATCCAGACATTAATAGGCTGACGTTCTATTTCGACACCTTTTCGTGCTAAATCATATAACTTCACACCACCAATCTTTTTTGCAGAAAACATCGGCGGGATTTGTGTTGTTGAGCCTTGAAATAGTTGTATTTTTTCTGAAATTTCTTCCAATGTAGGAACAATTGAAGATTCGTTAATGACTTCACCATCAATATCAAGAGTCGTTGTTTGTTTGCCTAAAAGAATTGTCATTTCATAAATTTTATCATGACCGATTAACTGATTGGACAAAGTCGTTGCTCCCTTGCCAACAAGCATAACCATAACGCCCGTTGCCAACGGATCAAGCGTGCCCGCATGACCAATTTTTTGAATGCCCGTGATGTTTCTAAGGACCTTTACAAGAAAAAAAGAAGTCTTACCTGTAGGTTTGTCTATTAGGAGGATTCCAGAACTCATTCTTCAGAAACTTTTTCGTTTTCAATTTTTTTTAGTAAAGAGTCAATTTGCATGAAATTTTCAATCGATTCATCAATTTTAAAAACAAGTTGGGGGAAATAGCGCAAAACAACTTTTTTAGAGGAGATTGCGGCAATGACACCCGAAACTTTATTTAACAAGTCGATTGTCTCTTCTTTTTTCTTTTGATCATCTTCGATTAAGCTAATGTATACTTTAGCATGTCTTAAATCGCTTGATGTATCAACTTCCGTTACAGTAATTAAAATTGGAACGGGAACATTTTTTAAATCTTGCCTTACAGTTTCTGCAATGACTTCTTTTAAAAGAGAGTTCACTCTTTCTATTCTTCTTCTGGACATATTATAACTCTTGAGTAATATAACTTATTTCGTAGAATTTGAATTCATCGCCTTCTTTTACATTATTAGTTCCACTAAGAACAATACCGCACTCGATATCCTTTTTAACTTCTTTAACATCGTCTTGGTGTCTTCTTAGAGAAGAAATAGATCCAGACCAGATTTCCTCTTCATCTCTAAAGAGTCTTGTGAAATTTGAACGTTTTATTATTCCTTCTGTCACTTTGCAACCTGCAATAATACCAAGGTGTGAAGCTTTAAATGTTGCAAGAACCTTAGCTGTTCCTGAAACAGTTTCATGACGAACTTTATCTAAAATTGTGATCATGTGTTCTTTCACTTCATCTACCAAATGGTAAATGACATCGAATAATAAAATTTTCACTTTTTCGCTTTTCAGCAAGATCTCAGCATGTCTTTCAATATTTGTATGGAAACCAACAATTAACGCACCAGATGCTCTTGCCATTTCGATGTCTGACTCTGAAATCTGTCCAACTTCTGTAGAAACAAAGTTGATCTCAACCTTGTCTGTTGGAATTTTTAGAAGAGTCTCTCTTACAGCTTCTACAGAACCTGCAACGTCAGCTTTTAAAATAATATTTAAAGTCTTCTTTCTTTGCTGATCAACTCTGTGTTGCATCATGCTTTCAATAGACTTGCTGCTTCTTTTCTTTAATTCTTCATGTCGTGCTGCAGCTTTTCGCTCTTCTGCAATCTTTCTTGCTTCCTTCTCATCGTCTAACATAATAAATTCATTACCAGAAGATGGAACGCCAGAGAGACCTGTAACTCTTACTGCAGTCGATGGAGGAGCTGTTGTAAGAGATTTGCCATGTTCGTCTTGCATTGTCTTAATGCGACCATATTCTTGATTAAATATGACTGCATCTCCTACTCGTAAAGTTCCATTTTGAACGAGCAAAGTAGCCGTAATTCCTTGTCCACGGTGTAGCTCAGATTCTAAAACTGTACCACGAGCACGTGCCTTAGGATTTGCTTTTAATTCTAAAACTTCAGATTGAAGGGCAATCATTTCTGCTAAAGTGTCAATCCCTTCTTTTGTTTTAGCAGAACAGTTAATCGTTAAAACACTTCCACCCCAAGCTTCTGGCAGAAGCTCGTTTTCAGAAAGTTGACGATAGATTTCATCAGCATTAAAACCTGGTTTGTCCGCCTTATTAATTGCGACTATGATAGGTACGTTTGCTTCTTTTGCTTTTTCGATAGATTCTTTTGTTTGAGGCTTAATTCCCTCATCTCCTGCAATAACAAGAATAATAATGTCTGTAACAACAGCACCTCTAGCACGAATTGCGCTAAATGCTTCGTGACCTGGAGTGTCAAGAACTGTAAAGCTTCCATGCGGTGTTTTTACAGCAAAAGCACCGATATGTTGAGTGATCGCGCCTGCTTCTCCGCTTATTAGATTACTTTTTCTAAAAGCATCGATAATACTAGTTTTACCATGATCAACATGTCCCATAACAGCAACAATAGGAGGTCTTATGACAAGATCTTCTTCGTTGATATTAGTGATTTCTTGTTCGATAGAATGTTCAGTAATCTGAAGTCTCTGTTCTTGAGTAGTATCGATTTTGATTTCACATTCAAACTCTTGACCAATTATTTCAACAGTTGTGATGTCCTCAAGAGCATCATTAATTGTGATTGGTAAACCCTGCATGAAAAGCTTTTGAATAACTTCAGTGCCTTTAACCTTCATGCAATTTGCCAATTCTTTCACAGTAATTGGTAAAGTAATTGTGATCTCTTTTGGTCGAATGACTAACTCATCACTCTTGCTCTTCTTCTGTTTTCCATGCCGACGTCTTCTCCATATTTCATCACCATCCACAGACCTTGAGTCAAAAACACGGCTAAATGCTTGGCGTCTATAACTAGGTGCTGCTTTTTTTACTGTTTTATCAGTTTTTGGTGTCTTTGGCTCTTCTGAAGTTGAGTAATCGGTCCCTTTCTTTTTGTCGAGGCGCTTCTTTAAAGCATTTTCGATTTCTTCTGGAGTAGGAGGAGTTTTTGGATGTTCGGATTCACCTGATTTCTTGTGATCTTTTTTCGCTATAGGTGGCTTGACAGATGGTTTAACAGGCCTTTTATAGGGCTCTTTTTTCTTAACGATTGGCGTTGCAATCATTCTCGTAACAAGAGTTTCCTCATTTTTCTTTGGAATGTAAGGTTTCTCTTTTATCTGTTCTTTAACCGGTTCTTTTGGCTGAATCTTATCTATGGTTTTTTCGATTTCAGTTGAGTTCAATTCTTTTTGAGAAGTAGGAAGAGGCTCTTGTTTTTCTACAATTGAATCATTCGATTCTAAATTTGTGTCATTTTGGTCAGAGAGGTCTTCTTTTGCAGCTTTTTCTGAAGTCGGGACCATATTAGAAGGCGTTTTTCTTGCTCTTACAACTTTTTTATTTGCATTTTCAAATTCGATATCAGCAGAAGTCTCTTTAGGAGGAAGAGCTGGCGCTTTTATTGGGTTTTTAGCGCTCGCTGTAGAAGAATCTTTTTTAGGGGATTCTTTTTTGAGCTTGTTCTTTTTAAGAACAGCGGCTAATTGTGTGTTTTTTACTTTAAGTTTTAAGTTTTTCGTCAAAATTTTTGTGCCTTATTTTAGCTTCTTTTACCGTGGTTTTTATCAAAGCATCCTTAATTTCCCTGTTCTTGTTTAGCAAATTTTTTTCTAACGTGTTCCAAAAGGTCATCTGCCATTTGGATACTAATGTCAGCTAATGAAGCTAATTCAGAAGGATTGATCTTTAATAGTTTTCGTGGTGTATCTAGGCCTGCGCAAACAATGTTGTCCACTATGAGTTGATTGATTCCTTCAATTTTTCCAATAGGTTCATCAAGGGCCTCGTTATCTTCAAGGGCAAGTTGTCTACGTTCAATAGAAAGTTCCTTTTGGTGTTCTGAGAGTTTATGTATCTCCACTTTAACACCAACGAGTTCTGACGTCAATCGAACATTATTTCCTTTTTTACCTAGTACTGCAGGATAATCTTCATCGTCAACGACAAGAGTGATCATGTTCTCATCTTCTTCAAAGTCAGCCTTCTTAATGTCGATAGGCGAAAGTGCATTCTTTAAAAGAACAAAAGGTTCTTCTGAGAAGGGGAGAACGTCTATTTTTTCATTATTTACTTCTCTAATAACATTTTTTACTCTAGTTCCTCGAACACCTACACAAGCTCCAACAGCATCAATTTTTGAGTCTATTGAAGAAACGGCCATTTTTGTTCGAAGTCCTGCGTCTCTAACAATTTTATTTATAATAACAGTTCCATCAGAGATTTCGGGAACTTCTTGTGCAAAAAGTGCACTTACAAATTCAGGGTGAGATCTTGAAAGAACGACCTCAGCACCACCGTTTTCAGTCTCTTGAACTTCATAAAGAAGGGCAAGAACCTTTTCTCCGATATGGTATTTTTCTAATTTAGGATAGAAACGGCCAGGCAAAATAGCTTCAACTTTTCCAAGATCAATGATCAATGTATGACCTTTTGTGATACGACGAACAGTACCTGAAATTAATTCACCAACTCTATGACGATATTCTTCATAGATTACGTCACGTTCTGCACCTTTGAGCTTTTGTGAGATCAATTGTCTTGCAACTTGCGCGGCAATTCTTCCAAATTGAGAAGGCTCGATGTCAATATCTAACCATTCGCCTTCTTGGCAATTTGGATCAATTTCTCTTGCTTCTTCCAGAGAAATTTCTTCATCAGGATACTCAACATTTTCAACAATTTCTTTTTCTGCAACACAAATCATATTGCCAGTTTTGGCATCAATACTAACGGTGACATTATTCATCCCTTTTTGACCCTTGCGCGCAGCTACCATTAAGGCATCTTCAATCGCAGAGACAACAAGTTCTCTTTTTACGCCGCGTTCTCTTTCAAGATATTCAAATATGGCAAGCATATCTTTATTCATAACTTATGTTGCTCCAAACTACTTATTTGTTGAATTGTTCGTTTTTCTACTCTTTTCCATCGTGTTTTTCATCAGTTTCTTCGTAGGTACTGACAACAATACTATCTGCATCATGATCATTTGTCTCAACTAGAAACTCTTTGATCGATAGAGAGATACGTTTGTGTTCACGATCGATTTTAAGCACCTTGGCTTGAACATTCGCTCCAATTGAAACGATGTCTTCCACTTTTCCAAATGCTTGGTCTGAAAGTTCAGTTACGTGTACAAGACCTTCAATTCCATTATCGAGCTCAATGAATGCTCCAAAAGCAGTGATTTTTGTTACGCTACCACTTACGATGCTTCCAAGGGGCATTGTTTTTTCAATTGTGTCCCAAGGATTTTCAGTAAGCTGCTTAACTCCGAGAGTGATTTTCTTACTTTCTTTATCAACAGAAAGAATTACTGACTCTACTTTGTCGCCTTTTTTAAGAACTTCGCTTGGGTGAGAAACTTTCTTAATCCAGCTTAGATCTGAAATATGGATTAATCCGTCAATACCTGGCTCAAGTTCTACAAAAGCGCCGTAGTTTGTTAAGTTGCGAATTTCTACAGTTACTTTTCTGCCTTCAGGATATTTAGAAGCGACTTCTTCCCAAGGATTGCGGTCCATCTGCTTGATTCCAAGAGAAATTTTCCCCTCTTCTTTTTGAACAGAAAGAACAATTGCTTCAACATCATCGCCTTTGTTTACAATTTGACTTGGGTCAGTAACATTTTTTACCCATGACATTTCGCTAACGTGAATAAGACCTTCGATGCCTGGTTCGATTTCAATAAAAGCGCCATAAGCAACAAGGTTAACAATCTTACCTTGTACTCTTGTTCCTGGTGGATACTTTTGCTCGATCTCATCCCAAGGGTTTGCATCTTTTTGTTTTAAACCTAGTGCGACACGACCTTTGTCTTTGTCTACATGAAGAATCATTACTTCTAGTTCATCGCCAAGAGAAATTAGTTCACTTGGGTGCTTAATTCTTTTCCATGTCATGTCAGTGATGTGAAGTAGGCCGTCTATGCCATCTAGATCAAGGAAAACTCCGAAGTCTGTGATGTTTTTGACAGTTCCTCTTCTGATGTCACCAGCTTTGATGTCTTCAAGAAGCTCTGCTTTTTTACAAACTCTTTCATCTTCTAAAATTTCACGTCTTGAAACAACAATGTTTTTTCTTTCAGTATTGATTTTTAGAATCTTAACGTCGAAATTCTTTCCAATGTACTCATCGATTGCTTTGATTCGTTTGTTGTCAATTTGAGATCCAGGTAAGAAGGCGTCCATCCCACCGATGTCGACCATTAAGCCGCCTTTGACCTTTCTTGTGACTTTACCTTCAATGATTGAACCTTCTTCACAATGTTCAAGAATATATTCCCATTGGCGCTGTTTACGAGCTTTTTCTCTTGAAAGAAGAATTTGACCAGTTTCAGCTTCAGCGTCGTCGAGATAGACTTCTATCTGATTTCCTAGTTCGATTTCATCAGAACTTGCAAATTCATTGGCAGGAATAAGACCCTCAGATTTTAGGCCTACGTCAACAACTATAAAATCTTTTGTGATTTCGACAATTGTTCCAGTTAAAATTTGACCAGCTGAAAGTGATGTTAATGAGCCTTGTTTCGATAGCAGTTCTCTAGCGTCGAGAAGTTGCTGAAACTCCATAGCCTCAGTCTCGCTGTAGTTCTCTTCTCCGAGAATTTTGCTTTCGTTTTCTACCCATTGTGTTGTTTCTTGTTTAGACATGTTAAAGGTTTCTCCTAGTTTTCAGATAATGCAAAGAGTGTACCAAAGTTTAAAAAATAAAAGCAACTCATAAAGTAGGGGGCTGAAAGCCATTTAGTATTTTTGTAAAATTAGAACTTTGTGTTAACATGTAACACCATGAGCAATGACAAAACAATTCTTGTAACAAAGTTTGGTGGCGCAGCGATCAAAACTTTAGAAAACTTTGGAAGAGTTGCTGAAATCATCATGTCTCGAAAAAAAGAGTATGATGTTGTCATCGTTGTTATCAGCGCTATGTGGCAAATGACGGATCAGTTAACTAGCTTAGCAAGAAAAGTTTCTGCCAATCCTCCTAAAAGAGAACAAGACATGTTATTGACTGTAGGTGAGAGAATAAGTATGTCTCTTCTTGCGATGGTTTTAGAGGGCATGGGAGTCAGAGCAGCAAGCTTTACTGGAAGTCAGGCTGGAATCATTACTGATTGCGAACATAGCGATGCACGGATTGTTGATGTTAGGCCACACAGAATTTTGCCTCACCTCGATGGATCAAAAATTGTTATTATAGCGGGTTTTCAAGGTGTTTCTGAAAAAGGGGACATTACGACTCTCGGACGAGGAGGGTCAGACACCACTGCTGTTGCAATAGCTACGGCTTTAAGGGCTGCAAAGGTTGAGTTTTATAAAGATGTAACAGGTGTTTTTGAACAGGATCCCAAAATGCATCCCGATGCAAAGCACATCCCACACTTATCTTATGAGCAAGCTATTGAAGTCATTGAACGATCAGAAAGAAAAGTTGTACATCCTAGAGCTTTGAAAATGGCAAAAGACAATTCTGTCTATCTTGAGATACTCTCGTTTGAAAAAGAGGGCAAGAAGAGCATTATTGTAGGAGATGAGAGACCAAGTCTTCAACAGCCTGTCTTTGAAACAAATAAGGATTGCGTTAGATGAGGAAAGAAATCCAAAGTGAGTTGTTTTTTCCTTTGATAGAGGAGGATTTTTTTCATGAAAGAGAGATTGCGAAGAGGGTTGTAAAGAAGATTTTTGGAGACGAAGAAATAACCTATGAACATCTATCAAGACTTCCTATTCTTAGATCCTCTAAAGTAGCAGAATTGCCGTCAACTCTTTGTCTTTCATTAATTGCCCCTCATCGTGCTGATCTGCCTAGATTTGTTTTTGAAATTATTTCAAAATGGTTGATTCCTGGAGAAAGAGTTGATATCGCATCATTTTTTTCGACGAAGTTTAGATTTTTTGAATTAGATCATAGTTCCTATCTTGCGTTTGAAATAGTAATTTCAATTTCCAATCGAGAAACCCTCACGCGTATCCGTTATACGCTACCGGCAATAGAAAGAGAGATCTATCTCGGTGCACAATCAGTCTATCATGCGAAAAGAATTCTAGAGTTAAAAGGGTTGTCCTCAGATGAAAAGAGCGTGATTATTCAAGAAAGAGTGACAACACTGCTCCACCGATTTCCAGCTCTATTTGATTACGATTTCTATCTTGCTATGCAAAAATTTCTTGTCGCTGTTTCAGAAGAATATCGGAATCTCAGATCCTCACGTTTTTTAGCAAGAATTGTATCTGGAACTTACTATCTTTTATCTTGCGTTGGTCGCGAAACAGATAAACGAGATAAGAAAAGACACTTATTTGTTAAAATTATTCCCGTTCGTGTGCAAACACCTTTTGGCGAAAAAATTAACTTAGGTTGTTTTATTGCACTCAATTTTCTTAAGGAAAATGAAGTTTTTGAAGAAAAGCACTTATTGAAGGCCGTTCTTCGTCTTGTGAAAAATGTTGTGACTGTAGAAGAGTCGTATTTTATTTTGGAAAGAAAAGATGTTTCTGAAATTGGTTTTTTTGTTGAATTGGAAAGAGAAGACCAAAGATCTTTTACAAGACCTGAAATAACTCTTCTTAAGAAAAGACTAGCGTCAGAATTAAATGGCTGTGTTGAAGGTTTGGTTAGACCACTTTTTATGCCTCGAAATGAAGAAGAGGTCATGAAGTACATAGTTACATTGAGTGATGAGATTACGTCTAAAAATGACATGCCACAAATTGCGATTATTTTTGATGAACAAACGGATCGAGTCTTGTCTTTTACTGCTGTTTCTGTAAGACCCCTTGAGCAAGATCAGGAAAAAACGGAGAGTTTAATGAAAAAGCTTAGCGGCTTTGACGTTAGATTAGAGAAAGTAAGGTATATTGGTGATGGCATACGTCAAGTGCGAAAAGAGATTGCCCTTTTAAGAATGTTTCTCTCTCCAGATGAGTTTTTGCGCGATGATTTTTCCGTGGATTTGTATAGAGCAAGACAATATGTGGTTAGTTATCTGATGTCCCTTTTTGGTGATGTGAGAGATTACAACGGAGGAATGATTTCAAAACAGATGGAAATCTTCCATTCGTTCCGTGAGTTAATAGAAAAAAGCGGTGATTGTAATGATTTGCTTTTAGAGAATTTCTTCTATGCTCTTACACCAATTGAATTAAGAGCTGCTGTTCATCCAGAAAGGCTAAAAAGACTCTATTTTCTTTTCAGAGAATTGTATAACGATTCCAAAGGTGGAACTCGTTTAATGCAGGTCGATGATGACAAATGTCTTTACGTGGCTCTTTGCTTGAGTGATGGACGCGCAAAAAGAAAATTGATCGATGCACTGTTGGAAAGTGATATAGAACCAACGAATTTGATTCGTTTTGGTTTAGCAAGCGATGGAAAACATTTCATCGGTTTCATCTTATTTAGTGAATCAAAGGACGTCCGAGAGAAATTCCTCGAAAAAGCAGAAGAGAGCTTGAAGAAGTTTTAATTTATCAGGTATGATAGGACGAGCTATGAAAGAAGAATATTATCAATTGCAACCTTCGATGATTGCAGCAAGATGGGAAGCCTTTGGCGAAGAAGCTTTAAGGTGTATGGAAGCTGGCATTTCAATGCTTCATCTCGATGTGATGGACGGCATGTTTGTTCCAAACTTGACAATGGGACCAGATATGGTAAGAGCTCTTAAGAAAGTAGCCCCATCTCTTGTACTTGATGTGCATCTAATGATTTACTCTCCTGACAATTATATCGAAAAGTTTGTAGAAGCTGGCGCAGATGAAATTACATTTCATCTGGAGGCAACAGAAGATGTTGCCTACAACTTAGATTACATAAAAAAAGCAGGAAAAAAGGCAGGTTTAGCAATCAAACCTGAAACAAGTGAAACGCTTGTTTTAAAATACCTCGATCAGGTCGATAAGATACTAATCATGACAGTTAATCCTGGTTTTGGTGGACAAGAATTTATGGAAGAGATGCTCGATAAAGTTAAATTTATACGAGAAAAAGCTGAAGGAGAGGGCTTTAAAATCGACATTCAAGTCGATGGAGGAGTAAACCTTGAAACTGGAGAAAAGTGTATTAGCGCTGGAGCTAATCGCTTGGTTGCTGGGACATTTTTCTTTAAACAACCCGATTTATCTAAAGCGCACGAAGACTTCAAGTGCCTATTTGCGAAGAAATATTAAGGAGAAATGTTGGAAGGTAGATCGTTAAGAAAGGTTTGTACGATAGGTGGGGGAACAGGAAACTTTGTTGTTCTTAGAGGTTTGAAGCGATTTCCTCTTGAATTAAGTGCGATCGTCTCTATGTCCGATGATGGTGGAAGTACAGGTGTTTTAAGAGATGAGTTGGGCGTTTTGCCTGCAGGTGATACAAGGCAATGTGTTGTTGCCTTATCGAACTCATCGAGATTGATGAGAAATCTCATGAACTATCGCTTTGATTCTGGAGCTCTAATGGGGCATAGCTTCGGAAATCTTTTTTTGTCAGCGCTTGAAAAAGTCACAGGAAATTTTGAAAGAGCAATAGAAGAGGTTGGAAAAATTTTAAATATGCGGGGAAAAGTTATCCCTGTAACAACGGAACAAGTACATTTGCAAATGATCTTAAAGGACGGAAAAATCCTTGAAGGTGAAAAAGAAATTTATTTATCACAAGAAATTGACCAGGGATATCAAAGCATTTCTTTAATTCCCCAGACATTTGCAAATTCGCACGCAATTGACGAGATTTTAAATGCCGATGCTATTATTATTGGGCCCGGCGGATTTTATACATCGATAATAGCCAATTTATTAGTTGACGGGATTGCCGAAGCTATTCAAAACACGCATGCAGTAAAAATATTTGTTGTGAATTTGATGAATCGAAAAGGTCAGACAACGGGATTTAAGGTTTCAGATCACTTGCGTGGAGTAGAAAAGTACTTGGGGAAAGGGATTTTTGATTACATTTTGGTTAATAACCAAGATCCACCGAAAGAATTAATTGACATGTATCGAGAAGAGGGTGAGTTAGTTCACTGTGATATTGAAGGCTCAAACGTTATTTTGGCGCCTTTACTAGGGGAAATGAAAAAGCAGACAAAAGGGGATATTCTCGAAAGGAGTTTGATTAGACACGACTCCAAACGAGTCTCTCTTGAGCTGATGAAGATAATAGCTAGGGTGGACGAACATTGTTACTCATCTTTGATTTAGACGATACACTGATTGAAACAACAAACGTTTTTACAGCAAAAAAGTTGGAAAACGCGTTGAAAGTTATGATTGCAGATGGTCTTGCTATTAAAGATTTTAATCATGCTTGTGAAATGCTACTTCGGATGAATCAAGGAGCAAATAGCACAAAAAACTTAATTCTTGAATTTGTTGAATTGCACGGTGGAAATAAAAAGCATGTTGAAATGGGAATGCAAGAAATTGAAAAGATAAATTTAGATCAATATTCATTTGATGAGGTTGATGAAGTAATCGAACTTTTAGAAGATTTAAAAAGAGATCATTTGATCTGTCTTGTGACACGTGGAAAAGAAGAGATGCAAAGAGAGAAATTACGAATATTTGGTTTAGATGAATCTCTGTTTTGTGAAATAGTTGTTACACCTTATTTCAATAAAGGTGAGCATTATGCCGCTATATCAGCAAAATATGGCATACAACCGCACGACATGTTTGTCATTGGAGATCGTATTGAAGCAGATCTTTTGGATGCAAAAAAAATGGGAGCCCACACGGTGCATATAAGGCAGGGCAGAGGTGCAAATTGCGAATTGCAAAAAGAGATTGTTGATCATACGATCTATGAGCTAGGCGAGCTTGTATCTATATTAGAAAATCAAGAAAAGCTTTTGGAGATTGTATGACAACGAGTAATCAAATCACGCCTGGGATGACGATCGAACTTGAAGAAAAGATTTATCGAGTAGAGTCTTCTGTCAAAGTTACGATGGCAAAGGGTGTTCCTTTTGTTAAGACTAAGTTGAAAAATTTAATGAATGAAGAAGTGCTTGAGAAGAATTTTAAACTTGATCAACAGATTAAAGAAGTAAAACTTAATGAGCGCGAACTAGAATATTTGTACATGGAAGGTAAGAAGCACCTATTTCTAGATATTGAGAATTTAGAGCAAATTTTAGTTGATAGTGAAGTAATTTCTGACCGGGTCAATTATTTAAAAGAGGGAATTGCTGTCAGTTCGTTATTTTATGGTGACACAATTTTTTCAATTGAATTACCGCAATTTTTAGAACTCATGATATTAAAAACAGAAGATTTAGATGCGTCAAATGCTATGGCTGCATCGAATAGATTAGCTATTCTTGAAACAGGGGCACGAATCGAAGTCCCTATGTTTATCGAGAGTGGTGATATTATTAAAGTGGATACTAAAACTGATGAATATGTCCAAAGAGTATAGATTACTAAGGGGGAGCTTTTGGACTTAAAATATATAAAAGACCTGATTGTGCTACTGGAGAAGTCTGGAGTACAAAAAATGTCGATAAAAGAAAAAAATGGTTTTGAGATTACCCTTGATAAAGGGGCCTCAGTAGAGAATGATGCTGTACATGTTGTGCCGCAATCAAGACCCTATGCCTCACTTCCACCAGCACCACCTGTTCACCATTCAATAGTTCCTGTAGCTGAACCTCTAGAAGGAAAGACTGAAAGTGCTATTGATCCAAAAAAATGCATCACATCACCAATGGTTGGCACATTTTATAAGGCAGAATCGCCTGAGTCTCCAGCTTTTGTGAAGGTTGGTGATTTGGTGAATAAGGGAGATGCAATTTGTATAATAGAGGCGATGAAAGTCATGAATGAAGTGAAAAGTGATCGCCAGGGGAAAATAACAAAAATATTAGTCGACGATGGATCGCCTGTTGAATATGGGCAAACTCTGTTTGTTGTCGAATAAAATGGGGTCTAAGATGGAAATCAAAAAAGTATTGATTGCAAATCGTGGGGAAATTGCTGTTAGGATCATTCGTGCTTGTCATGATTTGGGGTTAGCAACAGTAGCGGTTTATTCAGAAGCTGATAAAGAGGCGCTACATGTATTGCATGCTGATGAAGCTGTATGCATAGGAAAGGCAGCGGCTTCAGAATCATATCTCAAAATACCAAGAATACTTGCTGCTTGCGAAATTACAGGAGCTGACGCAGTTCATCCTGGGTATGGATTTTTAAGCGAAAATGCGAAATTTGCATCTATCTGTGAAAGTTGCAATGTACTGTTTATTGGGCCTACTTCGAAAGCAATTGCATTATTAGGTGATAAGGCAAGGGCAAAGGAAATCGCAAAAAAAGCTAAATGCCCCGTTATTCCCGGCTCAGATGGGATCATTAAAGATGTTCAAGAAGCTCTAAAAGAAGCAGATAAAATTGGTTATCCTGTTTTTATAAAAGCGACCATGGGTGGTGGCGGAAAAGGAATCCGAATTGCCTATACTCGAGATGATTTTGTTAAAATGTTTACACAAGCTGCAAATGAAGCAGATAAAGCCTATGGCTGTGGTGATTTATATCTTGAAAAGATGATTGTTTCACCAAGGCATATCGAAGTACAGATTATTGGCGATGTATATGGAAATTTTGTGCATCTTGGCGAAAGAGATTGTACAATTCAAAGAAGAAGACAAAAGCTTATAGAAGAATGCCCAAGTCCAGTGCTCAGTAGCAGCATGAGAAAGAAAATGGGAGAGGCTGCTGTAAGAATTGCAAAGGCAGCTGAATATCATACGGTGGGTACTGTTGAATTTCTTCTTGATGAGAAGGGGCACTTCTATTTCATGGAAGTCAACACTCGAATTCAAGTAGAGCACACAGTTACCGAAGAGTTGACAGGGATTGATTTAGTTCACGAGCAAATACGTTTAGCTTGTGGTGAAAAACTACGAATTAAACAAGATGAAGTCGAATTTCGTGACCATATCATGCAATTTCGAGTAAATGCTGAAGACCCACACAATAATTTTGCGCCGTCTCCGGGATTGCTCGAATACTATATCCCAAGCTCAGGTCCTCATGTTAGGGTCGATAGCGCTTGTTATTCAGGATATCGTGTTCCGCCTCATTATGATTCAATGATTGCTAAATTGATTGTCAGAGGAAAGACTAGAGAAGAAACAATTAGACGAGCTCAACGTGCATTAAAAGAGTTCCATATTGGTGGTGTAAAAACGACAATTCCATTTCATCAATACATGTTAAAAAATGAAAGATTTCTTTCAGGGAAATATCCTATTGACTTTATTGATAATTTGATCGAAGAAGGGTGTGACTTCAAAGAGATAAGCTGAAGGGTTCTTTAGTGAATAAAAGAAAGGGCGTGATTTTATCAGGGGGAAAGGGGACAAGACTCCTTCCTTTAACTCACGTAACAAGTAAGCAGCTTTTACCGATCTTTGATAAACCAATGATTTACTACCCCTTGTCTATTCTAATGATGGCGGGGATTAAAGACATCATGATCATCTCATCATCACATGATTTGTACAGATTTCAAACACTTTTTGAAGATGGATCTCATCTAGGCCTGAACATTACTTATGGCATTCAAGAAGTTCCAAAAGGAATAGCTGATGCCTTCCTTGTTGCGGAAGCATTTTTAGCAGGAGATCCTGTTGCTCTAATTTTAGGAGACAATGTTTTTTGCGGCGCTCAGATTGAAGAGGCAATTTTGCCTGAAAACATTAGTGAAGATGGAGCTACAATTTTTGGGTATGAAGTCAAAAATCCTGAAAGGTTTGGGGTTTTGGAGTTTAATAAAGAAGGAAATGCGATCGATGTTATTGAAAAGCCAAAAAACCCTCCTTCACCTTATATAGTTCCAGGTCTTTATTTTTATGACGGAAAAGTAATGGAAATCACAAAACAACTTTCTCCATCAGAAAGAGGAGAGTTGGAAATTACAGACGTTAATAAAGCATATATGAGAAATAAGAAGATGCGAGTAGTTAAGCTAGGAAAAGGAAATGCCTGGTTTGATACAGGACGCTTTGAAGATCTTCATGAAGCTTCAACGTATGTACAAATTATACAACAACAACATCACACAAAAATTGCTTGTATAGAAGAAATTGCCTACAAAAATGGCTTTATCAACAAAATTCAACTCGATTTACTAGCAAAATTGTATGAAAAAAGTGAGTATGGACAATACCTTGCCGCTATCGAATAATCATTTCTTAAAAAACTCTTGTCTTAATCTTCACAAGCTCTTTATAGTTAAATTTTGGAAATCAAAATATAGAGGTTTTTCATGGATGCTCTTAGAAATTGTTGTTCTGCCATATCGAGTGTCTTATGGAGCGATAGGGCATCAGTCAAATATTGCCAACAGAATGAAATACGTTTTTTTAGACAAAACCATCTTCAGATATTTAAAGAAGGCTTAGCGATTGGAGTAGGCCCTTCTGGAGAGCGGGATAGAGAGCATTTATATTTTGATTATGCAGAGCAAAATCAGAGATTATATGAAGGATGTGCTTTCCGCGAAGAAATGGAAAATGGAGGATTGCAAGATCGTTGTGAAATTTGTGAGGAATCTGCATTAATGTTCATTGCAGTTCCATGCGATCTGACGCAAGATATTTGTGCTTCTTCGATAGATTTGTGTGCTTGTGGGTATTTTTGTCTGACTTCAAAAAAACCGGATTTATCTAAAAAAAAGGGAGTGCATTTCTGTGGTTCTATGTGCGGCAATTGTTTGAAGGTCCCATTGGATGTTGTATTTTATCTTTTGCGAGCACCTTATCTAGCTAGTCGTTTTTGTTGTTTTGAAAGAATGGATTGCATTAAGCAAAGATGTTTGCCATTTCCTCTAGTTGAAAATTATTTTTTCCATAAAGATTGTCAACGTATCGTTCAAGAAGGAAAGACATGGTCTGAGGAAGCTTATATGGAAATCCTGGAAAGTAATAAAGATGTGGTAGTTGATCAGCCACAAGCTATTGCAAGTGCCGGGCAAGAAAGGGGGGAAAGAGAGCCTGAAAGCATCGTGATAGCACAAGAAGTGGCAGCTGCAGAAGAAACAGAAGAAGCGTCAGCGCCAGCAGTTGCTGTAAATGACCAAGTAATAGGAAATCAGCCTGTGTCAATACTTATTCAGGGTGTAGAGGATGAAGTTCGGAAAACAAGTGATGTTTGACAAAGAACGTGTCTACTAAGTTTTTTTGGGGCGTTTTTTTCTGCGAATCTGTTTGCTCTTTTCAGATTTTGTGCCGCCATAAATGACTTCATAGATATTTGATATGGAGAGAAAAGCATTTCCGTCGACTTGAAAGACAAGTTCTTTTAGGTCTGCTAAATCAAGTCTTTCAACAACTACAGTTAGTAGTTCTTTTGATTCACCTGAGTATCCACCTTTACCATGGATAATTGTTACACCAAGCCCAAGGTCTTTTAGAATAGCGTCTTTTAGCTCGTCTGGCTTGCTTGAGACGATTGTAACAGATTTTATCTCTTCCAATCCAACAATGACAAGGTCGATCATTTTAAAGGCTACAATGTAGGTAAGAAGAGATTTTACGGCAATATGCCAATCGAGAAAGATTAAACCGTAAGAAGCGAATACAAAGATGTTGAAGACAAGAACGACTTGTCCTACTGTGAATCCGAATTTTTTATTCACAATGATTCCCATGATCTCACTACCATCAAGGCAACCGCCGTTTCTAATAATTAAACCAGACCCAACGCCTAATAGAGCTCCACCAAGAACAATGATCTCTAATGCATCTCCGTTGTATGCTGGCGCACCTTCAAGCAAAATCATAAAAAGAGCAAAAAACAAAACTGCCACAGACATCTGGATGACAAACGTTTTTCGGATAAATTTGTATGCAAGCCAGATAAAGGGTAGATTCACAATTACGATGTAGATGGAAATCAATGAATCATTAGTTAGTCTTCCTAAAATCAAAGAAATACCAACAACACCACCATCAATTAAGTGGTGAGGGTAGAGAAACATTCGAATAGCAAGAGCTGCAAAAAATGAGCCAAGTATAACCCAAAAATATTGTAGGATTTGGCCTGGGATAGATTTATTTGAAATTGTGTGTGCGCTCATGAGTATAGAATATACAGAGAATCTCTTTGAGTCAAACGGAATTATACAAGAATCACATTGAGTTTGGATTCTTGTTCAACAAACGAGCCATATAACAAATATAAAGAGAAATGATAGCTGAAAAAAAGCACCACACCGAGGCAAATGTAGTGTTGTAAATAAAGAAAGCTATTGTTGCCGAAACAAGAATAATCCATCCCAGGATTTTAACATGCTTCCATGAGGAAATAATTAAACTTCCACAAGTTAAAGTAAGGTATAGAAAGATTCCCCAATCAAAATTAAAAGTTTCTGAGTGAAGGTAACATATCGAACAGTTTACAATTCGTGTATTCAAGATTCCTGGGTGAATTAAAATATGGGAAATCATGGTTACAAAGAAAACAAATCCGATCACAGTAAGGCTTAAGAAAAGAATTCTCTTTTTTTCATCAAAAATAGAAATGGCTAATGGGACCCAGAACGGCCAAAAAGCATAAGCAAAGAATAAATAGAGGTAAGATAGTGTTTCAAGGCTCTCGGGATTGAGTGACATGTGATCTCTTAAACCAAGCCAAACAAATCCTTCGATAAACTGTTGAATTGCAAACAATAATGGAATTAAAGCGATAGGAAAAAAAGTTTTCACGCCACTTGCTCTAGTCTGTTGAAGGGAATAGGCAGAGGCTATTCCTAATACAATTGATGCTCCAAAGCTTGCGGTTGGTGAAAAGCACATAACGATATCCCCCTAAAGGAGAGATCATAAAGATAGGATATTTGAATGGAAGTGAAAACGTAATATATTGTGTCTAAAAAAGATGCGCGAGAGAAGGGACTCGAACCCTCAACTTCCAGCGTGACAGGCTGGTGCTCTAACCAATTGAACTACTCCCGCAAATGGTCCCAACGAATTTGTTCAATCTTCGTCAGGTTGGGCGCAAATGGATTTGAACCAATGACCGCCTGTGTGTAAGACAGGTGCTCTACCGCTGAGCTATACGCCCTCAACTAATTGGAACATTCTAGCTGGAAAGGATATTTATCCTCAAGTATTATTAAATAAATGAGGTTTCAATGAAAAAGCGAATGATATGTTTAGTGGTGTTTTCACTAACAGGATGCTCTCCTAGTTCACTCTCTGAGTATAGAACAGAGGGTGAGGGGCACATAAAAAAACTTGTAGAAGAGTTAGCAGAAATTGAATCTGTCTCTCAGTTGGAGGCAAAACAGGTTAAATTAAAAAAAAGATTCACGGCAATGGTGGACTTAATGATTGCTGCAAAAAAATTTCAGTTAAAGCATGCAGAAGATGGTCAAGAAATTACCCCTTGGCAACTTGAGATGAGTAATGCGCTGAAGCGAGAGTTAATCAGAATTTATCAATTGGAGGGGTGTGCTGAAAAATTCGAAGAGATAGAGAGAGATACAATGCATCGTCTCGATCTCTTCGAAAAAAGTAAGTCTTATTGAAGTGATGGGAAGTTAAATTGTTTGTTTAACTCATCAAATGTCAATTTGTGTGCTGTGTGGTGTTTGTGATCGGTCAAATCTTCTACATGAATTGGCACGCAAGTGATATAGCCTTCAGAAAGAAGGTGAATGTCACTTTCTAAATCCTCATCATGTAAATCCCAACCATCAGTCATAGGGTATCTTTTTGTGCCCTTCAATGACGTGTCACTTGAAATTCGAACATCCCAATAGCTTTGCCCTTGTTTGGCAAGCTTGAATCCTAAAAGACCGTCGGTTTCCATAGCTGGAAAATTGACATTCATTAGTGTCCCTTTAGGAATCGGGTGTTTAATAAAGTGGTGCATGATTTGTGGGATGTATTTTTCCACAACCTCAAACTTTTCAGGACCACCCTCATATACACAAGAAAAAGCAATCCCAGGCACCTTATAGAAGGTTGATTGAATTACTGCGCCGACTGTTCCGCTGTACATAATATTTCTGCCAGCATTACTTCCGTTGTTGATTCCTGAAATAATGAAATCAGGCGGTTCTTTTAGTAGGTATTGAAGAGCAAATTTCGTACAGTCAGCTGGAGTGCCAAAAACTTTCCAAGCATCAATCCCTTCTGGCCAATGGACTTTCTCAGCTTCAATGAAGCGAGATTTTGGCAAAGAGATACCAACTCCCTTACACGACTGATCTTCCGCTGGCGCAACAATAGATATGTCAGCGTAATTGTGTAAAGCTTTCCATAAGTGATGAATTCCTGGAGCGTCGATTCCATCATCGTTACATAATACAATTTTAATTTTTTTCATTTAGTATAACCCACTACATCTTTATCGTTCTTGAATTGAGTAATAGAGGATAATGCCCATATTGTAAATGAACTAATCAGGAATCCAGGAATAATTGAGGGGACTGAGAGATCAAAAGCATTATTTATCAACGGCCAAATGAGTGCAACTAAAGATCCAGAAATTAAACCTCCCCATGCACCAAATCGATTTGAACGTTTTGAGTATAAACTAAAGAGCATGAGAGGTCCAAAAGAAGCGCCTAAACCAAACCAAGCGTAGCTTACTAGCGAATAAATCGATGATGAGGTAGTGCAAGCTATTGCATATGAGATGATGGCGATTATAATGATGCTTATTCTTGATACAATAAGTAATTCCTTTGAAGATGCATCTTTTCGGATGATTCTTTTATAGAAATCTTCTGTAAGATTTGATGATAAGACCAAAATTTGAGAATCCATGCACGTGATTGTTGCCCCTAAAATCGCACATAGAATGAATGTCGCAATGAAGGGATTAAAGAGATAGAGGGCCATGTCGATAAATACAAGCTGGTTATCTCTTAAAGGAGCTGTTTGATAAAAAGTTAGAGCGACAATTCCAACAAAAGTTGCTGCTGATAAGGAGATTGTTTGCCATGTGATCCCAATCCATTTCGATTTAGGCATTTTTTTGACATCTTCAATTCCCATAAATTTAGTAACAATGTGTGGTTGGCCAAAATAGCCAAGCCCCCATCCGGATAATAGAAATAGAATAGAGAGGTATCCGGTAAAAGAGTGGCTCGGAATAAACCCCTCAAAATTGGCTTTAGTTCTAACTGTATCAATGACTGCTTGAAAGCTGCCGATATGAAAAACAGCATACAAAGGAACAAAAACGATGACACACATGAGGAACAGACCCTGAAAAAAATCTGTCCAAGCAAGAGTGACATACCCACCAATGAATAAATAAGGGATAATAATCAGTACTCCAAGCGTCACGCCTACGATATAGTTAAATCCAAACAAGGTTTGAGTTAAAATTCCCAACGCAACAAGACCTGAAGAAATATAAATAGTATAAAAAATTAAAGAGGCAATCACTGTAATGACGCGGATTGAGCCTGAAGTATCAGAAAATCTACTTTCAAAAAATGAAGATAAAGTAAGGCTGTCATACGACTCAGTCATTGTTCTGAGCTTTGGAGCGACAAATTGCCAATTTAGAAACATAAAGAGCGTAAGTCCGATAGCTGCCCATGCTTGAGAAAGTCCGATAGAAAAAATCACTGCCGGGTAAGCCATAAATATCCAGCTACTCATGTCGCTTGCGTGTGCAGCAAGAGCTGTTAGCCAAAAATTCATTTTTCGGCTGCCTAGAATGAAGTCGTTTGATGTTTGGTCCTTTATTCGGGAGAAGAATCCTATTGAAAACAAAAGGCCAACATACAAGATAAAAGCTAATATTACAGAAAAACTCATGCATGCAATGTTACTCTAGTCCCTTATATTTCACAAGAACTCAGAGATCAATTTTAAGAGGTTTATTTAGTCGCAGCCTTGTCAGAACCGTAGTTGATACCAGCAAGTTCTAGATTTCTGCGAACATTGGGAAAATCAATTTCCAAAGAACTAATTAGTTCTTTTACAGTACGACGATTTGATGTTGCTCCAATTGGACATTGGCACATAAAGCGAAGAAATCCATATTGCTCTGCAAAAGTGCGAATGCTTTCCTCTGAAATAAATATTAGAGGGCGAATTATCGTTATTCCGTAGGCTCTCATATGAATTTTGGGAAGATTGGCAGCAAATTCTCCCTTATGAAGTAAATTTAATAAAAGGGTCTCTATTGAATCGTCTCTATGGTGTCCAAATGCAACTTGAGTATAACCTTGGCTTTTTGCTTTATTAAAAATAAGTTTTCGACGTTCCCTAGAACAGGAGTAACATCCAATAGGGCCATCTCTTTGTTCTGAATAAACAATTGATAGGGGAATATCAAGAGCGTCACAAACATCTTTTAAATAATTTTCTGCTACGCCTGCTCCACAGGAAAATTCACCTGAGACATGGATTGCAAACAAATCAAAAGGAAAGAATCCTCTCGCTGAGATCGCTTTTAGCATAAAAAGAAGGGTAAGAGAGTCCTTGCCACCGCTAAGAGCTATAGCGACTTTGGGCGATTCAATAAGGTTGTATTCCAAGAGAGCTTTTCTGGTTTGGCTCTCAATTCTCTTCCCCAAAGAGGTGAAGGGGGGAGAAGGTATTTCTATACATTTAGTCATATTCGTGCTACACTATACCCTCCTAATGATAACCTTGCAAGTGTTGGCATGACAAAAAAAATACATAGAAATGATCCTTGTCCCTGTAATTCAGGGAAAAAGTATAAAAAATGCTGTGGAAAACCCGGAATGGGGAGACACACTGCGAGCATCCTTAGTTCATCAAACATTTCTGGATCGTTACTGGGTAGAATTTCACAAGCAGGTCAATCCTTTGTTACCGACAGAAAAGTTGATATGTTGAGTAAAGGAGTCACAGTTGGAAAAGCAAATTTAAAAGTCACACCTCCTCCTACAAATACACCAGAAGTCGAAAATGTCTCTCCTGAAAAGCAGTCAGAAGAAAAAAAACCAACTTCGCAAGAAAATGATTGTAGCTAAAACAAAACCTTTGCTATGATATGCGCCTTAAGTTGCGCTGGAGTAGCTCAATGGTAGAGCACCCGACTTGTAATCGGACGGTTGAGGGTTCAAGTCCTTTCTCCAGCACACTTTTCCTAACGCCCCTGGGGGAGTCGCATAGCGGCCAATTGCAGAAGACTGTAAATCTTCCGACGTACGTCTCCGTCAGTTCGAATCTGACCTCCCCCAACGCCGTTTCAATAAGCAATTCTTTTTCATTCTGCTATATTTAGCACAAGCGTCGCATATTTGGGTAAAGCTGGCCTATTCAACTATATTTGTCTAATTTTCACAAAACAGTACATTTTCAAGTTCAAGCAGGCGTCTTGTGAACTAAGCGTATGTCGCTGTCTGTCAGATAGATAGGCTGTGTAGAAGGTTCGGTTTTTTTCTTCCACTGAACAAATCTATATATACAATGTTTGAATTCAACTTTTAATTATGCTATAATTGATGTTTAACCAATTAAGTATAGGTATAGTTATGGATGTTGCAGCTGGGGCTTTCAATGGTGCAAAAGGGTTTGTTGAGGCAGCTCATGAGACTTATGTTAGCGCTTATGAAATAGCGGCAAATGTAGGAAGTAGTGTGTGGTCTATGATTAGCGCTCCTTTTTCTGCTGGGGCGAGTTTGTTGGGTAGGGGAGTTTCCTATACTGCAACAACAGTCTCAGACAAGGTTCTTAGCGCCTATAATCACGTCAGAGGTCGACCTGTAAGTCCAATTCCTAAAACATATTTAGAGCGATCCAAGGAGTTAATAGCTGCAATTAAGGCCAAGCTCATTCCTTTAGGGAAAGATTGTTCCATAGTTTTCGATTCAGCATTGATTTTTTCAGGCCTTCCAAGTGAGCAGCAATTAATACGTTTGCAAGAACAACTCCAAGAAATAGAAGCAGAAACTGGGATGTCCACTCCGACAAAAATAATTCGCTCTTTAGAGAAAGCAAAATCTGCTTGTGAAGCGCTTCTTCCTATGGTCTTGGAGCTTGGAGAAATCTGTAACGAAGAGTTAACGACAGAAGATATAAAGGCTTTGGCAACGGAAGTTTTGGAAAATAAAATTGTAAAACTAGCCTTTGATGCAACGATGGAAAACGTTGGAGAGTGTATAGGAGGAGAGTTAGTACAAGAACAAAGTTTGCTGATTCCAGATTCTATAAATCCTGCAGTTATTGTGGGAGATTTATTGAGAACAACAGTAGGTAGATCAGTTGGTGGCGTTCTTGGAACAGCAGCTAGTGCTTATGGTCTGAACTATCTTCTAAAAAAAATTCCTCTTGGAAGTTTAGAGAACAAACGAACTTATGTGACATTTTTAGCGATGGCCACATTATTAGGGCTATCCTTTTATGAATTAAATCCCATTGTAAACTTTGCACAAGATGTTCTAGGAGAACAATTATACAATTTTGGATTCTATTCAACTGCGCTTTTATTCAACTACATGGGAATGGCAGCAATGGGTACAACCGAAACTTTGCCTGACTATGTTAGAAACATGACTCCATCGATGATTGCTTTGAAAGGAACAGAATTGGCGTTAAATACTATTGGTTCCACAGGTACGGAGGTATTTCTTCTGTCAATGCTTGTTTCTCATGTAGCATACAACAGAAATCTCTATCATTCCATATATCAAAAAAAGGTTTTTAATGATTTTGTTGATATAGATAAAATAACCTCTGAATCAAACAGTTGTCAAGTGCGTCTGATTGGTGGTTTATTTAAAGAGATAACTAAAGAAAGAGCTTTAAATGTTGCAGGTGAAGCGGTTGAGCCTATTGTAAAATTCACATCTTCAATTTTAGGCAAAGTTGTTTCATTTCAGACGGTTGATCAAATAACAACAAGCCTTGAAAAAGTTTTACCTGGAGAGGCATTGCCATCTCCATCAAGTGAAATTTCGACGCTGCTTTCTTTCTTTGCATCACCTGAAGCAAGTGGGATCTTTGATGAATTTAAAAGAAGCATTTTGAATCTATATGTTCCTCTTGCAAAGTGTAAGGCTTTCTTGCCTAACTTGAACCACGGCGTGAAACTTGCAAATCGAAGAATTGCTAAAGAGGTTGTCAATAGATTGTTTGAAAATGCAAGTCTTGAAGGACTCTTTGATGTAGAAATGTTTAGTGGTTTGCAAAATAGATTAGAAGATGCAATACCATCTATCCATCAGAAGCTTATTATAAGTGAAATTTCTCAATTTTTCAATTTTATGAATACTCAAAAAATGCAAGTTTCTATGAAGAGATTAATCAATGAACTAAGAGAAATTATTAAGGAAACAGATATCGAAGATACAAAAGCAACGCCTCACTCATCTGTTCGATTAGAAGAAATAAAAAGAGAGTTTATTGCAGATGTTTTAAGAGATTACTTTTCTGAAACTGCAGCTCAACTTGTTTCAGGGCGTTTTATTATAGAAATAGATGAGGTGTTTAATTTAGATGGTGGAATCTCTCATCTATTAAACTCCTTGTTTTCTAAGATGTATCCAGTTTTTGAAAAGTTACAGGAATCTGATGAGGCATGTTTGCATGACACACTCGACCTTATTGCAAAATCTTTTATCCTCAAGATGAGCTTGCGTTTGATGCATCTTGAAGTTGAAGCTCCAAGCTTACATCAAACGCTAGAAAATGAGGATATATTGAAATTTATCCATAGCTTTTTACAGTTTTCAGTAGGCTTTAATAAAGCTTTTGTAGGTGATCAAAGGTTGCCTTTTGATTTTCCAGATACTAGGATTGTTTCTCCATTTGACCTTGCTCTTGAAAATCTGATTCATTCTCAAACGCCGTAAGAGATTGCTTGAGAATGGGGAGTCTTACATAGAATGTTGTTCCTTGATTAACTGTTGAATCAAATGTAATGCTACCTTCGTGTGCCTCGACAAGCTGTTTTGCTATGTAAAGTCCAAGCCCTGTGCTCGGTAAGTTTTGATTGGTTTCACCAAATCTTCTAAACTTCAGAAAGATTTTATCTTGCACTTCTTCTGGGATGCCTTGACCAAAGTCTTGTACACTGATTTTTAGATGGGAATCTATAAGTTCTGTTTTAATGGAGATACTAGACCCAGGTCTAGAAAATTTTGCGGCATTACTAATAAGATTACTTAAGACTTGAGAGATTCTAAATTCATCACCAAAATATCCAGGTATATTTCTGTTTAGGTGAATTTCTACCTTTACTTTGCATTTTTTTAGAAAAGGCTCCATCTTTTTCATGCTACGTTTGACCATTTCGTTAATACAAAAGAGCTTTTTATTTAGGTTGATTTGGTTGTGTTCCAGGCTAGAACTTGCGAGAAGATCATTGACCAGAGTTCGTAAACTTTCTGCATTTCTCAAGCACATGTCAATAAGTTCTGATCCTCTTTCAGATTCAACGGGGATGGTTCGGCTCTTAAGCAATCTGATTGATCCATAAATTGAAGTAATTGGAGTTCTAAGTTCATGGGAAACAATTGAAATAAGATCTTTCTCTGCATTACGCAAGGATGAAAGTTCTTTATTTTTTAAGCGAAGCTCCAATTGATGTAGGACTTGTTTGCCAAGAATTTTTAAGTTTTTTATCTGTTCCTCATTGAGATCTCTTGAAACATAGTCAGCAACACAAAGAGAGCCGACTATAATATCTTTTCTTAGTTCTAGTGGAATCCCTAAATAGAATTTCAACAAAGGTCCGCCAGTAACAACAGGAGAGTCGTAAAAACTTTCATCTTTGTCTGCGTCTGGAATGTGCATGATACTGTTATCATGGATGTTATGAGAGCAAAAAGCGATTTCCCGTGAAATTTCTGACATAAATAGCCCAATTTCTGATTTGAAAAAGTGTCGATCTTTGTCAGCTAAGCTAATAAATGCAACGGGAGTTTCACAAATAGATGCAGCTAGTTGTGAAATTTCATCGTACATTTCTTCTTTTGGTGTATCAAGTATCTCAAGATCTCGTAGAAGGTTTAAACGAGAATTTTCATTTTGTGCTAAAATTGGGCTTTTCATACTTCCACCTCTTTATTATTAGGATCGAGCCATATTTTACGAATTTTGTCGCAAATTGACATTGGATCAAATGGTTTTAATAAATATGCAAGAGCTCCAATTTCAATCAATTGTTCAAGCTCACATGCTGAAGAAATGCCTGTGAGAAAAATCACAGGGATATCTTGAAGATCGATTTGTTTTTTCATTTTCAACAATGTTGATGGGCCATCAAGATAGGGCATGCGCACATCCATAATTACAAGATCAGGCTTCCAGAATCCAAGCATTTCAAGCGCCATTCTTCCGTGGTGGGCAGTTTTTACTTTAAATTTTCCGATTTCTGTAAATGTAAGCTCGCTAAGTTTCCTAACGTCAGCATCGTCTTCAACGAGAAGAATTGTTTCTAAGATGTCTTTGCTCATGGTGTCCTCCCTGAAAACAAATTCAAGTGATATTAGTCAGATTAAAAAAACATTTATATATTTTTATGATTTGAACGTCAAGGAATTTTAAAAATTAAGTTAAGATAAGTTTACAAAAAATGTCATAAGACGTAGATTGCTTGTTTTTTAAAAACTAAAAAAATGGGAAAAAAAAGCACATTTTGGGAACTGGAACAAGTATGGTATTGCTATGGGATGCTCGAGCGAGTCAAAAAAAACCTGTCTGCAAGGAAGAAAACGCGAAACTTACTTTTGCAGCAATGGAAGCAATAAGAAATGCTCAATCACATGGGGCGCAAGTTCAATTGGATCTCACTGCATATGAAATTACCCCGACTAATCTAGGGAATCTTCTTCCCATTGGATCAGCACCTGTTGTGCTCACTTACGCAGATGCAGCAGGACAACATCGCAATATCTTTCAAATGAAATAAGAAAAATTAGGAAATTGATTTAACAAACTGGAGATTTTATGGAACAAGCAGCAGCGGCAGGAACAACGACATATTCGGCAAATATTCAAACTTGGCAGAGGCATGATGGGCCCCTTTCATTTGTGACTTTTCAGGTTGGAAAATATCTATTTGTTCCAATTTGTCCATTACATCTTGTAAATGAAGCCAAAGAAAATCTACCTAGTTCTGTATTTTCAGCAACAAGAGGGGTTTTTGCTACTCAAGAAGTTTGGGAGAAGTTTAATGAGGCGTTTGGTTCAAAAGAAGCAAGATCAGGTTATGCTTCAAGAGAAGCGCTTTCCGATAGACAAGTAAGTAAGATTGCAGAAAGAGATTTTTTACGGTTATTGGGGGGAGTATCTGCGCAATGGCAAAGAGAATTTCCTGGAGGTAATCCATTTACCGGTTATGCAATTTATGATCTTCCGCAATCTAAGTTTTTGGGAAGAATGGCTTGTGGAGAAGGTTATAAGCCAACTTCCAATTATGAAGGTGTTAGAGAATTTCCATATAATGTCTATAAGGCTGAGGATTGGTCAGAGCAAGACTGCGGCATGGAAGAGGATCCAAAACTTCGAGGCGCAGCCGAGCTGCAAATAGGTGATTCTATTGATTCAAGACTTCCTATGGAGCAATTTAAAGATGCTTATACGGTAACAATTTTAGCAGCTATGATTCTTGCAACAACTTTCGCAGATAAGGTTACTCAAGATGGAGTATTTCCAAGAAGATTAACAGTAACATTGATAGATCTTAAATATGCAACTCCTGAATCAGGGCTGACCGAAAAGGAAAGAGAAGTTATAGCCATCAAAGAAGCTGCATTAGCTGCACTAGGTTTTTTTGTATACGGCCACCTGCCACCAAAAAGCGAAGGGCCGGAATCAGATCACCGTAATTATAGTTCTGATGTTAGAGCTGTATGGGGCATGGGAATAAAAGATGTTAAGGAAATGTTAGAAAAGCATGTCACTAAAATGCAAATTAAGGAACATCAATCTTCTAGTTTGGATGAATTAGATTAATTTTAACTGGTGTAGAAGTGGGTGATGGGGCATACTCATCACCATGATTACCGTACAAGATCTTAGTTACCAGCTTGGGGATAGGTTGCTTTTTGCAGATGTCTCGCTCAATTTGTCCAAAGGGCAAAGATATGGGATAGTGGGCGCTAATGGATGTGGTAAATCGACTCTCCTCAAGCTGCTTGCAGGTGAATATGAGCGTGGTGATGGCGATATCATTCAGTCGAAAGATTCAACGATTGGATGGCTTAAGCAAGACCACTACTTATATGAAGATAGTACTATAGTTGATGTTGTTCTTAGAGGACGTACTGAACTGTGGCGTTTGTTTGAATTGAAAAACAAACTTCTAGAAAGCCCAGAATGGACAGATGAAATTGGTATGGAGGTTGCGCGGGTAGAAGACCGTATTGCCCATGCAGGAGGTTACGAGGCAGAGGCTCAAGCTGAGAAGCTTTTAGTCGGTCTTGGAATTGATCAAAAACTCTTACATAAGCCTCTAAAGCTACTATCAGGTGGATTCAAATTACGTTGCTTGCTTGCTCAGACATTGTTTTCTAATCCAGATATTTTACTTCTTGATGAGCCGACTAACTATTTAGATATTGTAACGATCAAGTGGCTTGAAAAGCATTTGATCCAAGATTTTAAAGGGCTTCTTTTATTTGTTTCCCACGATTTTCAGTTTTTGAATAACTTATCTACAGTGATCCTTGATATCGACTATGCAGAAATACGATCATATCCTGGGAACTACACGAACTTCTTAAAAAACAAGAAAGAGATCGCTGAAAATAAAGAGAGCGAGAAAGAGCATACTCAAAAACGTATCGATGATTTGCAAAATTTCATTGATCGATTCCGCGGGAAGCCCACAAAGGCAGCTCAATGCCGTTCACGAGCAAAGATGATTGAACGTTTGGTGATGGTAGATGCGCAAAAATCTACTAGGATTGCACCAAATTTCAAATTCATTAAAAAAAGACCTTCTGGTCGAATCGTTCTGAAAGGGAAAAACATATCAAAGTCTTTTGGTGAGAAAGTTGTCTTGTTTGATGTTTCATGTGAGATTGAGCGGGGAGAGAAGGTTGCAATCATTGGTCCTAACGGTGTTGGTAAATCAACATTTTTGAAGATCATCATGGATGAACACAAATGTGATGATGGATCGTATGAGTGGGGACATGAAGCTCAGATTTCTTATTTTCCTCAAGAGCACAGTGAAATGAAAAGAAGTGAGCAATCACTCTTTGATTGGGTGAAGACAGGAACAGGCTCAATGCAACAAGTTGTGCAAAGCGCACTAGGATCAATGCTTTTTTCTCAAGATGATGGAAAGAAACCACTTAATGTACTTAGTGGGGGAGAGATCGCGCGGGGTATTTTTGCGAAGATGATGCTTGAGAAAGGAAATGTCTTGGTTTTAGATGAACCAACGAATCACCTTGATATAGAATCTCGTGAGGCTCTGGGAGATGCGCTTTCCTTATATGATGGAACAGTTTTTATTGTGAGCCATGATAGGGAGTTTATATCCCAGTTTGCAACAAGGATTCTAACGATTACACATGAAGGGGTCCACGATTATCCAGGTGGATATGCAGACTATCTTATCGATGTAGGCGGATAAGGTCCTGGTTTTAAGTAGATGTCTACTTGAACTTGCCCATTTGTTCTTGATTCTATATATATCAATAGTATGAATAAAACAAAAAAAGAGTTCTTTCTTGCTGTCGTTATGTATTCACTGACGGCTCTTTTTCTTTTTTATGAAATGGGAATACAGGTCTCTCCTAGTATTATGACAAGGCAGCTAATGCATGACTTTTCTATTGGGTCAGCAGGTCTTGGTCTAATGTCAGCATGTTATTTTTATAGTTATACCTTGATGCAAATCCCAGCAGGCCTCTTGTATGATCGGTTTGGACCTCGAACCTTATTGACATATGCCTCAATTATTTGCGCCCTTGGAGCTCTTTTCTTTGGTCTTACAACGACTGTTTATTGGGCAGCTTTAGGTCGGTTTTTAATGGGAATAGGATCTGCCTTTGCGTTTATTGGGGTCTTGGTTGTTGCTGCCCGTTGGTTTCATGGGTACTATTTTGCATTTCTTGTTGGTGTAGCGCAGCTTCTTGCTGCTTTAGGAGCTATTAGTGGGGAAGTTCCTCTTGCTTGGTCTGTTGAGACGATTGGGTGGCGAGACACGATGTTCATTCTTGTAGGAATTGGATTTGTGTTGGCTATTCTCTGTTTTTTTGTATTGAAAGATTCTCCAGCGCACGAATGTAAGAAGATAATGCCACGTGAAAAATCCTTCTTTAAGCATTTTCTTCAAATTGTTGGAAAGTTTCAAACTTGGGCATTTGCTTTGTATGCTTTTCTAGGATGGGGACCGATGTCGGTTTTTGCCTCTCTTTGGGGAGTTCCTTTCTTGATGGAAGTTTATGGTATTGATGCCTTTCATGCAGCACTACCTGTTACAATGATGTGGCTTGGGATTGGATTGACTGCTCCATTTGTAGGGTGGATTTCGAATGTAATGGGAAGGCGTAAGCCAATTCTTTGGATAGGCTCAACTGTTGGATTTTTTGCATCAATCATTTTGATTTATCTACCCCATGTTCCTTATTGGGCATCCTTCGTTCTACTTTTTTTTATGGGGCTTGCCTCAGCAGCGCATATTTTAACATTTGCTCTTGTTCGGGATAGTAATAAAGCAAGTGTTGTTGCAACAGCAGTAGGAGTCAACAATATGGCAGTCGTGATTGGGGGTGCAATATTGCAGCCTTTGGTTGGGGGAATATTGACAAGTTTGTGGGATAAATCCACCCTTAAAAATGGAGTGCCCTTTCATCAGATCAGTGACTATCAAGCGGCTCTTTTGGTTGTTCCTATGCTCTATTTTCTTGGATTCGTTATTGCTTTGTTTGCAATTAAAGAGACTTACTGTGGTAAGGAACTTGAAAGTAGAAAAGTACGAAAATAAAAAAGAAGTAGAAAGAAACTCTTTCTACTTCATGAATTTTCATACAAGACTACTATTTAATCTTGGATCTACTCAGCTCTATTGACTTCTCTTGCGCATGTATCTGTGAAGTCACGATCCATGACTGTTTTGCGACCATCGTTGGCTGCATTTTCAATAGCCTTATCGCATAGTTTTTGAACAATGTTTGTCAAAGCCTCAGTTGCAGATGCTGATGTATTCATCCCTGATTTGTCTTTGATATATTTCTTTGTTTTACTAACAACTACGAGTACTTCGCTCATAAAAAAACCTCATGTTTAAACTGATTTGCACTGAAATCTACACATGTTGAGTAATAAATTCAAATGGTATTCTTAGTAAATATAGGGAATTATTTTATACGGCACCTTTTTACAATGCTCATCCCAAGCTTCGCCATATTTCACTTTGCAGCGTAAATCATCTCTTCTGGCTCTATCAAAGAGAAGAATTGTGAGATAAGAGACATAAAAGTAGGGATAAAAGTGTGTAAATAGTGCAGGCGAACTCCAGAGAAAGGAGGCTAGAATTTCTGGTATGTAATGAAAGTGCCTTGCTATTCCCCAGTACCCAGAAGCAAGAAGAAGATTTTGTGATTCATTCCCTTCTTGAGATGTAAATGAGGCAATAGTAAATGATGGTTTTTTACCCCAAACATTGACATCGCCATTTTTTTCTCTAAATGTGACACGTTGTTTGTCGGCAAAGTAGTTGACTGCTATTGCAAGCGACCCAAGAAGGAAAATGGCAATAGCGACAAATGGACTAAGTTGATAAGGGTGGTGGACAAGATAGAGGGCTGGAGATGTGTAAATGAAAGGGAGCCAAACTAAAACACCCCAACAAATATAGAACCCTGCTCGATCATGAGCAATGTCCATAGATCTTAGATAACCTTTTTCCCAGATGAAAAATTTAGCGACATAGATGATTTGTAGCGAAGCAGAGACAAGCATTGAGTTTGTTAGGCCAAAATAGACATTTTGTTGTGCTGCAAATGATATCAGTATAAGAGCCCAGCTCATCATTCCGATGCGGCAATTTGTAATATGCTTTATGTTTAAGCCGAATATTGTTGGGTAGAGTTCTATGCCCCAGAAAAAATCAAAGAAAAAATTCCCGCTTATTGTGTTTTCTCCAGGAGAGGGAAAAAGTCTTCCTTTGATGTATAAAAAGACACAAAGAGTGATTCCTAGCCAAAACATCGTTCCAATAAGTTCGCCTAGATGAGAAAATATAATTGTAGGAGGGAAAAGGTTTAGCCAGAAACTACACAACGAAAAAGCACCAACTGTAATCAAAAAGCAAGAAAATCCATTTTCTTTATAAGTTGGGATAAAACCAGACCTTGTTTTTGGACCCGCAATCTTTTTTCCAGGAACAATCAGATATAGAGCAATTTCGAAAAGTATAAAAGACAGAGCCATAGTCCATGAAGTTAACGTTCCAAAATAAACCTTGGGAGAGACTTGAGAGAAAATAAAAGAGATGCCATGCTTATGAAGAATTTTGTAGAGAAGAGAAAATGAGCCATCCAGATATTGAGCTGTGAACCAAAATGCGTATACGACGATGGGTGTTACAAGCATTAGCAGTATTGAACCAAGGGTGTATCTAAACCATTTCATAAAAATGAGATCCTTACTTTTAGGTGATTCTTTTTTTGTTTTGCATCACGCGGATTTTTTGCAGTTACAGGTTCTATACAGACAAATGATGCGCCCTCAGGGTGGTAGAGTTGAAATGCATTTTCATCAGAATTTGTTTCGTATTGAATATTTAGCTTTCGGTTCCCAGTGACCAAAGTTGCATTGCCAGAAAAATCACGAGTTTTAGGTCGAAATCCAAAGTCGCTTTCATACTTAAGATCAAAAGCAAGTTCGTTTGTTTCTTTGTTACGCCACATTGCTGGGATAGGTTTCCAAACTCCCATGTCATTGTAATTATCCTCAACTGACATGCTGACAATTCCTTCGCGATTTTCCAAAGCATAATAATAGTGAAGACCTGCAATAGAAGGCGAGGTATCGCTCTCTACGTTGTAGTTGATCTCAATGCCATTTTGACTCAGGTGTGCTTTAAATTCCATTTTAAAGTCAAACCCTTCAAGGGCAGCAAGTGTAACTCCACAATGTGTGTCCATCCCGGATAAATTGGCATTAATAGTAGTATCTGATGCACTCCAATTCCAGGCAACATATCTTCCAATTCCATGAGAAAAGGGTTCATCAGATCCAGAAGCTTGAATCTTTGCGATATGTGGAAATGCAGTTTCATCTGGAATTTGAGGGATGCTATGTCTGTGGTAAAAGTGAGGGCCAATAAGTGGTCCTAGGCCGCCAAATTTCTCATCAAAAAGATTTTTTGTCGATTGGTCAATATATTCAACATCCCCATACTTCAAGCTTGCTAAATTCATCCCTTGTAAAGGTAGAAATACGGCCCGAAGAGGGATTCCATTTGACTGGATACGCTGTAGAATAACTTCTTTCATAATCTTTGTTTCGTAACATAAGCTTTTGTTTTTAATCAAGGTGGTATGATACCATTTTCCTATGATAGAGACAGAAAATGAAAGAATCACACTTACTTGCATAGACCTCACTTCAACAGGAGAAGGACTTTGTGACTTTAATGGATACAAAATATTTGTTGACGGAGTCTTGCCTGGAGAAGTTGTTGAATGTAAAATTCTTCGTAAAAAGAAAAATTACGCTATTGGTCAACTTTTAAAAATAGTTGAACCATCAAAAGAACGAGTAGATCCAATTTGTCCTCATTTTTCTGTATGTGGAGGGTGTCAAATCATGCACCTTGAATACAATGCTCAATTAAGTCTGAAAAAGAACCGTGTCGAGCAAATATTTCGAAAAATTGCGAATATTGAAGATGTACTTATTCATGATGTGTTGTCAAGTCAACCACCACTTTCATATAGAAATAAAATTCAAATGCCAGCTGTGAAATCAAAAAATGGTTTGACGATCGGGCTTTATGAAAAAAGAAGTCACAATATAATTGATATCGAACATTGTTTTCTTCACAACGAACAAGGCCAGAAGGTCTACAATGATATTAGAAGAATTTTAGAATCGTCTAAATTGACCTACTATAATGAAGAAAATAGACGGGGAGAGTTAAGACATATTTTGATTCGGACTTCCCGCCACCAAGAAAAGTGTCTTGTCATGTTGATTGGTTCAAAAGACTCAAGCGAAGAAATGAAAAAAGTTTGTAGCCAAATTCAAGAGATCAAAGATGTTGAAACAGTTGTTCATGGTGTAAATACAAGTCTTGCAAATCACGTACTTCCACAAAAGACAAAAGTCCTCGGAGGAAGTGGGTATTTAACCGAGAAACTTTTAGGAATTACTTGCCGATTGTCAGCGCTATCTTTTTTCCAAGTGAATATTTCAGGTGCTGAAAAAATGTATGAATTAGCATTGAGCTATGGTCAAGTTGAAGAGGGAATGCATGTGATCGATGCCTACTCTGGAGTGGGAGTTTTCTCCTGTCTTCTTGCTAAGAAAGGGGCAAAAGTAACAGCAATAGAAGTTATACAAGAAGCAATAGATGATACTATCTTGAACGCAAAGGAAAATGGAGTTAAAGTTAAAACTCGGTGTGGGAAAGTAGAAGATGTCATCAAGCAGCTTGTTAAGGCTGAAGTAATCTACCTTAATCCTCCAAGAAAAGGGTGTGATCAAATTGTTTTGGAGGAAATTTGTAAGATCCAACCAAAACGTATCATTTATACTTCATGTGATCCGGCAACACTTGCTCGCGATGCAAAGTATCTATTCGAAAAAGGGTATACTAAGATAGAGGTCTCTCTTCTTGATATGTTCCCACAAACAATGCATGTAGAAAGTGTCACTCTTTTTCAGAAAGATTGTGAATTAGAGAGATAAACTTTTTTTTATATTTCCATTGGTTTTGTTTGCTTTTTATAAAGATTTGACTTAAGTTGGTTTTCTTCTTAAAGAGGTAGCATGTTAAAAACAATCGCAGTCCCGGCTTTATTTTTAATGATTTCTTTTGTTTCGCCGATAAAAGCAGAAGATAATCGATATCAAAAGTATCTCAACTTTATGAAAAAGCATCAATTTTCTTCGGAAAATCCAGGGTCATATAAACGAGGTGAAATTGAAATTGTTCTCGATTTAAAAGAGATAAAAGAAATCGAGGAAGCAAGAAAGGCTATCTTGCTGAATAGAGGGTATACTAAAGAACACGCGATTGAATCTTCAAGAATTGGGGTGATTACAGAAGATGAATATTGGATTTGGGTCAGAGATGGTGTGATTTTCCCAACAGGAGCAAAAGGAACATATAACCGTATCGTTTGGAAAAGAGAAATGACAGATGATGTGCCACGTGTTGCAATGTTGCCTGTATTGCCAAATGGTAAAATTGTTCTAAATCTTAATTTCCGCCATGCACTAAGAAAATGGGTTTTGGAAATACCAAGAGGTTTTAAGCTGCGTGATGAGCCAAATGAAATTGCTGTGAAAAGGCAATTAAAAGAAGAGACAGGGTATGAATCAAAAAACATGCATTTACTTGGAAATTTAGCTCCAGACTCAAGCGCTTTAAGTACATATGTTCCGATATTTCTCGTAAATTTGGGAAAGAAAAATCCACCTAATCAAGATTATACAGAAGCAATTCTTCGAATAGAGGAATTTACGATCGATGAGATAAAGAAGATAATTGCAGATGGAAGTGTCGTTCTTGATATCAATGGTAAGAAAGAAAGGGTTGAAGTCAGCGACTCCTATTTAGCTTACTCAATCTTGCAAGCAGAAACAAAAAAAATGATAAATTCTATTAAATAAAAGCATTGTCTTTAAAAAAAGAATAAACTAAATTTTGCTTTTCTAATTTTATCAGGAATGCTTCTAATGAGAGAAAACCGTAAATATTTTGTAGTGCTAACGGCTGTTCTTTTTACTTTTTCTACTCTTTCGGCTCTTGAAGTCTTGCGGGTTCCAGCTAACAAACGAATTGCAAAAGGTGATTCACCGAAACCTGAATTAGTAGTAGATCAGCAAAAAGAGGGAGTTGATTTTCCTTCTGTATGGAATTGGAAACAGATTGTCGCAAGAACAAACGCAAACTATCAGTATAATGGTACAAAGAATTATTCAGATCAGTGGTGGTTTGAAACAGTACAACCATTTTATGTGACCAAAGAAAGCTTATCAAGCACTGTATTTACTCAATTTCGAGCAATGTTTCAAGGGAATATCAAAACATTTGACATAGGACTTTCCTATAGAAATCTATTTTATAAGGATAGATATATTTTAGGCGTTAACGGATTTTACGACACACGATATCGCTATGGAATTCAAAGATGGAGTGTTGGAGGTGATCTTCACTCCCAATGGCTCACTGTCTCAGGAAACTATTATGGCGAAATTGGTGGATGGCGAAAAGTAAGTACAACAACTAACACTGTTAAGTGGGAAAGAGCATTATCTGGTGGCGATTTAACAGCAACGGCCCCTTTTCCATATATGCCTTGGTTAAGAATACAAGCTGGATTCTACAATTGGGATTATGTTGAAGGGAGTTCAGATGCTACAGGGTACACCATAGCTGCAAAAGCAAATATATGGGGTCCTTTATTTGTGGATGGAGGAAGAGAATCGGACAGGTATAGAAGCAACAACTTTGTTCGCGTTTCTTTAAACTTTGGATTCCCGAACTTTATGCAGTATACACTTGTAAACACTCCAATCTCAAAAAAGGTATTACCTGCTAGAACATTGAAGAGATTTATACTCGATCCGATTAAAAGGTATAACCATATTCGAGTACAAATAAAAACAACTACATCAAGTAGTGGAATCATAATCGGTAGAGCATAAAGGTGTTTTGTATGAAAAAATTAGGAATTGTATTAACGATTGCTTGCATGTTTTTAGGAAGAGCAAACGCTGAAGGTTTTTTTCAGGGAAGCATTAATATGACACCTACCGTTTATAAAGTCCCCATTCGAAGGGTTGATTTTAGAAATGCTGAAACTTTAGAGTGGGTCACTCTTGCTGATGTTGCAGAATTCAATAACGATGAAGATGTGATTATGGACATCGCTTCTGTAGATGCAGGAGCTGTCATAGGGACATTTGGAGAAGGTAATGTTCTTCCTGATGGCCAATACGATCAAATGAGATTTATTATTGAATCGGTGATGACGACTAAAGGCGCTATATTTGATCCAGATCGTAATAAAATTGTTTGGCTAGCCGCAGACACTGATACTGAAGAGGTCACCGACTCTTTTTCAGGCTTTACTTACTTGGTAAATTTAGCTGAATCAGAAGATGGAACAATTGGAGATCTTGCTGCAAAATTAGAAGCGATTACAGAAGCTGCTCTTGCTTCTCCCATAACTGATGATGCTCTTTCAAATGATATGATAGTAGAAACTATTAATGGAAAAACATATTTTGACGGTACCATGCCACTAGTTGCGGATGGAGTTGACGCAAGTTTTGTTGTTGTAGCGGGAGATATGCCTTTAATACAGCTTAACTTTGACGTGACAGATCGTTTAGAGTTTTACTATGATTCAGATCTTGATGAATACGTTGTGACTTTACAAGGTCCCAATGTTACAATTACGGTAGATGGCATCACTGTTACTTCGAGATCAGGAGAAGGAGAGTAGGTGGCGAGATTCTAAAGATCAAGGGCTTTGAGAAATTCTTTTGCGACATCTGCCTGTGTACGAGAGAAAATGGGATGATCTGAAGAATCAAAGCTTTTTTTCATTTGAGTTTCTATAGCGGTTTGAATTGTTTTAATGTCATAGGGAAGGACATATTCGATTCTGTCATCAAGTGTGTAGCTACCTGTTTTTACATCTGTGAAGTAATCCTTTAGCGTGCACCATTTTGTTGCAACTGTTGGAGTCCCTAGTTTTGCCGCTTCAAGGTAGACATATCCGGGCAATTCATAAAAAGCTGGATGGCAGTAAACAGAGGCGTTTTGGTAGGCGCTAATCAATTCACTTTTAGATATGCCACCTTCTGCATTGATAATTTCAAGAGATCCCTTTTTATAAGCAGGCTTTGCATTCGTGATAAAAATGGTGGGGGCTTTTCGAAATTGCAGGGTAGCTTCAATGCAAGAGTTGAAATAATCATCTTCTAAATTAAAGTGTCCTGTCGCTACAAAAACTAAAGGGATATCAATATTTCGCGTTGCAAGAATTGTAGCCAATTGATTTTTTCTAGGGCTTATGCGACCTATCTGTAGAATGTAGTTTTTCTTTTGTAGAGAGTATTTTTTTATAAAACTATCTGAATACGAATAGTCATATTCATCAGCATAACCACTTGTCCAAAAAATTGTTGAAGTTTTTGCGATAGGGCAATATCTCTGAATGATTTTTTCTTCTTCAAAGGAATTAGCGATACAAACACTAGCGCTAGCCATGACAGGATGGTTGATGAGGGAATTTTTTTTTGGTTCAAATGAGTGGTAATGAACAATTTCTGGCATGTATTCAAGAAATGCTATTCCTTCTTCAGGATTGCTTGTTAAAAGAGCGTTAGCAACATATGCATAAAAAGATCGAAAGATTGCAGTGTAAAGAAGAAAGTCTTCGTGAAAGGGGATTAAAGAATAGGATCGGTTTTTAAATCGAAGGATCTGAAGTAGAGGGGTTAAATCACTTGAAATATTGCTTAATACAATATGATCGTATTGATCGATTAAATCGACATCACCCGAAATAGTTGATTCATAACCAAGCGCTTGAAGGCCCTTAGTGAGGACCTCTAATGAGCATCGATCTCCGATCCAGGGACAATTTGTTTTTTCTTCATAAAGAAATAAAGTACGCATATTTTAACCATATTCAGGAAATCATTATTTTAAAGCAAAAAGTCAGGTGTGCGATTAGTGAGCTCAGTGTTATACTCTAAAAAATGGCACCACAACAGGTATATATCCCTAGAACAAAGGCTTTTCTATATAGTTCTGCAGCCCTGCATGAACCTCTTGTCTCTTTATATCCACTCCTGGCCTTTATTTTAGCAAAAAGCTTAGGAGCATCTGTTTTTCAAATTGTTCTTTTTACAATGCTAAAGCCCGTAGCTTCAATATTTTCTTTTTATTGGAGCGAGATGGTTTCCCAGAATAGACATACTCTCAAAACAAATTTACTAGGAGCGGGGCTTTTAGCAAGATTGCCTTTCTTTTTCGCCATATTTACAGGAAGTATTTGGGCAATTATAGCTGGATCAACGATCTATATGCTTTTTGTCAGAGCTGCAATCCCTGCTTGGATGGAGATGTTAAAGCTGAATTTACCAAAAACAGTTCGAGAAAGAGTTTTTTCAATTAGTTCGGCCTTTGGATATGCAGAAGGAGCCTTATTGGCGATTGGAATTGGCTCGATTCTCGATAATAATTTTGAGATATGGCGCCTTTTATTTGCTGGAGCCCTTTTACTTGGAATCGTTGGAGTGATTGTACAAGTTTGTATGCCCATTCGAGAGCGGGAAATCAGGGGCGAAAAACCAAAAATGGAAAAGCAGACACTCAAGGAAGCTCTCACAAGACCTTGGGCAGATTGTTATAGATTGATTAAAACAAGATCTGATTTTAGACGTTTCCAATGGGCTTTTATGGTCGGCGGGTTTGGCCTCATGATCATTCAACCAGTTTTACCGATCTTCCTTGCAGAAACCCTTAATATTTCCTATCGAGATTTAATGATTGCTTATTCAATTTGTAAAGCTCTTGGTTTTGTTTTATCCTCTGGACTTTGGGCAAGGGCAATGTCGCGATTGTCAACACAGCTATTTACCTCCCTAGTTCTTATTGGATTTGCGATATACCCTCTAATTATTATCTTGGGGCAGTTTTCAACAAATTGGATATTTGCAGCTTATTTAGTTTATGGAGTGGCGCAAGCAGGAAGTCATCTTATTTGGCACCTTTCAGGCCCCTTGTTTGCAAAAGAAGAAGAGAGTTCCCGGTTTACTGGGGTAAACATAATGATGGTAGGTGTTAGAGGAACGCTAGGCCCACCTCTTGGGTCTCTGGTTTGTTTTCTTGCAGGACCGGTAGTAGTTCTTGCTTTCAGCTCGTTTTTGTGTCTATCAGGAACGCTATCGATGTTTTCACGTCTTCCTAAGACTCGTCCATCTCAAGTTTAGATGTAAGATAACGATTTTGAATCGTTCGCATTTTATTCAACCAAAAATCAATTGTGAGTTTTTCGCGATATTTTGAATTTGTTAAGGCGTCTGCATATTTTATCCGCCACATTGCTAGATTTTCAGGCGTGATTTCATCCCAAGATTGAATGACTACAACAGGAAGGTCTTTAAGTAGGGGATTCAGAAAAGAATCTTTCACGATCACAATACAGCCAAGTAGCAATGATTCCCATGTCCTATGACAGTCAATGCCATTTCCAGGAGGAGAAATGTCAAAAGCGCACTGCCCTTTCATTTTCCATAAAGTATCTCGTGGAACACTTTTTTCTAAATGCGAAGCAAAAGGGAAATTTTCGAGTCTTTTTCGAATTGTGGCTCGATCGTCATTAAATTCAAGATATCTATTATACTCTCCATGCATAGAATCATTAAATCCGAAGTCACAGATAGCTTTAATAGGTCTTAATCCAGTTTGACGGAGTGTTTTTAAAAGGGAGGTGAGTTGAATCGATTGTTTCTTTGATGAGATTGAGCTTTCAAAACCGCATTTGTAGGGCCAATGAACGGCAGTATGAAGATCAATTCCTATAGGAATTTGCGTCACTTTAGGGTGAGAATAAGCGCAATTTTGCATAAAAAGGTGTAGAATAGAGGGAGAGTTAATAGCGTTTAGGATTTCTCTTTTTTCAGGGTAGTTGGTAGGAAAAGTTGCATCAGATCCTCCTGAAACAAGGATGATTTTTCCATTAATATGAGGAAGGACATCGCTAACAAAATTTGCAAGATGTTTTGCATAAACCCATACGATACTTCCATCTTGAATGTTTTTAATATAATGTTTGGGGCTGTAAATAATACGATCTTCAACAACCCCGATTTTAGGGGACATAGGGGCAAATTCAGGTTGAACATCGGCAGAAAAACAAAACCCAAGACTCCAAACATATAAAGTTGGTTTTTCTTTTGCAAAAAGGGCAGAGGAAAAGATAAGAAATAAATAAATAAATCGCTTCATGCGTTTAAATCTAAAATAGATGCTCTTATTTTAAAAGAGAATTCATTCCTGAAAATTCTAGTAGTGTTGGGGTGTAGAGTTCAACTGAGTAGAGGATAGAGGAGAAGATGATATCAAGGATGTTCGCGTCAAGTTCTTTTACAGGATAAATATAAGAATAAGTAAAAAGCTGATCGGCTTCTGAGAATCCAAACGCCCCAAGGGGAATTACTTTATTGAGGAGAGTACAAACTCTTGCAGCATCACCAAATAACTCCTTTTCCACAACGCGATCAAATGCGACAAAAAAATGGAAAAAATAAAACATCGATCCATTGACAAGAGAGTCTTCACTGGGAATAATTTCGCCCTTACAATGAACTTTTAGAATGATGTTTTCGTTTAGATTGATCCAAATCTCTGAAAAGTCAAATGTATCGTTTGGCAGCTGCAAGTGAGCTGAATACCCAGAATCATTGAGGTAGGTCATCATTTTTTCAATCATAATGCTTTTTTTTCCTTAAAGTGGTGTTCTAAAATGGCTTTTGGATTAATGGAAAATCTTTGAATTTTCTCTTTTTCTATTTTTAAATATTTACCAATTGCAACTAAATCTCCCTGCATATTGATGATTTTATTGGGGTCGATGGGGGTCTTTTCGATTTCCCAATCTTTTTTCTTTGCCCAATGAGCAATCACAATAATTGTTGAGACCCCGATAATTGCAAAGACAGCAATAGAGAGACCTCCTGTTGCTGCAGCTCCTGTAATAAATGCTGCAAATGCAATCGCACCACCAATTGTTAAAAGTATGGAATTAGCCAGTTCGATCCAAAAATTTCTTAAGGTAACTTTCAAAGCATCACGTTCATTCAAGAGGTTTGTTTTTTCCATATCACAAAAGGCTTTAACAAGTGGGTCTTTCCCAAATTCTTTTTCAAGAGCAATAAGAGCCTGACCTTTTATATCAAGTTCTTTGAGTTTTGTTCTTGTTTTATGAATTTCTTGAGATTTTCGAATGATACCGACACCCCCAAGTACAAGGCCAATCGCACCAGATGCCATACCTACAAAATGCATTGTTTGAAGACCATATTTTACTGCGGGATTTTGTATAAATTTTGCTGCGATGCTTAAAGAAGAAGATGCAAGACCGGCTAAGTTTAGGGGAGTTGAAATCACGCCATTAAAAATAGTGAAATCAATCGTTGCTAGTTGCTGTTTTAACTCTTGTTCGGTTAATAGGGCTTTTTCTTTTAGTTCAATACCAAGGGATGTTAAACGATCAGCTTGTTTAATCAAGACACCTAATTTTTCGAGGTCTTTTGGGCCTTCAATTTTTTCTGTTAACATTCTAGATGTCATTTGACGAACAATTTGCCCCTCACGAAACATGAGGTCACCAACTGTTTGAATATGCTTTGCTTCGCGTATGCCTTCTGCAATTTTTCGTCTTCTTGCCCGATTACGAATGAGTTGTAAGCTTGAGAGAAGGGCAACAGGAAGAGAAAAGCCTAAGGCTAAAGAAGCAGATGAGATAGAAAGGTTGTGACTGAGGTGTGCATTTTTTGTTGATGTTTCAATGGTAGCAAGACCAATGGAATCTTTCACCAAAGAAGCAGGATCAGAATAACGATTACTCATAACAACGGCTGAGATATTATCGACAAAATCTTTATCCCCTTGTATCTTCGAAAACCCTTCAATGAGGCGTTTTCTAATAGAGGGACAAAGGTCATCATTTGTTGCATCTTTACCAGTCAGCTCAACATATCTTAGAGAAACAGTTCTTTTGTATTCAATGAAAGCTGTGATGAGTTCTTCTTTGGCATTTAGTATCTCACCCTTATTAATCATAGCTTCATACAACAAGTCACCAGAAAGCCCCTTTGTCGATTCAAGAGATTGATTGAGTGCATGTAAACTTGTTTGAAAAAAAGCAGCGTTCTTCGTGAAAACACCAGTTTTAAAGAATGTTTCTAGCCTTTCCCTACTTTCGGGGGTCAGCTCAACAGAAATTTCTCTTTTTTCTGTCCAAAATGCTTTAGTCAAGATTTTTGCTCTTGCAAGAGCAATTTTACGGGTTGCAATTTGCTTTAGGAATTCAGAGTGATCCTTAATATCAAGCAGCTTCTCTTTCGCTACAACCTGGTCTTCATCAGACATTGTTTGGGAAAGTTCACACCCTGAGACCATTGCTTGGAATGAAGACATCAATTGAACAATCTTAGCTTCAGCTTCTTGCAGATGTGAGTGTTTTTGTTCAGTGGAATTTGATGGTTCGGAATTTTCTTTATTTTCTTCAGCTAGGGAATCAAGAAGAGAGATTTTCTTTTTGAGTTGAACATCGATTTCATCCTGGACATCTTCCAAGTCTTTTAATCTCTGAACTTTAAATCGAGGGGCTGGGCCGCCTCTTTCAAATCGAATGGGTTCAACCACATAAACCTCCAAATTCAATAGAGCAATAAACATCGTTTCGGTCAATCAACAACTGAAAAAACAAGAGACGGCATAAACCTGCTGGTCTGTGCCGTCTCAAAGTCGCTCAAAATAGATTCACGTAATCCACTTAAAATTAGTCTCTAGTATCACCAAGTGAAGTGTATTGTGTTGTACTTCTCATGGCTTCTTGTTGTGCTAGCATTCTGCGCTCATATCTGTTCTCGATAGCTTCGTCAACTTTCATAGCACCACCTGTTATGAGAACACGTACCCCAAAAGATAAAAATACCCCAGCAACAGGAACAATTCTAAGTGCAGTAAGAAGCAGTTCTTTAGGCAAAGAAGTTGCCATATACTTCAAGGTGTTTTTTACGTGACTATAGCACATTTGAGCATCAGACTTATTGCCTTTAGCTAAATGATAAACTGCTTTTCCACCTTTAACGAATAAGAATAATACTTTAATTAATGTGAAAGCAATCCCAGAAACAGTGTCTGCAACAGCGGCTACTGGTCCTAGTAGAACCAAGTCAAAAACTTTACGAGCTATTGAATAATTCGTGTCTTTTAGATAAGCAATAGGACTTTTAGAAATATTTGCTTCATGCGTTATCCCATTCATTATTGCTCTTGGAAGATTATTTCCCACTAAAGTGTATGTAAATGTCCGATTTTTTGTTGTTGTGATCTCGTTGTAAGCAGGAACAAGAGAATTTGCTGCTCCAATAAAAGCATTTTTTGTTTTATCAGAAGTTGATTTTCCTGCAGACAACTCAAACAAATCTTCTTTTTTTGCTGGTTGATAAGGTCTTACTTGGTGCCATGGTGTACTTATTGTTTGTGTTGTTTCCATTTTATTCTCCATTTTTTTATTATTATGTAATTTTTTTATCTATAGTAAACTACAAAGTCCTATAACATTTCTGAATTCATGCTTATTATTTCAAATGGCTTACCTGCTGCTTGTCGCTCTTTTCTCTCTTCAATTGCATTTTCAATTTTCATTTGTCCGGCTGTTGCTAAAACCCTTACTCCATAAGAAAGGAAAACACCAGCCACAGGAACAATCCTAAGAGCTGTTATTACAAGTCCGCCAGCTATATGTTTTAAGATTAATCCGATTTTCTTAAAGTCATTCCAAGATTTATTTGTTTCTCTTTCATTTCCTTTAATCTTGTCGTAGATTCCTTTGGCGCCTACTCCAATTATCAAACATAGAAAAAAAACAACTAAACATACTTCAGTAATAGCATCTGCTGTTGCAGCTAATGGTCCTAGAACTGCAAGATCAAAACCTTTTCTAACTGGTGTGTACTCTTTGCTTTTCAAGTATCCAACCGGATTGTAAGTAATGTTCTTTTCGTGATTTAGGCCATTTCGTATGTTGTAGTTTAATTCAATCTCTTCAAACACCCTATCCAAAGTAGATCTTATGCGACTATTGTAAACAGCACGCTCTATACAAGAATCATGAGCTGGAATTAATGAATTTGCAAAAGTAATAAAAGCATTTCCAACTTTTTCTGAGGCTGTTTTTCCTTTATATAACGTAAAATTTTTTGTAGTTTCTTTTGCTGCAAAAGGGTGTACTTCGTACCATGGTGCAGTAGGTGCGCTTTTTACTTGAGAGCTTTCCATTTTTTCTCCATTCTTTATTATTATATGATTTTCAAATCCTATCTAACTAAGAAGGTTACTTTTTGGATTTCCCAAGGCAACTGCAAAGTTGTTTTACGTTTTGTGCAACTCTTTCTGCGCCATCAAGAATGCTTGTTTCTATTACATCAAATCCTTGACCCAGGAAGTGTCCAACTCCAGGAACTACTCTAAATACATTTCGAACGATTTGATTGATGTTTGATAATGATTTTGATCCGTGTTCTTTGATTTGAGAGAATCTCTGAGAAAATTCAGCAGTATTTTCATCTAGAATCAAGTCGTAGCCGAATTTTAGGCATTCCCAAACAAGGCCAGCAGTTGAATCCCAAATAGTCAGAAAGACATTTTTTACAAGGAAAGCAAGTTGAAAGATAGTCTCAGATACAGCAGAAAGAGTACTTCCACCTAAATAACTAAGAACCTTTCTAGTTTTAGAAATGCTGTCGTCTTTGATAAAATGATAGTTGTCTGAAGTGATGTTTTGTTGCTCTATAAAGAAATTAGCAATAACTGGAGCTGATTTTGTGAAGATAGTTGCGACAGAATTTGCAATGTCTTCTTCGTCATCGTGTGAATTAATGTTCCGGTCATGAATGTATGATAGATAAGTCGAAATACGTTGAATCGGGCTGAACCCTTTAATAGCGTCGTATTCTTCTCGCTCCTTTCCCTCAGCAACTGCTTGTCCTGACTGAAGTGATGTGAATCCTTTGTACTCAAATGCTGCAACTTCCATAATAAACTTCCTAATATAATTAAATGTTATTAATAATAATTGTAGTAATTATAACAAAAATTATGATTACTATCAAATCAAATTTCTATTTAGACGTTTTAAAATAATATTTTAACAACTATCTCAAATCTAAAATCTAATAGTTACTTCTTTTCGATCAGCTATATCAAAATCTAAACTTAATATACTTCCAACGTTCTCGTCTTCTTTTCCGCCGGGAGTATATTTCACTGTTGTTAGAGCACGGATATCTGATTTTTTTGAAGAGAGATGATCTTTGCAAATTTGGTTGATTTTATTCTCAGCAAATCCAAGAGCTGCATTATATAATGAGGGAAGAAAGATGCCGGCTACTGGAATAGTTTGAAGCAAGCTTTTAACAAGAGAGCTGATGTGATAACAAAAATCATCTGTAAAGGTCATTTTGATGTCGCGCCAGAGCCCTTTTCTTGTCTCTAAATCACCAAGAGATTTTAGTGTGAAAAATATTGAATAAATAAAAACTTTTGTAATCATGTATACATGGTGAATTGCAGAAATTAGACCATAACCTATCGTGCCGATGGTTAGGTGAAAGGCTTTTAATCCTTTTGAGTATCGATTAGATTTTACAAACTCTAATGGACTAGCTGTAATTTCTTTTTGATTTTGAACAAACATGAATAATTCAGGATGAAAGTCATTAATCATTGAAAGAAGAGGATTATTGGTCTCATCGCCTCGATGAACTTCCCAACATGGATTTTCTGAATGGATTCCTCTAGCGTTTGAGTAATGACCGTAATAATCACCTAAATTCGTGATATCAAGTTTTTGAGTTTCCATATTATTATCCTTTTTTTTATTAGTTAATTGATTAGATCATCTTCTGGAGGTTGAGGAAATATTGCCTTTAAGGCTAGTACTTCAACTACATCCAAGAGTTTGGTTAAAGTCGGTCCAACACCAATGATCATTTTAAGCCCTCCTCGAAGAGCTTGATTTATATATGATAAGCTATATCTGCCCATATCCTTTGCGTAATCAGCTAGTTGGTCTGCTGTGTCAAACGATTTTCCAAGTAAAAAGATAAGAGTAGCTGTGAATAAGCAAATAGTTACTGTAGTTGATACAAAAGCGAGCAGGGAATTTCCAATAAGCTCCAAAGTCCCTACACCAAAAGTGCGTATCGTTAAGTCTAATATTTTTATATGATTGGGGATTTTGGGATCAAAAAGGTGTTCTATTGGCCCTTTTCTTGTGAGGTCTTCTATATAGTCGACTTGCTCTCTAAGAAAAGGGGAGAAGGCTTCTAGTATGATGTTTAAATTGATAGATTCGGCCCATATATCATTTGAAAGGTCATTAAGAGTTTCGTTATAAGCGGCCTCCAGCAGAGAAGAGGGAGCGCTTATAGGAGGGCTCTTATCCAGGCTCGATTGAGCGAAATCACTATAAAGAGAAACAGTGTCAAATGCTGTCGTTGTACGACTAAAATTATAAGCACCCATAAAATCCATAATTAAATTATTATAATATGCTTACTATTGTAACAAATTAAACTTTTAAGTTCAATGTAATTGACTTGAGGCATAAGTCGCTAATAGCAAATGTAATAAACATTATTTTAGTACAAAGCGCTTATGTTGTGTAAGTTGCACTTCAGGTTTAAATGTAAACAAATCTATATTTGAAAATATAGATATAAATTAAAATATGAATTTGATATAATTGTTCCATAATTAATGTAATTTAAGGTGTTTATGGGCGATTTAGGGCAAGTTATAGAGGGCAGGCTATTTATTATAGCTCGGGATGAAGTTCCCGTAGATGAAACAAAGGGGTATTTGAGCCGAGTAGAGCAGAGAGTTTCTCGGATGCCAACAGATAATCTATTTGATCCAACTGATAAGAGTTCAGCTGATGTAGTAGGTCAAATGCCTGAATGGGAACGGGCAGAGTCTGGTTTCTTCGAGATGAGAAATATCACAAGAGCTCCTGTTGCATACCTTCAAAATAAGGAAGTAAGCATTTTTTCTAAAATTTTGGCATTTACCTTAAAGACGCTAGGTACAGGGGCTTTCGAGCTTGGGTGTAATGTGGCAGCATTAGCAGTTACAATAGCTGTTGCTCTTCCATTTGTAGCGATTTGTTCAATCTTTCTTGAAGGGGCAAAAGAGCCGTTAAAAGATATGCCTTCTCGCATCGTTTTTCATTTTAAAGAGATTTTCAGATCATTTTTACAATTGATTCCAGTAGCAGGGCCTTTTCTTGCAAAAGGTTATGATATGGGGGTGATGATTCTTTCTGATTTGGTATTTGGAGAAAAAATTGTTGATGAAACGAAAAGTGGATATACTGAAAGAGTTAAGGACTTGGCGAAGTTTCGAGCCATTTTGAATAAGGGGTTTGCAACTGAAAAAGAGAAAGAGTTTTTGCAGGCAAAAATTGATCAGAGATTATTTCGTACAGTTGTGCCTCCAAATGAGAGTGCTCAACTAGAAGGCTTGAGTGGGAGGCCTGATTTGTTCACTAGAATAGCAAGAAGACAGGCAAATAAACTTTTGCTTTTACCTGTTGATGAAGTTGTTGATGGAATGGTAAAGCACCGGAAAGGATCGCCAACAAATCAAGACATTGAATTTATACAACTTAATTGGCATCAGTTCACAGAAGATCAAAGAAAAAAGATAGAGCTTGTTGTTGGGGGATAGATTCAACTTGCAATTTGTATCTGATTATTGATTGTAGTAAATATGGTCAAGATTGGTTGTGTCGTTAGTTATTGCACGAATGAATATAGATTTTTAAATGCCTGTTTAACAGGTCTTAAGGCGATCTCAGATGAGATCGTCGTTTCTGTTTGCGACCATTTCTTTGATGGTCAGAAGGAAAATCGGGAGCTTTTACACAAAAGCTATAGTGAGAACAAGGATGTGCGTTTTGTAGAATATGCATATGGGAATCTTTATGGTCTTCATGGTGTTGGGAAAGAGGGGGATGAAGTGTGGTCTCGCCATTGGCATAACACGAGTCGTTATGTCGGATTTTCACACCTTTGTGATGATATAGATTATGTTCTTTTTATTGATGTCGATGAGATAGTAGAGGGTGAGAGGTTTTTGCAGTGGCTAGAAAAGGGGCTTCTTTTTGAAGCGATGATTTTCTCCTCGTATGTCTATCTTGGAGATGAATCGAGAAGAGCATTGCATAAGTCAAACTCTTACTTGCTTGTGAAAAAGGAAGCTCTTCAGCCTCAGATGCTTTTTGACTCTCATGAAAGGCCAGGGTTCTTTCTCAACTTCAGAGGGACAAAAAAGTCATTCGTTTTAGGTCTTGATGGTAAGCCTTTGGTTCATCATTTTAATTGGGTTAGATCTCAAAAGGAATTGCGCCAAAAGGTGTCAACTTGGGGGCATAAAGATGAAAGGGACTGGCATAAGCTGATTGATGAGGGACGTTTAGAGGAGGGAACTGATCATACATATTCTCAAGTAGAGCCTCTTTTTGATCTTTTATCAATAGATGTTGAGTCGATGAAGAAAGCATCACTATTCAGAAAAATCCCGGTAGATCAATTCACGCATGTGACTAAAACAACAAAAGACCAAGTAATGAGAACGATGATAGAAAAAGGTGTATTATGAATAAAGTTTCTCTTTGTCGGAAAAAACTCCATCCTTATAAGTGGTTTATTTGGCTCATTGCTGTTGGCTTTTATTTCTATGAATATGTTCTTCGTGTATCTCCAAGTATTTTAGTTCCTAGACTTATTCAGACATTTCAAGTGAATGCTGAGACTGTGGGGGTGATTTCTGCTTTTTACTTTTATGCATATGCACCGATGCAGCTCCCTGTGGGGATGTTAACAGATCGATTTGGAGCAAGAAGGCTATTAATGATTGCATCAATAGTTTGTGGAATTGGTGGGGGAATGTTTTCTCTTGCACATACAGTGTATGTAGCTGAAATTGGAAGATTTCTTCTAGGTACTGGTTCTGCTTTTGCCTATATTGGTTTAATTTATGTAACGACTCATTGGTTTGAAAAGAAAAGATGGGCTCTTTTGCTTGGAATAGGAAATTCTTTAGGGATGATGGGGGCCGTTGTTGGAGAGGGACCAATGTCGTTTGCAGTTTCAGAGTGGGGCTTTCGTTCAGTGATGTTTACTGTGTCGCTTATTGCCTTTTTGATTGCTCTTCTTGTTTTAGTGATTGTCCGAAATCAACCAAAAGAATTCAAACAGGACGAAAATGAGTCAAGGTCAAGCTTTAAGCTCTCTTTGAAAATTGTATTTAGAAGTAAAAGAGCTTGGGTTGTTGCTCTTGTTTCAATGGGTTATTATTTGGCAGTAGTTACTTTTGGTGCTTTATGGGGAGTTCCATTTTTACAAGTATCCAATGGGTTTTCACAAGAAGTAGCGAGTTTTGCAAGTTCTATGATTTTCTTTGGATTTGTCGTAGGAGGGCCAATGATTGGGCATTTAGCCGATAAATTGCAGAGAAAAAAAGAGATTTTCATTGCCTTTTTAGCGCTTACTCTCATTTCGATTAGCGCCTTAATCTACTTGTCTCCTTTGCCTGAGGGAGTGACTTTCATGTTAGTTTTTGTTGTTGGTTTTTGTTGTTCTGGGCAGTTACTTGCTTTTCCTTTAGCAATTCAGGCAGCAAGTGAATATGTAAAAGGAACCTTGTCTGCGTTTATAAATGGAATGGCTTTTTTTGGAGGAGCTATTATGCAGCCGGTGATTGGCGCGATACTTGATGCTAGAGCAAAGGGAGCAGCCTATTCGCTTGCAGATTATCAATGGGCGTTTTCAACTCTTGTCGTTATTTTAGCGTTTTGTTTTATTGGAAGTTTTTTTATTGCAGATCCAAAAAAGAAGCTCGCTCTATCTCAAGTGAAGCATGATGAGGCGCAAATCAAAGCTCAGATGAAAAAGGCAGCCTAGAGTGGTAGTACCACTTCCCTTTTTTTTTCTTAAAGAGAGATTTTTCTGTGAAACTCATATCCTCACAGGCAAGAGATTGTAGAGTAGCAAGAAAAGTTACTGTCGCCTCTGTTTCACTGATGGAAGCGTTTTTTAAGATAGTTAAATTTTGAAAAGCTGTCGTTTGACTAAAATGTAAAAGAGATTTTTTCCACACTGCGATATTTTGGTTATATTGTGGTCCATCTTTATCTGTTGTGTCAATAATGTAGTCAATGTTTGAAAGGGCATAAGCAGAGTATCGAGAGCGCATTAATTCTTCAGGAGTTCTTGGCAGAGCCTGATAATCATGAAATGGTTTACAACAATTAATATATAAATGGGTACTTTTGCAGGGGCAAGTCATAGCATATATTGTTTCAATTTGGTATAATGTCGTCAAGGAGATATTTAGAGTTTATGGGATTGATTTCTTTTTTGAGTACTTTGCCTTGGTGGCTTCCTATTGGAATAGTTTTTAGTGGGAATATTTTATTTTTTTTCCTAACTAAGTTTTTTTATAATCGCATCTATCCAAAAGTGCTAGAACGTGGCCATAAAGTTTTAGGCTTATTTTTTAAGACATTTTATGGTCCTTTGCAGCTTATTATTGCAATATCAGGCTTTTCAGTGATCGTTTCACTTTACGCAGGACATTTATTTGACGTTAGTGTGATTGCGGGTGTAAAAAAAGTAATTCAATTTGCTGTGATTGTTTCGGCATCCTGGGTTGCTTTTCGTTTCTGTAGAGAAGTGGAAAAAATTGTTCTTACGAAAAAACACTTAGACACGACAACCATTGAACTTTTTTCAAAATTGAGTCTAATTTTAATTCTTTTCTTTACAACATTGATGGTTCTGCCTCTATTTGGTATTCAAATAGCAGGTATTTTGACATTAGGAGGAATTGGTGCTGGTGCAGTTGCTTTTTCTGCTAAGGATGCACTAGCTAATATTTGGGGTGGTATTGTCATTGCAATTGACAAGCCTTTTAAGATTGGGGAATGGATTTATAATATTGGCGAGTCAATGGAAGGCGTTGTTGAGCATATTGGTTGGAGATATACAATGCTAAGGCAGTTTGACAAGCGCCCTCTATATATTCCCAATTCAACATTTTCTACTCTCGTTTTCATCAATGCTTCGAGAATGACAAACAGACGTATTCAGAAAATTTTTGGGGTTCGTTACTGTGATTCTAAAAAAATGCCAGTAATTTTAGAGGAAATTCGTGAGTACATAAAAAAGAGACCTGATATTGACCATACTTTGACTAATTATGTTCATGTTGTAGAGTTTGCAGAGAGTTCTTTACAGATCAAAGTCAGAATGTACACAAAAAGCGTTGTCTTCATAGAGTATATGCAGTTGACAGAGATTGTTCTATTGGATATTCATGAGATTATTGTAAGAAATGGTGCACAGATAGCCTACCCTACACAAACTGTCGATCATCCAGACTCTCATATGATGGCAGCAGGATTTGGTAGAGAACTTGGAAATGCAATCTTTGGAAATGTGGGCTTTAGTTTAGATAGCAAAGAGCCAAGCCCAGATTCTGTTGCTACTGAATAAAGCATTAACTTTTGACTAGTTTGCAGGTGTCTACATCTTTATGACAGCAATTAAAAATTGGATCAAAAAGCCTCGCTTTAGGATTTTTGCTTTAGCTTCAGCTGTGTGTCTGACTGGATTAATCTATGTTGTAATTGTTTTGGCAACAGATGTACGGTCTATACCGGTTCTCCATGCACATAAAAGTTCTTATGCATACACAAAAAGTGAGTGTGATCGCTCGATTGATCTGTTTCCAGAATTGATGTGGTTAGAAGGGGCTGAGGAAGTTTGTGATGATCTGAAAGCGGGAGGCACATTAGATTATCAGTCGTCGTCATTTGATCAAGCAATAAAGGGTATTCGTGCGGCTGACTTATTTGTTTTGGGGGAGTACCCAGAATATTTGGAGTTTGTTTCTTTGTATCCAAAAAAGAATCGTCTTACATGGGATCAATTTTCTAAAGCGCAGGCTGAAATTAAATTCGTTATTGATATGTATCCCAATTTTTCAAAAGAAGAGCTCCTTGAAGCGATTAAAGTGTGTATTATCGTCAGTGAGATGAAGGCATCCAAGATGATGCGTGCTAAAGCATGGATCTATGGCGTAGCGAGCGAAGATGATTTTGATTTGCATAATATGATTTTAAAGGATCATCTTGAAATTTTTCCATCATTTGCAAATTTACAATTAAAGCAAAAGCATCTCATTGCAGATATTTTAGGGTCTTTTTGTCCTCAACGCTTCTTTTACTTTACCTCTGTCTATTCAATGATGAGTAAGTTTGATGATTGTGAACTTGTGACAAAGAATCGAGATCTCTTTGATTTGATTTGTTTTGTTCATCAATGCCGTATTTGTTCAAGGGATAATCCCGCGAACAGAGAGAATTCGGGTGGATTTGATCAAATGAATTTTAACCATCTCCAACTCTTTAAGGAGGCAAATATTTTTGCTTCCACAACTTCTGTTGAGGAAGGGTACAAGTTTTACTTATCAAAAAGAGGGCAGTGGTTGGGATTTGATACTTCTACACCGATAAATCAAACTCTAACAATTGTTGGCTCTATTCTTAATTGTTACACAAAAGTTGAAGGGGATATAGTTAAAGAGGCATTTTTTTCGCTTAATCCTGATGACATTTCTTTTCTGGTTAAAGAGCTAGACGAGTTGACAACAACAGGAGATGATTCTTGTCGTTATATGAGTTTTGTATTGAATTCTTTAAGAAGAAATACAAAACTTGGAAGATCTTCACAAACGCGATTGTCAAAGTCTATAACTCTAGGATTTCCTTATTTTTCAAAGATCTTATTTATAGAACATTCGCAAAATCATAAAAATGAAAGACCGCTTGATTTTTTTGATGTGGCACAAACGGTGCTCGAAGATCCAATGATTCTAGAAACAGGTAGATCAAAGGTATTAAAAAGTGGAAAGGTTCAGATAAGAAAGTCTTAGCCAGTCCCTGATTTTGAAGGTGGAAGCTCTTCGTCTGGGGAATCACTAAGATCTCCAATATGCTCTATGTTTCCCTTTTCATCGAGATATTCTTTGTTTTCCTTAAGGCGTTTTTCTTCCGTCTTTTGAAATTGTTCTCTCAGATCCTTAAAGTTAGATGTGAGAATTTTAAAGTCTGTTCGACGTATGGCGATCAATTCTGAATCTTCGCAGCAGCGTACGGTTGCATTTCTTTTCTTTTGATTTAGAAGGGCCATTTCGCCAAAAAACTCACCTTTGTCTAAGGTTGCAATGACTTTTTCTTTTCCGTCTTTATCTTCAATGACTTCTACTTTTCCTTTCACGATAATATATAAAAAGTCTCCGATATCACCCTTGTGAAAAATAATGTCACCTTTTATGTAGTGCAGGTGAGTGATGCCACTTTTAACTTCTGCTTTCAGCTGAACTGATTCTTGGGGGACTAGGGCATCAAGCGTCCATGAGAAGAAGACTTTGAATTTTCGATTTATCCCTGGAAGTTTTGCCCAGTAAGCAACCCGCCAGAAGACCCAGGCAATAAATCCTGAAAGTTTTATAAAGCCAAAAAGTTGTGCTATTGCTCTTCGATGTCCTAGAGCTGCCATCATTCCCAGCGCTTTGAAAGAGAAATCTTTACTTTTTAGGTTAAAGGCTTCTGCTTTTATGTTCTTTCCAACGCAACGCCCTTGTCTTACAGCAAATTGAGCTGTTGGAGGGCAATATTTCCCCTCTGTTTTAGGATCTGGTGCAGCAGCGCAGTCTCCAATTGCCCAAATATTTTTTATTCCATTCACTCTTAGAGTTCTGTCAGTCAATAACCTGCCTTTAATTTTTTCAAAATGCAGCTCTTCAATAAGAGGGTTTGGATTAGAAGGGACAGATGAAACGATTGTTTTTGATGGAATTTTTGTGCCATCTTCTAAAATTGCTTCGTTAGGAGTAGCAGAAGTTAAGTGTTTATTAAAGATGATTTCAACACCACGTTTTTGTAGAAGTTTTCCTGCATATTCACCAAGAGCTTTAGGCATTTCTCGATCGACTAAACGATCTTTACTGTGGACAAGAACAACTCTCAATTCTCTGTGGTCCAACATTTTGTATTCTTTTACAAGTTTGTGTGCTAAGTCATTGATCTCAGCTACAACCTCTACTCCAGAAAATCCACCACCAGCAACAACAAATGTAAGTAAATTTTTTCGCACTTCAGGATCTTCTTCTTGTGCTGCTGTTTCAATAACATCGATGATACGATTTCTTAATTTGAAAGCATCTGCAAGAAATTTAAAGGGTAGGGCATGCTCATGGAGTCCACCAGGTGAATCCCTGAAATCAGTGACATTTCCTAATGAAAGAACAAGATAATCATAATGAAGTTCTAAGTCTGTATGATTGAAGTTTGGGGATAAGATGATTTTTTGATTTTTTATGTCAATTTCTGAGATTTCTCTAACGTATAAATGCGTGTGTTTTAACAGGTTGTGAAGAGCTGAAACAGAGTCTAAGATTCCGAGAGATCCCCCAACAACTTCAGCAAGCATTGGCTGATAGGTGAAGTAGTTGTCTCTATTGATTAAGATGATTTCATACTCATCTCTATGATGCTTAAACTGCTTTTCAAGTTCTAATGCAGTGTAAACTCCACCAAATCCTCCACCTAATATCACAATGTTTTTTTTCTTTTTCGATTTGGGATCACTATTCATAAAGGGCACCTCTTCCTCTTACAATAAGCCCAAAATAATAAAGAGCAATAAGTTTTTCTAACATGCTGGCTTTATGATTGTTAGTTTAGTTATCTATGAATTGTTTATAATAGAACGTATAGAGGTTAATTATGGATGTTTTAACAGTGCCAATTTTTTCCCAGTATTGGGTTATTGCTGTTGTGTTGAATATAACATTCATCGTTAGCATTTTAATCTTGGGGCGATTGTTTCCAATGGGATGGCGCGCTAAGTTTGGTGAATGCATTGGGTTCGTGCTTGTTTTCATATTGTTCTACCATCAGATTTATTTCAATTATAGGGGGTTATGGACAATACGAGTTCTTCCTCTTGAATATTGCTCATTGATGGCGATGTCTGCTGTTATAGCACTTTATACAAGAAGTCCTGGCTTTTATGAATTAACGCTTTTCTTAGGGATAATTCCTCCTCTTCAAGCGTTGATAGTTCCTGCAATATACCAGGGAGAGGATCGAGTGATTTTCTATTTATTTTTTCTTTCACATTCTCTTTCTATCTTGGCGCCTTTGTACTTAACCTTTGTTTTAGGTATGCGACCACGCATCTACTCTTGGTATAAATCAACTCTTCCTTTTTCATTCGTGGTTCCTGTCTTGATTTGCATGAATAAAGTTTTACAAACAAACTACATGTTCCTACTTGAAAAACCTATGGTGACGCACCCTATGAACTTTGGAAGTTGGCCATTTTATATATTTTTTTGGGCAGGGCTATTGCTCATGTTTAGTTTTCTTATTTCTTGCTGCTTAAGAAAACAACCACGATAGATTTGAATCATTTGATCTAAATATTCCTGAGAAGAAAGAGTTTTTATTTGCAAAACATCTAATCTGATGTCATTCATTTGATCTGAGGCTTGAAAGAGAAATGAAACGAGTTGTTTAAGTTGATTGATGAGTGATTTTTCTGTTGGTGAGTCTAGAAGAGAATAAAAATATCTGATGTAATTTTCAGTGTCTTCCCAATTTTCAGGTGTTGAAGGAATGGAGTAATAGGCTTTTATTTTGTGGAAAATCCAGGGGTCAATCACTGCTTGCCTACCAATCATAATAGCATCGCAATTTGTTTCTTTTCTTATCCGTATGACATCGTCAATTGATTTAATGTCGCCATTGCCTACCACAGGGATGTTTAAAAGTTGTTTTGCTCTAGCGATTAAATCCCAATGAGCAGGTGGTTTATACCCCTCTAATTTGGTTCTTGGATGGAGGGTAATAAAACTTGCTCCTGCTTCTTGTGCTGCAAGAAGATTTTCTTCAAATAAAGAAGTATCTTCAAATCCTGAGCGTAGCTTTACGCTGATAGGAACCTCTGCAGCTTCGCACATTGCCCTTGTAATGTCATAGAGTAGAGTTGGTGTTTTTAGAAGTGATGAACCTGCTCCGCGCCCTGTAACTGTATTTGAGGGGCATCCACAGTTGAGATCTACTCTCGGTGCGCCTCTTTTAATCAGAGCTTCTGTCATATCTGCCATTAAATGTGGAATCGAGCCCATGATTTGTGCTGCTTGTGGAATAGGAGCTGTATCATTCGGATCGTATCTTTTTGCAAGAGAGGGGACGTGAGCATTTGTTGGGACTCTTAAAAATTCTGTGCAGGCTTCATCAAACCCTCCAATAGTTGCAAGAGCAACTCGAAACGGTCTAGAACCAACCCCTTCCATAGGGGCTAAGTAGAGTTTTGGACAAACACTCATAGATCTGATTTGTTTGTAGTATCAGCAGTTTCAAGTGCTTCTTCCTCTATTTCGGAATTGATCGCAACTGTTTGGGGAGAATCTTTTTTTGACACTGATTCCATAAGTTCTTTACTTTTCCATTTGCCTGAAGTGAATCTTAGATAATTGACTGCACATGAAGCAAAGGCATAGAAAACCCAAATGTAAAAGGCAATATCAATGCCTGCTTTTGGTAAGATAACTAAAAAATAGGTAGGGACTAACATGAAAAACCAAATGCTAAGAGCGCCTGCTATGAGCAAGAACATAGTGTCTCCTGCAGCAGTTAGGATTCCGTTGATAGACCATCTTATGTTTTCAAAGAATATATAGAAAAGAGACATTGCAAGACCAAGTCTTGTCAAGCTTTTGATTGTAGCAAAATCAAGCGTACTAATATCCTTGGCATGTTCGATTGCTTCTGAATTTGTGTAAAACCAATCTATTAAAAATGATGGATATATGACTAATAAAATCGAAGCAGCAATAAGAAATATGATATTTAACTGCATGGCAGATTTTAAAACATCTTTGACTTTTTCAGGCATTTTTGCGCCGATGAAATTACCAACTAAGGCAATTACTCCTTTTTCAAGTCCCATTCCAAAAAAGAGGAATAAAACAAGAATGCTTTGAACAACGCTTGCAACAAGAATGTGAATGCTTGAGATAGTAGCCATCATGTGATAGAAAGCAGCCCAGGCAAATATTTCTATCGCAACAAAAACAGATGGTGGGAGGCCAACACGTAGCGTTTTAAAGAAAAGAGGCTTATTGAAACGCCAATTTCCTGTACCATATACTTCTCTGTTTTTCTTTACCAAAAAGAGCCAAGCAAGAATCGCTGCTTGAATAGTGATCCCGATACCTGTTGCAATCGCAGCTCCTTTTGTTCCCATGGCAGGGAAATACCCCTTTATTCCAAAGATAAAAATAGGATCAAGGATGATATTGATAGCATTTCCTAAAATTCCTAGCCATTGCATGATTTGTGTTTTTCCACGACCAATAAAAAATCCACCGAAAGCAGTTGTAAGTGTAAATACAGGTCCAAATAACATGAAATACTTGAAGTAGTCGTATTCGTGAGGCTTTGTCACAGGGTCATAGATTAGTCCAGAAAAACCAAGTGAGAGAACTAGAAAAAAAACGAGAGAAAATAGTGAGAACCAAATCATTTGCCATACAGGTTCGCCTAGTCGAGAATAGTCTTTAGCTCCATTAAATTGAGAGACAAAAACCTCAGACATAGCGCCCATAGTAACAAAAGAAAGGGTAAAAGCCCATCCAAAGGTCCCTGCTTGCACAGCACCATTCAGCGCTTCTGTTGAATACATGGAAAGGAATAACCGATCAACAAACACCATGAGCATCATTGAAAAGAAACTGACCATCATTGGTGAGGAAAGTTTCCAAAGCTCAGAAAGGTTGCCTTTTTGTAATTGTGTCATACACTTGCCTTATACTCTTTTAGTGTTCTTTTTACAAGATGTGCATGTAATTGTAGGGGAAATTAGCCTTATAGCAGAAAATACACACATCGAATTAACGGTTTGAATTAGAAAAAATATTTAGTGTGCTGCCTGTGCCATTGAAATGCCAAAATATTGATTATTAGTTCTATTTTCCCAAATTGACGGATATAAGTCTAGTGAAGATTTTTTCTTGTAAATAATAAGTCTCTCCCTTATCCTCGTGTCTTCTGTTTTACAAACAAGAATTGTAAAACAGTCTAGCAAAAAATGCGGGGACTTAGCTCAGTTGGTAGAGCGTCTGATTTGCATTCAGAAGGTCAGGAGTTCGACTCTCCTAGCCTCCATAGCCGGCCCAAGGGATAACTTGGGCCGCCTGCCATACCGCGGTTATAGCTCAGTTGGTTAGAGCGCAACACTGATAATGTTGAGGTCCCAAGTTCAAATCTTGGTAACCGCACATCTGCACTTCATTAAGAAAAATCCAGACAAAAAGAATTTTTTTAATTGTGAAATTTCTATAGAAGAGATTTCGCACAAGTATCTGCTATTGTGGGTTTAGCCAACTACGGATGAGCTCTGGGAATGCATCAGGAACGTCTCCCATGTGAGCATTGAGTCTTTTCATAAACCGCTCTTTAGTGGAGCCACTTGTGTCTTCGTAGTGGTAAAATAGTGTTGGTGGAGTTAATTCAGGGGATTGTTTTTGGAATTTTGCATATAAAGAGGCGTCTTGAATTTCGATTACTGCATCCTGTTTACTCACGCAGATGAATGTTTGTTTCCCGTTTTCTTGTATCTTTTTGACATTGTCAAATGAGTTGAGTTTCCCAAATACAAAGTTGGTTAACCAAGCGAAGACATGTCGGATAATAGGCGCCCAAAGAAAAGCTTGTGCTGCTTTACTAAGAGAAGAAAACGATCTATCGCTGCAAATAGCCATATCCGTTTGGGTAGAGGCAGCGCCTCCTCCTAAAGAATAACCATAGTTCAAAACTTGATCTTTTGAATAGCCCATATCCAGTAAATGTTTTACTGCTGCAGTAGCATCTTCTGCGAGCATTTTTGCGCTTGTTGTAACTTCTTGTGGAGAAGTTGGGTCATTTAAGTCTTTTCTCCCAGATCGAACAACACCGCGATAGTTAAATGCAAGAACGTTAGCTCCAGTCATCTTTGATAAATTGATAATAGAATTGTGCCAAGTCTCCCAGCTTGTGCCTCTTCCTGGGTAATAGATAATCCATTTTTGTTCTTCTAGTGGTCTTTTTTGCATTGAGTATGGTCGAACTGAGAATCCATCAAGTTTAGACTCACTTCCTGCAATGTTAATTGTCTCAAAGCGAAGAGAGGCTGATTTATTTAGATTTCTTTGAATTCTTCTACTAATTTCTATGTGGTCTAGAGACTGATGATCTTCATCGGAAAGTTCAATTGAGTCAAGATTTACTTCGTTACCAAATTGAATAGGCTGGTTTGAGGGGGGGAGCTGAATGTCAAATCTAGTGGAATCTTTTTTCCGAATAGATTCCACTGCTCTTGTTTCAAGATCAACTGCTGAGGTTTCTACTTGTTCAAATAAACTCTTTTCTACATAGGTTAGGCTTTCAAGTTGTTCCCGATATTTTTCTGCTCTATTTAAGTCTATGCCCGCAGATCCTACAACAAAATAGGTGGCAAAATAAGTTTTAAAATTCATTCCATGAATAAGGGCTTGTGCAAGAAAATGAATTACCATCACTAGTAAAAGAAAAGGTGTTGATAAGGCAAATAGGGGAGCTAGAACCCAATCTCTAAAGAAGCCCGCTCTTGTGATGTAGTTTGAGTCTGAGATGTCTGTTTTGACTCCCTGGGCAAAAAATTCTGTGGCTGGTCTGAATGTGTTTATAGGAGTGAAAAAACTGTCTGGAGGAAAGGGGGTGTCAATAAATAATTTTGGTTGATTATGTAACTCCATAAATTCTGAACTTTTGTAAGTTAATTTATAATATGTTAACAAAAATCAAACTATTTTTCATTATTTAAAATAAGTTATTAACAAAAAAGAGCAGTTTTATTATATGCCAAGATAAAGATGGAGAGGTCTCATGTCGAAAAAAATTAAAATACTGTTTATAACTCCGTTTTTCCTTCTGTTTGCAACAACCTCTTGTATTTTGTTTGCAAAACTTGATAAAGAACATAGACAACAGCTTGCATTTGATTCGAAAAAAGAAGAGTTGATTGCTTTAAAGGGGCTTGATGACATGTCAAAAGAAGGAATACGTGATGTGATGAATAAGTTAGCCCACTCATCAAGTTTTAGTCTTTCCTGGAATCGAAAGTTTGGTCATAGCCTTAAATCAGTTTCTGCAGATAAAGTTGCAGGCTTTGATCTAATGGCTTTTATTCTACTCGATAGTGACCTTGAAAAAGAGTTGTTTCTTGTGAAAAATCAAAAAAAGCAATACGGTCATCTCTTACGTTTACTTAGTGACGGTCTTACAAAAGAATATGAATCTGTACATTTTTTTGATCGTGCTAGAAAATTTGCAAATTCCATAGGGTTAGAGGAAGAATTAGTTTTGAAAGTTTTGAAAGAAGGAATAGAGTCTCTTAAGTTTGATGGCGATCTTTCTTGTATAGAAGCTTTGGTTGATGTTCTTTCAGAAGAAAGACAAGCGAAATCACAATTTTCTTATTCACTTCTTTAGCTTTTCTAAACTGTAGAAAAGAAATGGGAGATCTTTGATATCTGATATTTCTATTTAATTTCGCAAGTTGAATTAAATGGTCATTGTGGGTCTTTTGCTTTCTGTAAAGTCCTTGATATTTTTGCTTTTAGTATACTTATATTTTGCTTTTTTATTAAAATTTTGCTATAAAAGTTGAATGTTTTTGAAATATGCAATTGTATTCTGTCTTTTATTCAATTCTGGTTCTCTCTATTCTTTTGAGGAATCTATTGATTACTTAAAAATTAGTACCATTGCAGCGAATACTTTGCCAATCTTGGGGTTTGCGGCAATTTTGATTAAGAGTGATTTTGTAAATCATAGGCATGAAACTCCACTGATTCTTAACGGAAGAGAAATAGGTGTAGGGTATCTTACAAAGCGGGATGCCGAGCATCTAGGTACATCTTTGTTGGGTTTATGGTGTTCATTTGCGCATATTAATTTGTATAAGGAGCATGTGAAGCAAAGAAGACCTGCTTTTGGAAGAGAAAGAAAAGTTTTTGTTCTGCCTGATATAGTAGATCCAAGGGAATTTAACTCTGGGGCACTATATAACTCGTTCCCATCAAGTCATGCTACGGCAATGTTTTTTGGCGCTTCAACGATCCATAAGGAGTTTGGATTCAAAGTTGCCTCTCCATTTTATCTTGTTAGTGCTATATGCTCTGGTATGCGTGTTTATAGAGACAGGCATTATATTCATGATGTGATAGCTGGTGCAATGTTAGGTTCTAAACTTGCTTTAAGTAGAGATTTTGTAAACTTTATTCCAACATTAATGAACAATGATGGAGCGGTGACTGTCAATTTTAAATACTAAAGAGTTTATTTAGACGTCTTCGATGTAACCTTGTTTAGTTTCTTCTCTATAAACGATAAAGAGTCCAACTATGACGATAGCTGTTGAGAAGAATATAGAGGTCGTTGGTGTTTCTCCCAGGAGAATCCATGCGTGTATGGAGGCAAAAACAGGGGAGAGAAGGCCGAATAGTGAGAGGAAGGTAGCCGTATATTTTTTGAGGAGAAATCCATAAAGGTTGTAACAAAAGATGTTTGATATTAGCGTAAGTATGCCAATAAGAATTAGCAGTTTTGACAATGATCCTGTTTCAATCGGAAGGGGATTCCAAGAGTCGATATAAAACGAGGTAATCAGGGCAAGAAGGCCTCCGATCAACATGCTGAATCCATTTGCAACGAGTGGGGAGACTTCATCTTTTACAATCATCCGAAGGATAATCCAACCGTAAACAGAGAATAATACGGCAAAAAGCATTGCGATTTCCGGCCAGGAAAATCCTAGCATGCAATGTAGGTTTAATTCTCCAACGTCTTTACTTAAGAAGGTTGGGATAAATCCAAGAAAACCGACGCTCAAGCCAACGCCTTTCATAAAGGTCATTTTTTCTTTAAAATGTATGTAGGAAAGAAAAGCTGTAAGGAAGGGTGAAAAGCTGTAGAGAAAACAAGTTTTAGCGGCAGAGATCTTAGATAAGCTCCAGAATTCAAGTATGTTTGTAAGAAATATATTGAAAAATCCAAGAACAAAAAGTGCAATAATGACCTGTTTCGTGAGTTTGGGCATTTTCTTTCTGATTAAGGTGTAGCCGATGAGTAAAATTGCAGCAAAGAGCATTCTGATCGAGGTCAAAAAGACAGGAGGTGCGTAAGCTACCATCATTTTTCCAATAGGAAAAGCAAGGCTCCACACAAAAAACAAGATAAATATAGAAAAAATGTTTGTCATAGGGTGTTGATTTTACCAGTATGAGGCATAAAATTCATTAGTTTTTATAAAGGATAAATATAAATGAATCTTGATATTTTTAAAAGCCCGAAGAAATTAAATAATAATTGTTATTTTTTAATTACGATCGTATGATTAGCCTGTTCAATATTTATAGTGTGGGGTTGTATGTCGGTTTTTTTAGAGAAGTCTGAATATAATATTTCAAATTCTTTGTTATGGGGGAATTTTTCAGCTCATTCAAAAAAAATGTTTGATAGGTCTAGGGGAGATCGAATAATTCATTTTTTTATAGCTGCTTTAGAGATTTTGCCAGTCATTGGCCAAATTACTTCTCTCTTTGAAACGGCTTTGGCTTTTCTTTTCTTGGACAATGGTGTATCGAATAGATCAAGTTCTCTTACTGAAAAAAAAGTAAAATTATCAATAAAGGATAATCTGGTTATGCCTGATAAAGCTCTTCTTCTAAAAGAGGAGCCAGATGTTTTTGTTGATCGAATGAGAATGAAACTGCATAAAGATGTGACTGATGAGGAAATAAGAGGTTTCCTTGAAGAATTGATTCAATATTTAAAACCTGCTTCCTCTTTTAATAGATCTTACCCAGAATTTCAGGGTCATGACACCTTTTCGATCGGTATATTTGATATGTTTTCTGGTTTAGATCGACCAATAGAAATAAAAATCATGCGCTTCTTATACCAAAAAATAGAACAATTGAGAGAATCTAGCGTAATTATGAGTTCGCACGGTTGTGGGTTATCCTATAAAGATAGTGAAATTTTTGGGGTTGTTCCGCTCGAAGGTTTGAATGATGAAGAAGACACTTTATATAGAGGCAAAACACCTGAAGGGAAGTTTGTTGTTTCTCAGAATGGAGTTAGAGGGTGTGTTGCAGGGTGTGCTAGCATGATTGTTAGTGATGCATTAGGTCGATACGTGAGACCTGACGCTATGAATTTGGGAGATTCAGATAACATACGCAAAATAGTACAAAAAAATGGTCTTCAACATGCGACAACTGCAGTAGAAAATTTTAATCAACTGAAGAAGGCTCTTATACAAAATGGTTCAGCATGCATTGGTGTTAAAACTGTTGGAGGGCATGAGGTCGTTATTGATAAAGTATTAGATGGTGATCGTGTTCAAATCCGAGATCCTTATCACGGATGGTGTGTAGTCGTGGAAAAAGAAGCATTTATTAAAAGTATTCGTTCATTTCCACTTAATCTTCTGCAAGTCTCAGAACAAGAGTTAAATTGAAAAGCAGCTGTTTTTAGATTTCATCATTTAAAATCTTTTCTCGGGTCTTTGTCATTGTGCGTATCATAAATGAAAGGTTATGAATCGATGCTAGTGTTAGCGCTGTAAGTTCTTTTGCTTTGAAGAGGTGGTGGATGTAGGCGCGTGTGTAGTGTTGACAAGTAGGGCAAGGGCAATGTTCTTCTACGGGAGCGTAATCATCGTAGTAAATGCCACGAGTGATTTTCATAGGACCTTCGTCTGTAAGCAATGTTCCGTGTCTTGCGGCTTTTGTTGGATAGGATGAGTCAAAAGTGTCAATTCCAAGAGGAACGCAAGCTTCCAAAGAGGGAAGGTCTGCAATACCAAGCAGGTGATTTGGTTTATCTTCTGGGAGGTGGGGAAGAGTCTTTTTCAACATTGTGTACATTTGCTCTTTTGTTTTACCCATGCTGCCACCAATTGCATACCCATCAAAAGGTTGTTTTGAAAGAGTTTTGCAACTCTCTTCACGCATGTCTGCGTCAACGCCGCCATGAATTACGGCATACATTGCTTGATCGTTTCGATTTTCAAGGTGTTTCTCAAGAGACCTGATTTCCCATCTATGCGTTCTATCAAGAGATTTTCTGAGCTCTTTTGGGTCGATGTGATAGGGAGGAAGTTCATCTAGGGGGATAATGATGTCAGAGCCAAAGTCTTTTTGGGCTTGGACTGAGGATTCAGGAGTGAGCAGAATTTTTTGTCCATCTCTGTACGAGCGAAAAAGAACGCCCTCTTCAGTGATTTTAAGAACACCACCGTCGGTTTTTCTTTGTCCGCTACTTTTTAATTCATTTGCAACACCGCCGTAAGCAAGACTAAAAACTTGGAAACCGCCAGAGTCTGTAATAATTGGTGTTTTTCGACCTGTAAATTTGTGAATTCCACCAGCCTTTTTGATCACTTTTGGTCCGGGTTGGAGGAGCAAGTGGTAGGTGTTACAAAACATGAGCTCTAGCCCAATTTTATGGGCGACTTCATTGTCGATCGATTTTAGAGTGCCGTTAGTTCCAACTGCAACAAAACCTGGCGTGTGTATTACGCCATGAGGAGTCGTGATTTTTCCCACTCGTGCGTTTGATTTTTTTGACTTATGAATCACTTCAAACTTCATGGGGGGCCGTTTTCTTTTTCTTAATTAGTAGAGTTATTGATGAGAGGGAGAGAAGAGTGATCATTTTAATGAAATAGCTGAATACGATGATAGTTAAAACAGAATGCACTATTCCATAAAGTGCTGTGAAAGAAAAAAGGAGGGTGTCAATTGCTTGAGAAATGGAAAGAGAGCAAATCATGCTCAATGTTAAAGAGAGTTTTTTTCTGAAGCGGGTAAACATTGCAAGATCGATGCGTTGGGAGAGATAAAAGCAAAGAATAGAAGAGATAAAGATTCGAGGAGAGGGGGTGAGGATGTTTTTGTAGCTTTCATGGGCAGTGTCAAAGGATGAGGGCGTATAGACAAGCTGGATGATTGCCATAAAGACAAAAAATCCCAGGACAAACATATTCGCATTTGCAAGCTTTGTTGCTTCTTCCTTTGAAGTCATTTCACTATATAAATTTAGACACAGCAGTGAGCCAACGATGTAGGCGTCAGTAGTTGTTACGGGGAGTCCAAAAAGAAGAATCTGTTTTGTTACAAAAAGATTAGCAAGTGCTACCTGCATGAAGATAAGCCCCATTAAAGCGGTTTTCCCAACACGCATGGCAGCAAGAGTTGCCAATATTAATATTGCAATGTGACTAAAAAAAACAACTTCATTCATTGATGATCTTTTCTAGTTCACCTGACTCAAACATTTGTGTGACGATATCACAACCACCAATGAATGTACCATTCACGTAGAGTTGTGGCAAAGTTGGCCAGTCAGAATATTCTTTAATCGCATCTCTTAGAACTTCGTCATCGAGAACGTTTCTTGTTTCAAAATCACAATCAAGTTCATGTAGGATTTCAACGACTCTTCCTGAAAATCCACAAAGAGGCATTGTCTTTGTCCCTTTCATATAGAGTAAAACTGCTGTGTTTTGTACATCGTCGTCTATAGTTTTTAGAGTCTCTTTATAGAGGGTTTTGTACCCAATATCTTCATCTGTGTTATTTGTCATGACGCCAGGTCTCCCATTCATCAGGTGTAAACGTTTTTAATGCAAGTGCGTGTAAGCCTTCTTTAAATTTTTGTTTAAGACTATTCATTACAAGTCTGTGTCTTTCAAGAAGGGATAATTTTATAAATTTTTCTGAAACAACGATGGCTTCTAAGTGAACACCATCTCTCCTAGGGTCAAGTATTTCGACGTGGCAAGGGCCAATCGTATTTACAATTTGATTTTTAAGATTTTCCATGGAGTCAGTATAGGATATTACTGATCTTTTGAGAAGGATTTTCGAAATTCTTCGTGCTCTTTTGCGGCCAAGATTCGTCTTTCTCTTCGTAAATTGGCTTCTGCATAACGTTTTTTTTCAATATTTGTTTCAGGACAAACAGGTGGAACAGGGGTTGATTTCCCTTCATTATCAACGGCAACAAATGTGAAGTAGGCCGATAGAATGTGGGTTCTTTGACCTGAGCCTGGGTGCTCAGCAACAACGCGCAATCCAATTTCCATTGAGGATTTCCAAGATCTGTTAATCTTTGATTGAAAAATAAGGTTGTCGCCTTTTTTTGCAGGGGCAAGAAAATGGACGGCATCAACTGAGACAGTCACACAAGCTTTGCCGCTATGACGTTCCGCAACAACGACAGCTATTCTGTCTAAAAGAGACAGAACACATCCTCCAAAGACAGTATCTTGTGAGTTGAGATCATTGGGGAAGATCTTATATGTATGATCTTCAACAGCAGAGGATGAGGGTGTTTTTCCGTTTTCTGGTTTCATAACTCTACTTAAAGAGAGTTTATGATTTTAGGACAATGGTTTTGTGCCCATTTAGGAAAACGCGATAGTCAGCAATAGCTTTGGTGGCACGCGATAAAACAAGTGATTCAATATCAGCACCCTGTCTTGCGAAGTCATTAGCTGTTTGAGTATGATTGACTCGGATGATATCTTGGCAGATGATAGGACCCTCGTCGAGATCTTTTGTGACAAAATGAGCCGTCGCGCCAATAATTTTAACTCCTCGGTCATGTGCTTGTTTGTAAGGGCTTGCACCTTTGAAGCTTGGTAGGAAGGAGTGGTGGATATTAATAATTTTACCAGAGTGCACTTCACAAAAACCTTCTGAGAGAACTTGCATATACCGTGCAAGAATTATGTAGTCAGTGTTGTACTTTTTATGAAGTTCAGAAATTTGGGCTTCTTGCTTGAGTTTGGTCTCTTTTGTGACAGGTAGGTAGTGAAAGGGAATATTATGATATTCACTAAGGCACTTTAATGTTTCATGATTTGACGCAACAGCAGCAATTTCAACAGGTAAAGACCCTCTTTTAGTTTTTGCTAGAAGGTCAACTAAACAATGATCGGGCTTTGAACACATGATCAGCAAGCGAATCTTTTTCTCGCGATCTATGAGCTCACATTTGCCATTAAATTGTTTGAATACAGGATTAAGAGACTCTGTTAAAGAGTTTTGAGTAGATTCTGACTCAAATTCCAGTCTCATAAAGAATCTTTTTGTCTCTGGGTCTGAAAATTGTTCAAGGGAAATAATCATATTTCCCATATCGAACAGAGACGTTGTGATGCGGGCCACAATGCCTTTTTCGTCTAAGCAATTTACCTTGAGTATGAATCTTTTCTTTGTCATGATCTTTAATTAACATTGTGAATAAAGAGAATTTTAGCAAAGTAATACTTAAAAGGAAAGGTGATATATGTCCGAACCAATTCGTATTGGGATTACAGGTGGAGCGGGTCAGATTTGTTATAATCTATTATATAGGATCGCAGCAGGAGAGATTTTTGGAAAAAATCAACCTGTGGCTCTTCATATGTTGGAATTGCCTGCTGCTATTGAGAGACTTAATGGCGCCTTTATGGAACTTGAGGATTGTGCTTTTCCTCTTCTAACAGAAGTGGTGATTGGAGATAATGCAGAAAAGGTCTTTGATGGAGTGAGCTTTGCAATTTTGGTTGGAGCTAAGCCTCGTAGTAAGGGAATGGAGCGAGCCGATCTTTTACAAGCAAACGCTCAAATCTTTGTAAATCAAGGAAAAGCATTAAATCGTTCTGGTGTCAAAGTGCTTATAGTGGGAAATCCTGCAAATACGAATGCGCTTGTGTTAAAGCATAATGCACCTGACTTGCCGAGTGAAAATATACGATCGATGATGCGTCTTGATCAAAATCGAGCTGTTGCACAGTTGGCGTTAAAGGCAAAAGTTCCTACAACTCATGTTAAGAAGGTTGCGGTATTTGGTAACCACTCTCCGACAATGGTAGTTGATTATTATAATGCTGTGATTTCTGGAAAACGAGCAGGAGATGTGATTACTGATAAATCATGGCTTCAAAAAGAGTTTATGGAGTCAGTGCAGAATAGGGGCGCGGCTGTGATTAATGCTAGAGGGCTTTCATCAGCAGCCTCAGCGGCAAATGCTGCAATCGATTCGATTGTTGATTGGATCAAGCCAACTCCACCAGATGATTGGTATACAGCCGGAGTTTATTCAGATGGGAATTCCTATGGAATAGCTAAAGATCTCTTTTTTTCCTTTCCTCTAAGAGACAATAAGATTGTGGCTGGTTTAGAAATGGATGAGTTTCTTCAAAAAATGTTGGTCAAAACGGAACAGGAGCTTCTTTCAGAAAGAGAAGCCGTAAAAAGTTATTTATCTTAGGGTGAAGCAATGACAGATCCAAAAGTCTTATTTGAAATTACTGAAGAGCATCTAGAAACGGGAATGAGAGGTTTTCCTGTTGGCTATTGCATCACGTCAAAAGTTGATCCTATTAAAGGGCTGTACTACCTTGAGAGACCTATCAAAGAGCTTGCAGGTTTGAGGCCAGAGCAAGTGATTTTTCTGCTTATGCAGGGGAGTTTAGAGACTGGGGAAGCCTACGATTCATTTTGTATGCAATTGAGACAACGTGGTGTTCTTCATCCAAAGGTGCGCTCTCACGTATGTATGTTGCCAAGAGAGGCTCATCCAATGAAAATGCTTATTGCTGCATTGACAATTTTGGGAGGAATTGAGGGAGAAGATAGATATCCAGAAGATTGTCTAAACATTATCGCTAAAATGCCGGAGCTTGTTGCTACAGTAATCAATCACCATGCCGGATGGGGAGAGACTCCTGAATCAAAGCCAGAGCTTGGCTACATGGAAAATTTTACCCATATGTTAAATGTGCCTAATACAAAAGACAAGTCCTTGTTAAATGAAATTTTCATGGCCTACAATATCTTGCACTACGATCACGGTGGTGGAAATCTTTCAGCTTTTGTTGGAAAAGCTGTGGCTTCTGGTTTGGAAGATATGTATGGATCGCTTGCTGCAGCTATGTGTGCACTTGCTGGGCCAAGACATGGAAAAGCAAATCAAGATTGTTTGGTTTTTGTTAAAGAAATGCATGCTGCAGTTGGATCGAAAGCAAATGGTGATGAGATAGAAAAATTGATTAGAAAAAGATTGGCAGAAAAAAAATTATTATTTGGTTTTGGTCATGCTGTTCTACGTGCAGAAGATGCAAGAGCAACAATTTTTTGCGAAATGGCAGAAAAAATGTTTCCTAAAAACCCACTTATTCAAACAGCTCTTTACTTAAGAGAGCGTGGTCCGAAGGTTTTAAAAGAAAATCCGAAGATCCAAAATCCCTATGCGAATGTCGATCTTATGAGTGGTGCACTACTTTCTGCAGCAGGATTTGACTTTCCTGAGTACTTTACGGTATTATTCGGACTTTCTCGCGCAGTTGGCATCGCAAGACAAATTGTCTATGAGAGGCTTGAGGCAAGAGGAGGGAAGGGAACGCCAATTGTGCGTCCTAAATATATATATAAACCAAACTGAGCTATATGTAAGTATGGCTCTATAGTGAGGGCCGTATGACATTTCAAGAGTTAGAAGAAACTTTTAATCGCGCTTTAAGACTAACATTTAGTAAACGAAAACTCTTATTTATATTCCCTGTATTGCTTGTCTGTGGGGTTTTGATCGTATTTTGCCGTGCAATTTCTTATAATGCCAATCCTTGGGTTGTCATGTCTTTGTCATTTCTGCCGGTATTTTTATGCACAGGAATACTGCTTGCAGCTGGGGTTCTTCTGATTCGTATGTATTATCATGAAGTAAAGGGGCTCTCTTTTCGATTCAGAAAGTTACTTTCACATTCATTGCAGTTATTGATTGGTGTTTCTCACCTTTCTTTACCACTTATTCTAACTTATCTATTCCTTTGGACTTTGATGGGTGTTTTTCACCTACTTAAAGTGATCCCAGGGGTTGGCGAAGTGTTTGGAGTATTACTCTCATTTGGCCCTTTTCTTCTTGTGTTCGCTTCTCTTATGTTAAGTTTGATAAGCATAATCATGTTGTTTTTTGTCACGCCTCATGTAGCCCTCAAGACTGGGGTTCATATGCACATTGCAGAAGAAATTATGGAAAGAATGCGTGTATCTCCTTTTTCAAACATCCTACTTTTGACAATTGGCCTGACCCCTTTGCTTTGTGGGGTGTTTTTTCTCGTTCTGGCCGCTATTATGACAGGAGCTCACTACTTGCAGGCTACGGCTGCACTTGGTGTTGCTCTCGGATGGTTCTTTATTATGGTGCCTTTCACAATGATACTAGCACCATTTGTCGTCTTTTTCTTTAATTTTGCTACAGAAAGTTTTGGCCTCCTGCAAAGAAAGCAAAAAAATGTTCACCGCCAAGAGACAAAAGTGCAAAAAATGGGGAAGAATGAGGGAGAAAAGTGCTCTGTGCGGTAGTCGGGTGTGGTTTAGCTGGACTTAGTACAGCTCATGCTCTTGTTAAAAGAGGGTGTGATGTCCATTTATATGATAAAGTTGGAGTAGGGGCAGGTGCATCAGGTATTGCTTCTGGTTTACTTCATCCGTATCCTGGTAAAAAGGGAGTACGATCTAAATTCGCAGATGAAGCGATGGAGAAGACTCTATCTCTTATTGATTTGGCAGAATCAGCCCTTGGTAGAAAAGTTGCTTTAAGAAATGGAATTTTACGTAAAAATTGGATCCCTGAAGAAATTTATCCTGATTTAAAAAAAGTCGGAAACGATATCCTCATTACAAGTGGATGTACGATTTTTATGAAGTCGTATCTTGAGGGGTTGTTCCAAGCTCTTGATAAGGCGAAATTCATAAAAGGGGAGTTAGTCGATGATGCTCCTTATGACCGCGTTGTCTACGCTATTGGAAAAGGGTTTAGAGATTGGAATATAGAGGAAGTGCAGTATGTTAAAGGACAGATTTTAACATGCAAAGAAAACGAACCTTTCAAGCGAACAATCATTGGATCTGGTCATATTTCTCCTTTAGAAAAAAAGGGTTTTATACATGTCGGATCGACTTATGAGCACCATGCTCTAAATGATCTACCCGATCTTGAGGTTGCTCGTGAGTATTTAGCTTCAAGGATTGAAACTTTTTACCCTTCTTTTAAAAAAATTAAAATAGTAGAATGTTCTGCAGAAATTCGTGTTTGTGTGAAACAAACTTACTTGCCGTTAGTCAAGAAAATGAATAATAGAATATGGGTTTTTACAGGGCTTGGCTCCCGAGGTTTACTATATCATGGGTTGTTTGGGGAAAAAGTTGCTGAGGAAGTGTGTTATGAAGGAGAAAGATGGAGTTAGTTGATAATAGTAAATATGGAGCAGAGGTAGCAGGTCGCTATGCCGCAGTCATGGGCTTAGTGGAAGCTGTCGTAGTTCAAGAGATTAAAGTTAATACAATGGAAGAGCTGAGTGAATTAATTTCTGGTTTTGTAACGCGTGTGTGTCGGGGGATAAATGGAGTTTTTGTATATAAATTTTCTGAAAACCCAACCGAAGGTGTTATATTAATTCGCAATGGAAGATATGAGGAAAATCCTGAATATAGATATATCAGTGTTGCTGGGCCTAATTTTTTTAGTGCAGTTGAAAGAAGTGCCTCGACTGACGGAAGTGAAGTAGAATTTGACCAAAGCAGTTACAGAGAATTCCGTATTGGATCAGTGCACAAATCCAATACTGCTTATATAAGGTGTTTGAAAGAGGGTTCTAAGCCATCGATAGAAGTTTTTAATCTTTTTCAAAGACTAGTTTGCCCACTATTTTTTGCCTCCCCAGGTCTTGCATAGACGCGATTTAGATCTTTGTGGTATTCTCTATTTATGAAAATTTCGTTTAGATTTCTAGGTACTGGGGGATCTCTTGGAATCCCTGGAATTGGGTGTGATTGTAAAGTTTGTCAATCATCTAATGAAAAGAACAAGAGGCTAAGAGCTTCTTGTTTGGTTATGATCGGCAACAAGCAGTATTTGGTAGATGCCTCACCTGATCTTAGGCAAACTTTTTTAAAGTATAAAATAAAAGATATAGATGGAGTTTTGCTTACCCATTTTCATGATGATCATACTGGGGGATTAAGCGAGCTAAGGCCATTTTTTCTAAATCATAACAACAGAAAAATTCCTCTTTATTGTTCAAAAGAGACTTTTGATGAGATAAATGCCCGCTATCAATACTTGATGGATAGATTCTCAGTGAATATATTGCAAGGTCAAGAGGGTGATCTAGATAGTTTTAGGTATTTTTCTTATTCCCAGGAAGGGGTTGGAGTGAATGGGTTTCGATTTGGTGATTTTGCATACATCACAGATATAAAAGAATATGAAGAGACTCTTTTTAAATCGCTGCATGGAGTTAAAGTCTTAGTGGTCGGCGCGATTCATAAAAGAGGGACAGCAATGCATTTTTCTATAGATGAGGCGATTTCGTTTGCAAGGAGAGTCGGAGCAGAACGAACTTTGTTAACGCATATTTCTCATGAAGTAGAGCATGAATCAACGGCAAATGAATTGCCGAGTGGAATTGAATTAGGTTATGACGGGATGGTAATAGATGTCGGATGAAAATAGAAAGCAGCAGGAAGATCGTTATGACTTAGAAGAAGTCAAGCGCGTTGCTTTGGTCGGATTATTTGGTTCAGGCCAGCCAGATCTTGAGTGTCGTGAGCATTTGGATGAATTAGAAGAGCTTTCTTGGACTTATGGTTTTGAAGTTGTTGAAAAAGTGATGTGCCCAATTAAAAAATTGAATGCAGCGACGTATATTGGAAGCGGTAAAGCAGTAGAGATTGGCGAACTTTGTGACGCAAAAGGCATTCATGCTGTGATTCTTGATGAAGAAATCACACCAAATCAACAAAGAAATCTGGAAGTTTTAATTAAGAAACCTGTTTTAGATAGAACAGAATTGATTTTAGAAGTTTTTGCACAGCGTGCAATCTCAAGAGAAGCAGTGCTACAGATTGAACTTGCAAAAATTAAATATCAGATACCTAGATTAAAAAGACTATGGACTCACTTATCAAGAGAGAAGACAGCAGGTGGTGGAACTTCTGCGTTTCGTGGTGCAGGAGAGAAACAAATTGAGGTTGATAAAAGGATATTGAAGGCTCGTGTTAGCGCTCTTGAAAAAGAAATTAAAGCGATACGGTTTCAAAGATCAACTCAACGAACTTCTAGAATGCGTTCAGGGGTCCCAACGTACGCAATTGTCGGTTATACAAACGCGGGTAAATCAACTCTTTTAAATTCACTGACAAATGCAGGTGTATTAGAAGAGGATAAACTTTTTGCAACACTTGATACAACAGCAAGGCAATTTGAGCTTCCAAACAATCAAAAAATTGTTTTGATAGATACGGTTGGTTTTATCAGAAAGTTACCGCATGGGCTCGTTGCAGCTTTTCGCTCGACTCTTGAAGAAGCAGTTTTCACAGATATTTTATTGCATGTTGTAGATGTAGCGCACCCTGTAGCAATGGAACATGCTGAGGAAACATTGAAAGTATTGAAAGAGTTAGAGGCTGATGAAAGACCGATTATCACACTACTTAACAAATGTGACCTAGTGACAGACCAATCTATTTTTCTACAGTTTCGCGTGAAATTTCCCAATTGCATAAAAATTTCCGCTAAAAATAGGGAGGGTTTTGATGAATTGTATGAAATAATTCAGGAAAAGCTAGCTTCTCTTAGAAAAGTTGTGAACTTACGCATTCCACAAAGTGAATATGCCTTAGCAAGTGAATTGATGCAGGAGGGGGAAGTTTTCTCTTCTGACTACGAAGGAAACGATATTCTTTTAAGCATAGAAATACCGGCAAAGCTTGAATATAAAATACGCCCATACTTAGTTTTATAGCGTAATAAAAACTTTTCTTTTTTCATAAGAAGCATTCTGATACAATCTGCACAGAATAACTTTTTCATGAGGAAAAAATGGCTAAAGGTACTGTAAAATGGTTTAATTCGACAAAAGGGTTTGGATTTATCACACCTGATGATGGGAGCAAAGATGTATTCGTACATATTAATGCTGTTCAAAATTCTGGTATGAATGGTCTAGATGAGGGACAAAAGGTTTCATTTGATACTGAAGATGGTCAAAAAGGTCCATCTGCAATTAATTTGAAATCAGTTTAATTTTTTTCGACTGATTGATTAAAAAATAATCATGCAAACAATCCCCCTAGAAGAAAGACCACGCGAAAGACTTTTTCACGTGGGAGAGGATGCACTTAGTGATTCAGAGCTCCTCGCAATTTTGCTAGGAAGTGGAACAAAATCTGTTTCGGCTCTTGATCTAGCCCATAATCTATTGAATAGTTTTAATTCACTTTCAGGATTAGCAGAGGCATCACTAGAAGAACTTTGTTCGATAAAAGGTGTGGGGAAAGTAAAAGCAATTGAAATGCGGGCAATGTTCGCAATTTCAAAAAGATTATTAAAAAAATCTCAGGTGCATAGAACAAAAATTGATAGTGCTGAAGCAGCGTATTTGGCATTAATTGATTTGTTTTATGGAAAAAAGAAAGAAATTTTAGCTCTCTTATTGCTCGATTCAAGATTGAATTTGATAGGAAGGGAAATGATTGGTGTGGGAACCTTGACAGAAGTCTTGATTCACCCCCGTGAAGTTTTCCTTCCTGCGATTAAACGTGGAGCTCACTCAATCATTCTAGCCCACAACCACCCTTCAAACGACCCATCTCCTTCAGAGTCAGATAGAAAGCTAACTGAGAGGTTGAGGTTGTCTGGTGAGATTTTAAATATAAAAGTTAACGATCATCTGATCATTTGTAATGACTATTTCTATTCATTTTTATCGGAAAAGTGAAGTCTTGTCTTTTCAAGAAAGATTGGTTGTGATAAACTCTGCGAGAAGTACTTTCCAAAAGGAGAAAAGATGAAGAAAGGCACAGTAAAATGGTTTAATTCCCAAAAAGGTTTTGGATTTATTAGCCCAGAAGACGGAGAAAAAGACGTATTCGTACACATTTCTGCAGTACAACAATCAGGCATCGATAAGCTTGACGAAGGTGACCATGTAGAATTTGATACAGAAGAAAGAAACGGCAAGAAATCTGTTTCTACGTTGAAAAAGGTCTAATTACTCAGTCTCTCTTACGAAAATCTGTGTTTAATCTAAGTTTATTCTATGCTTAATCTAAGACTTTACTAAGAAGACTGACTATATGTCCAATCGCTCCGGCGATTAGGGATGTGACGGTCTCTGCAGACGTTTCTTAATCTATAAAGAAACCTGCAGGGACAAAATGTTCAAGAAGTTTCCCCACCTACAATTTTCACATTGATCTAATTAATAGCTCTTTTTTACACGACTAGAATAGCTCTAAGAAGATTTACTATTTCATCAATTGTATCCTTCGTTAGAGTTAAAATACGTTCTTCTGAAACCTCTTTTGGCATTGAGAATCCAGCTGGTGCAAGAGATTGATAATGGGCTTGCATTAATGTGCGTTCAGACTCTGTTAAAGAGCGTTGTTTTGTTCTCTCTCTACCACCTAAAGGATAGTCAAGTCTTTTTCCCATTTGTGTATTGTCAAGTATTTCGATAAGTTCAAGATCTAGGTTAAGAATGCCCCCAATGTCTTTAACTTTTGATGGTATTCCTTGTAATGGGCCTACATCTCTTAAATATATTAAAGTCAGAAGGTTTCTGATTGTATATTGTCTGATTCGAAAAAGAGCATGTAGTGTGACACCTGAAACTTCTTTTCTTAATCCTTGGTCTCTGTTGATCATATTGATAATATGATCTAGTTCTGTTAGATGTTGCATGATGTCTGTTTTTGTATCTGAATTTGCGGGAAAATTACGGTGTATACCTGTAATTACCGCAGCAATAGGGGGATTTAGATTAGGCATTTTAAGAGGGGCGTCGTCATGAGAAAAGACTTTTAGATCTTCTTTGCTTAAAGAGGTTGGAGCAGAAACACTTTTTACACTTGAGATCAATAAATTTACTTGGTTTGCTGCGTCAAATAATAGAGCTTCTGAAAGTGTTCCTGTACTTTGCATTTCTTGGAGTATTTTTGCTGTAAGAGAAGGGCCTCTGATTTGGTGTCTTATCACAGAAGGGTATCTGGCACAGTAGGTTCCGACTTCTGTGACTTTCCTGACGTCTGGGCACAGAGGGGCAAGGCCGCATTCTCTAAATCTAATAGAAAGTTGGTGTGCATTAAAATCTTCTACTCTTGCAACACCATTTTCTATTCCATATGAAGTTGCTTGTTGTTCAAGAGCTAGGTGCATAGATTCTAATAGAGATGGAACAAGTGCAGGGGATAATTCAGGGTGTTTTAATAAAGTTGCAATGATTGTAAGTGTCTGATGAAAATAAATTTGAGAATGGGTGTCACAAATCGCTTGCGGATTTAGTTTTGCTATTCCGAGTAATACCTTGGGTGAGATAGGTCTTATGCAAGGAAAAGGTGAAGTAGTTAAAGCTGTTGCTGCAGCTTTGGGGTCTTCAGAAGATGATGTAACAATTATTTCCGCAGCTTCGCTAGCAGCTACTGAGTCGGGTATCTCTTTTTGCACTTCAAATTGAATAGGTTCTTCTTCTCTTTCAGTTGAAGCATCTGCTTTTTGCCTCTCTTCTTCTTCTATTTGCATCAGGAGTTCTCTTTCTGCAATCCGTGCAACGGCTTCTTTTAATTCAGCTTCTTCGAGTTCAAATTGGTGTACTTCTTCTGGTAGAGTTGAAAAATCAACGTTATCAACCACCTGAATAATAGGATTTAATAAAAGTGATAAAGTAGAGCAACTAGATGGGGCTAAATCTTTATAAAGCCTTGTTTTATTGACTAAAGAAAGAACAGACCTGGTTATTTGATCAATATTAACGTGCTCTCCACCTAATACCGAATTGGTCAAATTTAAGATCCCTTTCATGGTTTCAAGATACGTCTCAATGAGCTTCTTTTGAGATGTTTGAAATGGGGGTAGATTTGTAAGGGAGTTTGTAAATTGTGTTGATGTATCAGAAAGCGTTCTGGTTAAGTTCTCTGCTGTACGATGTTCTCTTGCGGAGTCTACACATGTAAGTGATATATTAAGGCTTGACTCGTAACGTTTAATGCTTAAATCCTCAGAAAATAATCCATAGATTAAAAAGCGGACGTCTTCAATTCTAGTCAAAGAAAATAGCCCTTCTAATTGTTGATGGTTGGATGTCTGACAATTTATATAAGTGGTCTGAAAGAGATTCAAAAGACTCCGGATTTTTTTTTGAACTTTAGCTCTATGCTTACCAAGGATAGGGCTCTTTGCAAGTTGAATATAAGAATCAAAAAGGGTATCTTTTGTGTCGGGATCTTCTAGTTCTAATATTAAAGTACCAAGAATAGATTCATGAATTTCTTTGAGTTCTTGATTAGATAATTGCTGACCGCTCCGCGCTCTTTCATGAATGATTTCTGAAAGTGTATCATTTATAATAACTGGTATGCTGTTGTTATAAGTTTTTGATAACTCCTTGAGAGTAGTTTCCCTGTGAGCTGCAAGAATTTCATGAGTGTCACTTGTGGGTGAGAGCGCGCAGAGTAAAGCTCTTACTGGACGGACTAATAAAGTTGAATTTTCGATGCATTCAAGAATTAATTTATGAGTTTCTAGAAGTATTGGGCGTACTTGGGAGAGTGTCTTTCCTGTTGCATGAGAAATAAGCTTTTTGATTCTCTTTCTTGCTGCGTTCATCTTTTCTAGACTGGTTAAAACTTCCGTTGGTAATGAATAGGTACAAAAGGTAGAAAGTTCTTTTATTGGGGCAGGTACTTTACGCGAGCTTCTTCCCTTTTTTTGAATATTGGTAAAACTTTTAAGTTTCTCAACTTCAGATAGGATTTCTTGTTCTATTGTTTCTAGAACTGGATCGATATGATCAAATAAATCAATCATTAATTCGCAGGATAAGTTTCCAAATAGGTCATGATCAAGAATTGCTCTTGCAGGTAAGTGCTCTTCCGCAGCCTCAGCATAACTATATATTCTACGATTGCGGATTTTTACATCATCTTGTGATGTTGTTATCTCATATACTTGTTGCACTTGTTCTGGAATGAGCCAATCACAATGTAATGAGCATTCTTGCGCTCGGCTTACAAAAAAAGCCATTTTTTTTAAAAGTTGTGACTTTTCAGAGGAGTCGGTTGGAAGTAACTCTTTAACAAGAGCAGAAAAGTTTTCTTGCTTTACCTCAAATAAATTGCAAAGAGCTCTGCCATAGTTTTCTATAGAAAATCTTGGACCTCGAAATTCAATTCGTGAGGTAATGATTTCTCTAAGAATAAAAACTTTTGTATAAGTAATAGATCTATGTAATGAGAGTTTAGATAAGTCGATGCTTGTTATGTTTTCTGATGCGCAATATTTTGCAAATAAATCAAGCAGTGTTACGCAGTTGAAAAGTGTGTTTTTGTTTACGTCTTGTAACATTATGGCAAGTGCGTCGTCTGAAGGAAGAGGTATGACGACCTCTGGTGCCGAGGCTGCTGCTGCTTCCAGAGGGGGAGTGATTGGGGCTAATTCTTCTGTTAGTTCAGGGGAGGTGCTATTTACAGGGTCCATTGTTTTCTCCTAATATATACGAGAGCAAAAGCAATCGTATATTACCGTTATTACATAATCACTATTATTTGATTATTAATTATAACATAATTAAAGAACGTTTTAAATTAGTTTTTTACACATGTGTGTAAAAAGTGCAAAAAATAAGAAAAAATGCAGAAAAGAGAGTGAAAAAGGCTTAAATAGGGTGAATTTACAGGTTTTTTGAGAGTCCTGCGATAGTTGTGTAGGGAAGATTTAAAGGCTTAAAAGAAGAATTATTGATTCTTTTGTTCAACCTGAGGGGCTGATGAGGGGAAGTTTTCTTTGACGAGTGAAATTGTCCCTGATGTCAGCATTTGAATAGCGATAAGGCTGATTAGAAGGCCTCCTAGGCGCTCAAAGGCCATGAGCCCTTTCTCTCCGATCAGATATTTAATATACGAGGCTGCAAGGAGGATAAAGAGGGAAGGAATCCATGCAATAAAGATGATTGCTGCAACCTTCCAGGGTACTTGAATGGTGTTTGAAAAGAGCATTACTGCTGCTATACTACCTGGGCCGGCCATTGCTGGCATGGCAATCGGGACTATGAGTGGCTCATGATCTGGAACTCCGCCAACTGTATGTTTCGGAAAGATCATGGTAAGGGATATTAAAAGAAGCAAGATTCCTCCTGCAATTCCTATAATTCCACCAGTGATTCCAAGGAAGTTTAAAATGTTGTCACCCCAAAATCCGAATGCAAAAAGGATGAAGAGAGCAATAGTCATTTCTCGGACAAGAATCATTTTTTGACGTTTAGGCTCAAACGGTTTTAAGATAGCAATGTAAAAGGGAATGTTCCCTATGACATTGTAAACAACAAAAAGTGAGAAAGCCGCACCAAAAATACTCATATCGCGCAATTCTACAGAGTTTGCTCTTTTTTTTAAACCGAATTTATTGAATAATATATGCCCAATATGAGTAGCCTCATTGATGAAAATATTCTTGAATTAACGTGAGTAGTTGAAGGATGATGATGTTGTTGCTGTGATATTAAAAACTTGTAACGTAAGGAGGGGCTTCTTGGGAAGGTCTACAAAGATCAGTGTTGCTCAAAGATTTAAGCCTTTTTCTCATGAGGCAGGTGCTTCTGCAATTATTCCTTACACTGATTGGGTAGTTACAGCTTATCCAACGAGATTTGAAATCTCAGATTTTTTCTGTGATACAATTTTAATTGAATTGGAAATAAGTGGGCCTGTTAACGGTTTTACTCTTCAGCAAGATTTAGAAAAAGGTGAGTGTTTAATTTTTGGCACAGCTCAGGAGGGGTATTTTGAGTTTCGTCTTTTTGTTGAGAAGAAGCAGCAAAGTCTAGTTCTTGAATATTCAAGAGGTAAGGGTATTGTCGTTTTTGTCGATGGAAAAAAGATTGCTTTAAGTGCAAAGGAAGCTCTCGATTTGATAGATGTTAAATTTGACAGTAAGATGTTTGAGGATAGAGAAAGGATCTCGCTTGGAGACCATAAAAAGCAAGATGTGACCTCTATTTGGAAAAGGAAAGATTTGGCTGAAATATTGCCGATTCTCTATTTCACTTCTCAAAGTGTTCTTTTATCTTCTGATGAAAAATTTACAAAATACCCAAAAGATGATGAGTCATTTCTAAATTTTATAGATACGGGTTTTTGTTCTATATTTGTACCACAGCGAAAAGATGAAAAACATCTTGGTTTAACTTATGAGAAGTTGAGTGAATCATCAACTCCTATTTCAAGATTGGAAGCTTTTCAAAAATCATTTCGTTCTCTTTTCATTCGGGAAGTAAAAGGTAAGGTTGTCTTATTGCCGAACTTGCCAAAATGTTTTTCTTCAGGAAGATTTGTTGGAGCTAAGGTACAAGATGCTACAATAGATTTTGAATGGAGAAAAGGAAAGTTGAGGTGTGTTGTTATTCATGGTAGGAAGGACGCTAATATCTTGATTGATTGGCCAAAAGAAATTATGTCTTTCAGAATTGATGATCGAAAGGGGTCTCAAAAAAAACAGCAGAGTTTGACTCTTTTAAAAGGAAAAAAAACCGTTGTGGACAAATTTCAACGGTAAGTCTATATCTTCGAGTATGGATAAAGAAAAAACGATTCCCCTAGATAATGTTCATTTATTAAACTTAGGCAAGCATCAAAATCCCCACAACTTTCTGGGACTCTGCGCTCTTGATGAGTACCAAAAGCAAATTCGGTTCTTTGCCCCAAAGCAAATTGAATATAAGTTTGAATTCCAAAATGGGGTTGTTCAAGCTAATATGGAAGATAAAAGCGGTGTTTATTCTTTCTTAGTGCCACTTGAAACGACAAGATTTGACTATCAGATTATTTATGCAAATGGAATGAAGGGGTTTGATCCCTATAATTTTTCTCCGATATTTTCTCACGTAGATGACGATCTTTTTGCTAAAGGGATTCATGAAACAATATATGAGGTCTTAGGCTCTCACGTTTGTGAACATGAAGGAGTCAAGGGAGTTAGATTTACTGTATGGGCTCCAAACGCACAGGCAGTCTGTCTTCTGGGCGACTTCAATCGGTGGAAAGAGTTAACTCATCCAATGAGAAAAGTAAGTAAACAAGGTGTTTGGGAACTTTTTATCCCTGCTTGTGCACCTTCTCAAAATTACAAATATGCGATTAAAACTGAGTCAAATGAGTGGATACTAAAATCAGATCCTTACGCCCATGCTTTTGAGCTTAGACCTAAAACAGCTTCTGTAGTGACATGTGCAAGCGACTTTATTTTTTGTGATGAAGAATGGATGGATCGTAGAAAGCACACATCTGCTCTTGATGGACCGATGAATATTTACGAAATGCACTTTGGATCGTGGCAAAAAAACAAGAACGGAAATTTCTTAAATTATCGTGAGATAGCAGCCCAAATTGCTCCTTATATCAAGAAAATGGGTTATACTCACTTAGAGATAATGCCCCTTACAGAACATCCACTTGATGAATCTTGGGGATACCAAGTAACAGGATATTTTGCTCCCACGAGTCGTTATGGCACAATGGATGATTTTCAATATTTTGTGAATCATTTACACATGCACAATATTGGAGTGATTTTAGATTGGGCGCCAGGGCATTTTCCAGAGGATGATTTTGCATTGTCAAAATTTGATGGTAAAGCTGTTTATGAAGTTGATGACCCGGTAATGTGTGTGCACCCTGAGTGGAATTCTCTTACATTTAATTATGCAGATAAGCGTGTATGTAATTTCTTGATTGGCTCTGCTCTTTTTTGGATTGATAAGATGCATATCGATGGCATAAGAGTTGATGCTGTTCAGTCAATGATGTATTTAGATTACTCAAGAAAAGAAGGGGAGTGGACTCCAAATAGTGAAGGAGGCAATGAGAATGTTCATGCGATTGCCTTTTTAAAAGATCTCAATCATTTTGTTCATAAAAAGTTTCCTGGTGTTTTAATGATTGCAGAAGATGCTTCGATTAAGCAGGGAATTACAAAGCCAGTTGAATGGGGTGGTCTTGGATTTGATTTGAAGTGGAATCTTGGATGGATGAATGACACGCTTTTTTTTATGCAAAAAGATCCTGTTTTCCGCAAGCACCATATGAACGAATTTCTCGCAACGTTTGATGTTTGTTTCAATGAGAGGTATATTTTACCAATTTCTCATGATGAAGTTGTTCATCAAAAAAAGACCCTAATAGGAAAGATGCCTCTTGATGAGAAAGATCAATTTGCGCAATTGCGTCTTTACTATAGTGCAGCACTTTCACATCCTGGTAAAACCTTGTTTTTTATGGGTTGTGAATTGGCACAAAAGGGCGAATGGAATCAAAAAGAAGAGGTTCATTGGCACTTGTTACAGGAAGCGGTTCATTCTCAATGGTCTTCCTATGTTTGTGATGTGAATCATTTTTATTTAAAACACCGAGCTTTATGGGAAATCGATTTTGATAAGAAAGGGTTTGATTGGATTGACTACAAAGACTATAATCACGCGGTAATAAGCTATTTGAGGCGTGGTGTTGAGGAAACTCTTGTTTGCGTCCACAACTATACTAAATCAGAGTTTGATGAGTATATCATTCGTTTGCCGAATGTAGAATCAATCAAAGAAATTTTCAATTCTGATGAAGTGAAATATGGTGGAGCAGGGAATGTAAATCCTTCTATAGAAATCTTGAAAGATGGCTCAGGATTTCAAATCAAAATGCCTCCTTTGGCGACGATGTTTTTTGCCGTAGGATTTAAGAAAGATGAGCACAAAGAGTCAGTATAAGAAGTTAATCAAAGAAGCACTTTATCACGATCAACTTTACTTTATTAAAGCTAAGCCAGAAATTTCTGATTTTGAATACGATCAATTGATCAAATCGATTGAAGCTATTGAAAAGGAACATCCAGATTGGCTTGACAAGGAATCCCCTTCACAGCGTGTAACGGGTGATTTCGCCATAAAATCAAAGTTTAAACAAGTTGAACATACGCATCCGATGCTCTCTTTATCTAATACGTATACAGAAGATGAGTTGGAAGATTTTCTTAAACGTATGCATAAACATCTAGAAAAGAGTGAGACTGATTTTACAATTGAATTGAAGATTGATGGTGTTGCTATTAGTGTTAGGTATGAGAAGGGAGTTCTTTGTCAGGGTGTTACTAGAGGAGATGGCAAAAAGGGAGAGGATGTAACTGAAAATATTAAAACGATAAAGTCTTTGCCACAAGTTTTAAAAGGAAAAGACATTCCTGATGTTCTTGAATTAAGAGGGGAGGTTTATCTCCCACTTGAAACGTTTAAAAAGCTCAATAAAGAGAAAGAAGAAGAGGGTGAGGATGTTTATGCAAACCCAAGAAACGCAGCAGCTGGATCTTTAAAATTATTGGATGCAAATGAAACTAAGAGACGTGGGCTTGATATTTTTATTTACGATATCGCGCAAGGGCCAGAAAGTATAACGAAGCAATCGCAAGTATCTAATTATCTTGAAAAACTTGGATTTCCAGTTTTTCCTACTGATCTTTTTAAGGTATGTCATACGACAAAGCAAATTTTAGATTTTGCACATGCGATGGAAGAAAGAAGGCGAAGGCTTTCGTTTGAAATTGATGGAATTGTAGTAAAGCTCGATGATTTGAAGTCTCGAGCCCATATTGGAATGACTGGTAAGAGTCCAAGGTGGGCTGTTGCCTATAAATTTGCCCCAGAGCAAGAGATAACAGTTATAGAAGACATCACAGTCCAGGTGGGAAGAACAGGCGTCTTGACGCCTGTAGCTGAACTTAAACCTGTCAAGCTAGCAGGAAGTACGATTTCAAGAGCAACACTCCATAATCAGGATGAAATCGATCGAAAAGATATTCGAGTGGGTGATCATGTAGTCATTGAAAAGGGTGGGGATGTCATTCCAAAAGTTGTTTCAGTTGATTTAAGTAAGCGAAGAGATGGGGCTGAAAAATGGAAAATGCCGACAACCTGTCCAAGTTGTGGCAGTAGTGTTGTACATGAAGCTGCTCAAGTCGCTGTCAGGTGTGTAAATCCAGATTGTAAATCACAGAATCTAAGAAAGATCATTTTTTTTGCTGCCAAAGATGCGATGGATATCGATAATATGGGAGAAAAAATTGTAGAGAAGTTGGCGCTAGCCGGTTATGTTACAAATTTTTCTGATATTTACCGTTTAAGTGAGTTTGAGCTTTCTCAAGTTGAAGGTTTCAAGGAAAAATCTGTAGAAAATTTACTTCAGAGTATTGAGGCATCAAAAGATACAACTCTTGATCGATTGATTTTTGGTTTAGGAATTAAATTTGTGGGTAAGCAGACAGCAGAAATCATTGCTGAATATGTTGGTGGTATTGAGGGATTTATCCATATAACGCATGATGAGTTAATTGGGATAGAGGGTATTGGACCGATTGTGGCTGAGTCTGTTGTTTCATTTCTAAAAAACCCTTCAAATATTGAGGAAATTAATCAACTACTAGAGCTAGGGGTTAAACCTAAAGGACCAAAGAAAAAAAACAATCTTCATTTGTTTAATGGTAAGACTTTTGTGTTAACTGGCTCACTGGAAAAATATACAAGAAGTGAAGCTGCATCTTTAATCAAGGAAAGAGGAGGTAAGGTAACTTCTTCTGTCAGTTCAAGCACAGATTTCGTTTTAGCAGGAGAGTCTCCTGGTTCCAAGTATGATAAAGCAAAAAAACTTGGGGTAAAAATTCTTTCTGAGGTTGAGTTTGAAAAAAAGCTCGAAGAAAATGATTAGTTCTGACTAATAGTGAAGGAATGAATGTTAGTAGAAGAGCTCTAATTCCTATTTTCTTCGTTATTTTTATGGATAACTTCGGATTTTCGATTTTATTCAATCTTCTCCCTACTGTTTTTTTAGACCCTCATTACGATCTAATATCACATACAACATCACTTACGACAAGAAATGTGCTGCTAGCGATTACTTTTGGTGTTTTTCCTTTGACTCAATTTTTTGGAGCACCGATTTTAGGTGACTTTGCCGATCATTTCGGTAGAAAGAAGGCACTATATATTACTATTATGAGTGTGACGTTTGGTTATTTGATTTCTGCAATGGCGATCTCTATTAATAGTTTCACCTTATTGATTATTAGTCGACTTTTAACAGGGTTTTTTGCAGGCAATTTAAGTATCTGTTTAGCAGCGATTGCAGATATTAGTCCAAATGAAGAAAGTCGCGCTCGGAATTTTTCACATGTAACAACTCTTTTTGGATTTAGCTGGATTCTAGCAATGGTTCTTTCTGGCTACATTTCAGATCCTAAGTATCTGGGATATCACGGCCCTGTAATTGTCTTTTTGATTACAGCAGCGTTTTCTTTTTTAAGCTTTATTGCGGTTTGGATTTGGTACGATGAAACATATAAAGTAGAGAGTGAAATCAATTTTGATATTTTAAAGGGAATAAAAAATGTCATTGAAGCGATGTGCTTAAAAAAAGTTCGCTTTATGTTTATCTTGTATTTCTTTTGGGTCATTGGATGGGGGATGTCAATTCAGTGGTTTCCAGCATACTCAATAGAAAGTTATCGCGCCTCTATGGTGTCTGTAACAACTTGGATGATTATACTTGGTATTACATGGACATTAGGAAGTTCTATACTAAATGCTGTATTATTAAAGCGCATGCATTCGATATCGATTGCTCTTCTAGGTGCTTTTTCAAGTGCGATTCTGTTGTTTATCTCTCTTTTTATCCCTTGGTTTGATCTATTTGGTGTTATTATCGCTATAGCAGCTGTATTTTCAGCTTTCACGATGTGTAATACAATGAATCTTATCTCTATGTCTGCTCCTAAAAACGTACAGGGAAAAGTGATGGGGTTGTCACAATCTACTATGTCCATAGGTTGGGTAATTTCAGCAGTTGCAGCATCGATAATTAATCGCTTTTCTATAGAGTACATCTATTGGTTTACAAGTTTGTGTTTGGCCATAACTTTTTTTCTACTTCTTATTGTATATCTAATTCATAAGATAAAGAAGATTCCAGAAGAACCAGAATCAAATGAAGACTTCACTGATCATCAACGCGATTAATTCATTAATTGAGTTAGATTGAGAAAGTGATTAAGCCGATTCAACCAATGGGCTTATGCGGAATGTCTCTTTAACAGGTTTTGAGTTTTCCATCGGTTTTGAGCCTATAATGCAGTGAAATGCTTCTCCTGCAAGAGAAGAGGTGAGGCCATGTTTTTGTCTTAACCATTCAAGATCGTAGGATGTGAAGGTCAAAAACCAAATTTTTGATACACCCGGGTAGTTACTGACTTCTTTTGAATAAAGCCCCTTAATTGCGAAGTAAAAGGTTTCGCCCAGTTCATTGGGCGTTTTACCAAAGTCAAAGGTTTCATTTGGCATGATCACAGGAATGTGGGCTCCTAAATGGTCAATAAATGTGAAATGATCAGGGATTTGGGCATCAATTCTATTAATGTAGGGAAATAAAGTGCCTAATATAAGGTCTGGTAGTTTGATAAAGTAAAAACCTTGTTGGTTCCTACATAGTCTTCCTTTAAGGCAAAAAAGAAGGCGCAATTTTTTCATAATTGGATCTTTAATTTCTTGCGACGGTGGATCTGGATTTTCAGAAGTTCTGAGAAGCATTGGGGAAGAATACTTTTGCTTTGTAAAGGGATTAGGGAAAGGGGTCGTTAATGGTTGGTTGGGGAATCTTCCTGCAGGGTTTGGGCGCATAAACTCATCAAGATTTGGTAATATTACTTCCTTTCGCTCTGGAGTAAAAAACCGTTCAATTCTCGTGAATAGACCCGTGTTTTTTGGAGTAGAGACCTCTTTCATTGATGAGAGATCAAATGGGTAGGAGCCAGATTGTTTGACCTTGATAGAACGCATTTTTTGCTTTCCAAAGGGAGCATGGGAAAGTCTTGATGATCCACCAATATGGCGCGAAAGAGCTTGTACACGAGTTAATTGCATAAGAATTATTATATCAGATGTACAATTAAGACTGTATTCAAATAAACTTTACACAATTAGAAGTTGATCAGAGTTTAAGAGGTCTCCGATAAGTGTTTGGTGATTAAAAGAGTGTATTCGAACGTTTTGGATTGTGCCAACCATTGAGTCAGGTCCTTCTGAAATAACCTTTTTCCAGCAGCGTGTGCGTCCTTTTAGCTGGCCTTTCTGGTTCTTTTTTTCAAAAAGAACTTCGACAGTATCTCCTAAAAGGTCTTGTCTGTGGGTCGCTGCCTGTTGGTTGTGAAGTTCCATAAGGCGTTGTAGACGTTCACTTTTCACTTCTTCCGGTATGTCATCTTTAAATCTCATTGCAGGTGTGCCTTTTCTCGCAGAGTAAGTATAAAGAAAGGCTACAGAGTAAGAAATTTCTTTAAAAACGTCGATGGTCTCTTCAAACTCTTCTTCTGTTTCTGTAGGAAAACCAATGATAATATCAGTACCTAATGATGCGTTTGGGACGAGTTCTTTCAGCATTGCCACTTTTTCAAAATATTCTTCCTTAGAATAAATGCGGTGCATTTTTTTTAGGATGCGGCTAGAGCCTGCTTGAATAGGAAAATGAACAAATTCACAAACGCTTGGTAAGTCACGGATGGCTTCCATAAGATTTCTTGTGATATCAATCGGGTGAGAGGTAAGGAAGCGAATTCGTTCAATGCCTTCAATTTTATCAAGGCGGTAAAGAAGATCATGGAATAAGCAGCCTGTTTCTGGCGTATCTTTTCCATAGCTGTTTACGTTTTGACCAAGGAGAGTTATTTCTTTAAACCCCTCATGGGCTAGTTTTTGGACTTCTTCTACGATGTTTTCTGGAGGTCTAGATACTTCTTTGCCTCTTGTATAGGGGACAACGCAGTATGTACAGTATTTATCGCAGCCGCGAATAATTGAAACGTATGCAGAGACTTTTGTCTCTTTCTTTGCTATGAGATAGTCAAGGTTTTCTTCGAATGATTTGTCAGTGCGGATTGATTGTTTTCCACCAACGACGACATCATTGAGAACCTCAGATAGGTCAGTAATGTTATTTGTGCCCAGGACAAAATCAATGTGAGGAAGTTTGCGGAAAAGAGACTCTTTCTTTGCCATGGCCATACAGCCTGTTACGCCAATAATCTTTTTCTTATATTTTGAACGGCCAAGTTGTCCTAGTTTCCCCATGACCTTACGTTCTGCCAGGTCTCGTATAGAGCAAGTGTTGTAGATAAGAAGGTCGGCATCTTCTTCGTCAAATATTCTTTTTAAACCGCGTTCTTCGAGCTGACCGACCATTATTTCGGTATCAAGCTCGTTCATTTGACACCCATAAGTGCGAATAAAAAATGTATTTGGATCTTGTTTCATGGCCAACTACTATATGAAATAATGTCTAAAGTCGCCACCAAAAAAACATAAAGGGATTATTCATTCTATTTTGATTGAACTATTGAGTGTTGACAAATGTTTCTTTTATGCAAAAAATCCTCTTTGCCCTCTCTTTTTTTACTTGGCAAATATGAACAGACATAGTATTCTACTCATAATTTTTAGAAATTAAGGTGAGAAAATGGCAGCTCTATTCAAGCAGAAAACGAAATTTTATAAGTGTGGAAAGAAGGAAATGGATTGGTATCTCTTTGATGCAAAGGGAAAGACATTAGGACGGATCTCCTCTGAAATCGCTAAAGTATTAAGAGGCAAACATAAGCCAACTTATACTCCAAACACAGATCAAGGTGACGGAGTTGTTGTGATTAATGCAAAAGAAGTTGTTTTGACTGGAAACAAAGAAGCACAGAAATTGTATACTCACCATACTGGATTTTTAGGTGGATTAAAAGAAATTCCATTTCGTCGTATGCAAGAAAGGCACCCTGAGAGAATTCTTGAGAAAGCTGTTAAGGGAATGATGCCAAAGACAAAACTTGGACGAGCAATGTTCAAGAAATTAAAAGTGTTTGCTGATGATAAGCATAACTTAGAAGCTCAACAACCAATTACAGTCTCAGTTTAACTTAAGGAATGAAGATGAAAAAAACGAATCTTTCAAACGGAACAGGAAGAAGAAAAACAGCTGTAGCTCGTGTATATATGCGTGAAGGAAAGGGTGATATCGTTGTGAATGGCAAAGAGTTTGCTAAATATTTTCACACTGAAGTACAAAGAAGCCTTCTTATGGCTCCGATTAAACTCTGCAAAATGGAAAATAAAGATTTCATCATTACTGTAAAGGGTGGAGGAATCGACGGTCAGGCTGTTGCAGCAAGACACGGAATTTCTCGTGCTCTTGTAAAAAATGATGAAGAGCGTAGACCAGTTCTTAAAGAGAAAGGATTTCTAACTCGCGATCCAAGAAAACGTGAGCGTAAGAAATACGGTAAAGCTGGTGCACGTAAGTCATACCAATTCTCAAAGAGATAATTTCGTATATTATCAGTTTCAAGAGGTGCTGCTTTTTTTTGCAGGCCTTCTTTCAAAAGGTCCATTTAGGTGTAAGAATGCACACAATGGGCCTTTTTTATTTTGTGTTGAAACATTAAAAACCTACTCTATAAGCAGATTTGCATTCTGATTGGGTTGATCTCTTCAACAACCAATTGTCAAATTGTTATAAATATTTCCCATCTAGATACGAGAGATATGGAGCAGATGAAAATTTCCCGCCTATAGCTTTTTCTATAAGCTCTACAGGAGAGAACTCTCTTCCATATTGATGGATGTTTTTGCGAAGGTATTCTTTAATAAATGAGAAATCTCCTTGTGCAACTTTTTGATCCCATGATGAGTGGGTTTTTATCATATGCACATATAACGCGCCTGCATAGAGATTTCCAAGAGCATAGGAAGGGAAATATCCAAATGCACCAATTGACCAGTGTATATCTTGTAGGCACCCTTCAGCGTCTGTTTTTGGCGTGACCCCTAACATGTCTTTCATCTTTGCGTTCCAGAGTTTCGGGATATCTTTAACTTGGATTGATCCGTCAATAAGACCTTTTTCCAATTCATAACGAAGTATAATGTGTAAGTTATACGTAACTTCATCAGCAAAAATTCGAATAAGAGAAGGGGAGACTGTGTTGATGGATCTTACGAATTGATCAAGGGTTGTGTTGTCAAATGTATTTGGGAAAGCATCTCGTACTAATGGGTATTGATTTTTCCAGAATGGGTAAGAATGACCGATAAAGCATTCCCAAAATCTTGACTGGCTTTCGTGAATACCAAAAGATGCAGCTTCTGCAAGGGGGGTTCCAATGTCGCTTTCAGGTAGACCATTTTCGTAGAGTGCATGACCGCACTCATGGATTGTGGCAAAGTAAGCTTTTTTAAAATCATTTTGGTGGTAGTTTGTTGTTATTCTGATGTCTTTTGAGCAAAGGGGAATACAAAATGGGTGAGCAGTTTCAGCTAAGTGATAATTTTCTATGGGAAGGCCCATTTGCGCAATGATCTTTTTGGATAGTTCTTTTTGGTGGGGAATGGAAAAAAACGGATTCGTTGGTTGCTGTTGCGCTTCTTTTGATTCTTTTCTTTTGTTTACAATGATCTTAAGATGATCTTTTAGGCTTGAAAATAGTTTGTCTAGTTCAGCAACTGTCATTCCTGGTTCAAATTCATTGAGAAGGGCGTCGTAGGGGTGGTGCTTATAGCCAAGCATTTCAGCTTTCTTTTTTGAGAGATCAACGATCTTCTTTAAGAAAGGAGCAAATGTACGGAAAGAATTTTCTGTTCTTGCTTTTTTCCATGCGTCGACGCCATTTGAAGTGGCATCTGAGAATTTTTTGATGAAAGAGGTAGTGATTTTTGTAGATGATAAATAGTCGCGTCTCATTTCCCTTACTGAGGCTTGTTGTCTTGGGGATAATTCGCTCGCAGTTATTTTCCCTGTTTTCAAGTCACATACTTTTTCAAGTAGGCGTTCAATTTTTTTGCTTGTTGTTTGTTTATGTTGTAGTTCTGCTATAAATTTATTTTGTTCAGCTCGAAATGCGAGTCCAGCACTAGGCATTTGAGATTCTTGGTCGTATTCAAGAAAATAGCCAAGAGACCGAAGTAGGTAGGAGGTTTTTCCATTTGTTTGGAGTTGTTTATATATTTTTTCTGAATTTGACATATGAAAGTTTTCTCCTAAAAGAATCAAAAGTTTTAATTACTGAGTCAAAAAAAGGAGTATAGAATAGAAGAGATAAGTATGAAAGAGACAATAAAGTAGACCCAATTATAACATCACTTATCCAATGTGCTCCTACAGCAACTCGTGCTAATATGATGGGGAAGCTAGAGAGAAATGAAAGAAGACCCCAAGTGCGCCCATAAAGAATCGCCATAGATATATAGAATAAAGAGCAAGTAACACCATGGTCTCCTGGAAAGGATTGGGGAGAACAGTCTTTGGTTTTTTCATTTGGTCTAATTTCTTTAACTCGGACATAGTTATCTAGAGCAAGTGAGGGGCTGAGACGATTGTATTGGATAACTTTAGGGATGAGTTTTCTACTAACTAATCTAAAATTAGTTACATGGGTGCCAGCTACAAGTAGTAATGCAATAAAAAGGGTGGTTTTTTTGTAGCGGCGAGTTTTTATATAGGCGGCAACAAAGAAAGATAAGACAATAATGTCAAAGAGCCAATCAGCTCTTTTCGAATTCCAAAAAAGGACAAATTCTTGCCAGTTATAGGAGTGAACAAATAGGTAGTTGAAGAGCCTTGCGCAAGACACATCTGCTATTTGCCAAACTCTGTTTGTTAAAGGAAGAAACCAACTGATTGCTGTCAAACAGACAATAAAGAAGCTTTTTTTAAGCTTTCTTTTGCTTGCAGTTGTGGCTTCGGGACGATTGATCTCCATAATTTGAAAGATAGCATGCCCTGTAATAAAAGTGGCAGAAAAATGATTGTGAAAAGTGGAGAAACTACATAATGTTCTGCAAGTATTATACATGCTTTTACAAGGGTGTGAAAGAGGAAGAATGCAAGTGTGCCTAAAAGATAGATGTTGGATGTTTTAATTCGCCGTCTATAGGTTAATAAATAAGGGATAATTGCAGTAACAACCATAGTTGGAAACCATGGGTTAATCATTTTATAACAAAGTAGTGAATAAACAAATCCTTTGTCTGAGGTAATTGACAAGCTGTGTTTTGTCATTAAACTGATAAGAGTTCCAATTGAAAGGGCGTTTTTCTTTTCAACTTTAGGTTTTGCTTTGAGAAAGGTACTAGGCAAAGCATATTTATGGAATGAAGCAGTTTTTTTAAATTGACCATGTGGTGGCTTTTCTAATTTATCAACATACATGCCAATAGGAAGTTGATCTTCAAAAATGATTTGTTCGCAATGCCATATCTCGTTATGAGATTTCACCCAAAACAGGTCATTTAGTTGAAGATTTGACACTGTGTAAATTATTCGACTGCCATCGCTTAAGAACCGAATTTGGTATTCATCTGAAGAAGAAGATTTAACAGTGGATCTTTTTTGTTCTTCTAAGAGCCATGGGCTTGTTACAGGTAGGACTAGTTGGTAGTTAAGATAAAGAAGAGCAGAAATGATTAATGAAACTGCGAAAAACGGAGCCGTTATTTTTGATTTTGATATTCCAGAGACTTGCATTGCTAAGAGTTCATTATTCTTTTGTAAAACAGCAAGAACATTGATTGTGCTTATTAAAAAACTAAGGGGGGTGAGGAGTTCAAGTCGTTTAAAGAAAACTCCAGTCAGGTGCATAAACATGTCTTGCGAAGACTTAAAAGGAAAGTAAACAGCAATTTCAATTAAAAAAACAACAACAAAAAGAACGCATAAAGTTATAATTAATGTTTTTAAGAATCGTTTTGCAATATAACTGAAATAAATGGGGACAAAAGGAATCATGCTCTTCCTTCTTGGTAAATTTTTTGAAGCAAAAATGAGATCGAGATGAACAAAATGTGTGGGGCAAAGAAGAAGAATGCAGTTAGTGGAATAGAAGAGGTGAGTTGTTTTGCATGAAAGAAGGAACAGAAGAACAATATGACAAATCCAATAAGAAAGTACCAACGTTTTTCTTCAAGTTGTTGTGGGTGAAAGAGCCCGAGGCTTATGCCTACAAATGCAAAGGTTAGGGGGATTAACGAACTTGATGCTCTTTCAATGATTTCTTTATATGCTCGGTAAGTTTTTATTGAGAACAAATTTGCTGTAGGAGTTGCTTTTAGTGAAATTTCTCGTTTTTTAGAAGTTGAGGTAAACATTGGTTTTAAGAGTGCACTAGAAGTAGAAAAGGTTTTTTGATTAGCAATAAGAAGGTGGTTGAAGCCTTCTTTTGGAGTAATCAGATGAGAGATAAAAGTCCCGTTCTCACCTAATATACGATCATTGTTATAGGTAAGTTTATCTGCAATAAAAAGGGATGTTCCATTTTTTTCAGGGTCATGAAAGGCAACTAGAACTTCTTTAGCGACCGTCCCAGATTCAGTAAGGTTCATTTCAACGTGAAGTTTTTCACTTTGCGGAAAGGCTTCCTTTCTGAGTAGTATTAGTGGATTAATGGCTTTATTTTGTGTGATAACGTTTGATTCTATCCGTCTGAGATATGGTGTAAGTAGAGTGGCTGAGGTGAAATTCAATACAGTGATAAATGCTGTAGCGTAGTAAAGGGGGGCTAAAATCCTTGGGAGGCTTAATCCTGAGGTTCTAAGAGAAATGATTTCAGTAGTGGCTGAGAGTTGGTAAGTTGTTAAAAACGCAGCAATTAAGATAGTGAGTCCTATGATAAGCGAAAAAACGCGGAAGAGACTACAAAAAATGATAGTCAATACCTGTTCGACGCTCGCCCCTGCTGCAATAAAAGAGGCAAATTGAGTATTATGTACTACGATTCCGAGAGTAAAAGCACATAAAGTGCATGTTACGAAAATTTGTAGAAAGGTTTTGGTAAGAAATCGCCAGTATACAGGTAGCTTCATAAATACTTAGAAAAGTTTGCGTGCATTATGTTATCATAGCTGCATGAATGATAAACTCAAACAAAATTTCGATAAAAAACTATTTAAGGATAAGCTCTATTTGCTTGGCCTCTCAGGTGGTGCCGATTCAATGGCTCTTTTTTATGGTCTTAAGGAATTTGGTTACAATTTTCAAGTGTGTACAATCGATCATGTATCACGTGATGCTATTGCATTTGAAATCGAATCGATCTCAAAAATTTGTAAAGAAAATGGGATAGTTTTTCATGTAAGGCGCGTTGAAGGTGTGCCTCCTTCAACTCCTAATCTAGAGGATTGCTACAGACAGAAAAGATATGCGCTTTTTGAAGAGGTGTATGAAAGCATTCAAGCAGATGGATTGATTTTAGGTCACCATGCAGATGACCAAATTGAAACGGTTTTAAAAAGAATTTTAGAGGGGTCGTCGATCGAGGCAATGCAAGGAATTGCAGAAAAGAGGGTCTTGGGACAAATGAGTGTCATTCGACCGTTATTAACGGTGCGGAAAAATGAAATTATAGATTGGCTTAAGGAAAGAGAGCTCAGTTGGTTCGAAGATGAAACCAATCAAGACTGCCGTTATTTACGTGCTCGTATGAGGCATAAAATACTTCCAGATTTACAGAAGGAGTTTGGTAAAGGATTTAGTCAAAATCTTCTTTATTTCTCTGAAAAAATGAGAGATTTAAGTGAATATTTTTCAAAAAAGGCGCCTCAGGGGATAAGTGGGCCTTTCGGGAGTTTTTATCCAATAAACTGCGATTTAAAAGTAATAGAAGCCGATTTTATTTTTAGGGAACTCTTGAAAAAGGAAGATTTTTCAGCATCTCGAGAAGAAATCAAACGATTTTCGCAAGCGATGGTGTTCAATGAGAGAGACATAGAAATTTGCAGGGAAAATAGACGAATTGTTTGTAGTAAGAGTGGAATTTTCTTTATAAAAGAGAATGAACTTATATGTTCTTTAGAAAGAGGAGACAACGCCCTTTTAGGGTGGCGGGGGGTAATCAATGGTAGAGTTCAGGTCTTTCTTGAAGATATTGAAGTTCAAATTAAAAAACCTAAATCACTTGAGGAAAGGCTGCCATCAGGTGTGACGCTTAAAAAAACATATTCGAAATTTAAAGTTCCCCCTCATTTAAGAATGTCTGTTCCCGTAATATATAAAGACGAGAAGCTTGTGGCAGAGTGTCTCACAGGAAACATCGGAAATTCTAAAGGTGGAAAATGGGTTTTGACCTTTAACGTAAAAAAAAATACAATAAAGAAGTTGGCCAGAATTTCTGTAAACTAAGAAGTTTGCATATTTTTTATTGAAGTTTGCGGGATTTCTCTTGTATTTCCCATAAAATATGTGTAATTAATGAATAAGTACAATTTATTACTTAGGGTTATTATTTTATTATGAAACGTGATCAAAAACAGCGACCTGACAATAAAAGAGGTTTCCCTGGGCTACTTCTTTTATTTATTGTAGGATTAGTAGTAATTTTAGCCTTTCAAAATCTCTCTGAGAGTCGAATGGCGAGTGTTTCTTTCAGTCATCAGATTGAACACCTTGTAAACCTCGATCTATTAGAAGAGGGTCAAAATAGAAAAACCTCGTTAAACGAAAATTTGGTTTCGTTCTCAGGGAAATTTAGAGATAACCTTACTGAATCAGCTAAAAATCGTTATAGATATCTAAAATTGTTGTCGCAACACCACGAATTATTTTCATTGAAATCTGCGCAACTTGCTGAATTAGACAGTTCTTATAAAGATGCAATCAATTCTGTGAACTATTATTTATTAATTTCATCTACAAAAGTCCCTTCTGGTGGATATGTTGTTGTTTCTAAAAACTTTGATACTCCTGATCGTTCTAATGCGATGATCATTAAAGAAGTAGCAAAGTCTTCAGAAGCGGTAGTGACCTTAAAAGATGTACGTGAACAATTAGCAGCTTTTTCTTATGAAAGGTCTGCTGATAAATCTCCAGAAAAATTAGCTGCTGCTGGACAATCACTTAGCACTCTAATTTCTGAGTTTAGATCTTTCCGGCTTGGTATTGGTAATGAAGTTCTTAAGAAAAAATTGATCGATGCAGAGACCATATTAAATACTTCCTTTGAAACAAAGGGATTAAGTTTTGCCCACAGATTAGAGCTTTATAATGATGTTCTTTCGAGAGTTGAAAGTGTTTCAAGTCAAATTGGCACGTCTGCTAATGGCATAAGCTGTGGTGATCTACGACTTGTAAGGCTCTATCAAGAACAGGTAAATAACGAAAGAACTCTAAGCACAGATTATAGAAAAAATGAACTTCAGCTCAGTAAGGCAAGAACTAAAGTAAGTTCTGTCTATTGGTATTATCATAATTCTGAAATTTCAACTAAAGAGCTAGAAGCAAAAAATCCTGAAGAGTTTCAAAAATGGTATATGCAGTCTGAAAAAGAATGGACTGCTTATGAATCAAACAAAGGTTTAGCGTTTAGAGCGCCTGATCAAACTAAAACTCTTGCTCTTGAAAAGGCTTTTAAGACAGAAGAGCCTGCACCTAATTACTTTAGCTATCTATTTACCTTTATGCCGATTCTTTTAGTTGGGCTTTTGCTCTACTTTATTTTTACAAGACAGATGAAAGGTGGTGGATCTTCTGCTATGAATTTTGGTAAGTCGCCGGCAAAAATGCTTAATAAAAGCAGTCTTACGGTTACTTTCAATGAAGTTGCGGGGATTGAAGAGGCTAAAGAAGAGCTTGAAGAAGTTGTGGAATTTTTGAAGGATCCTTCAAGATTTAAAGCCCTAGGAGCTAGAATTCCAAAAGGAGTTCTACTCATTGGTGCCCCAGGAACTGGTAAAACTCTTTTAGCGAGAGCTGTAGCAGGAGAGGCTGGAGTGCCTTTCTTCTCTATTTCGGGATCTGATTTTGTAGAAATGTTTGTTGGGGTTGGAGCTTCTCGTGTTAGAGATTTATTCGACCAAGCAAGAAAAAATGCTCCTTGTATTATCTTTATTGATGAGATTGATGCTGTAGGAAGACACCGAGGCAGCGGTCTTGGTGGTGGTCATGATGAAAGAGAGCAGACATTGAATCAGTTATTGGTTGAAATTGATGGTATGGACTCATCAGAAGGGGTCATCATTATAGCGGCAACAAACAGGCCGGATGTTCTTGATAAGGCGTTGTTGAGACCAGGAAGGTTTGATAGAAGCGTGAATGTTGAGAAGCCGGATTTAAAGGGTCGCCTTGAAATATTAAAGGTACATGCTTTAAAAGTTAAAATCGGTGAAAACGTTAATTTAAAAGAAGTAGCTCAAACAACATCAGGTTTAGCTGGGGCAGACTTAGAAAATATTGTGAATGAAGCTGCTCTTCATGCTGCAAGAAAGTACCGTAAAGCTGTTTCTCATGAAGATTTTAGGTATGCTCTTGAGAAATTATTGTTTGGTAAAGAAAGAAAGTCGATGATAATGAACTTAGAAGATAAGGTCATTACAGCGTGGCATGAAGCAGGTCATGCTGTGCTATCTATGATTTTAAAAGTTACAGACGATGTGGTAAAGGTAACAATTATTCCAAGGGGACAATCGTTAGGTGCAACTCATTTCCAAGAAAAAGCCAATAGAGTTTCTCATACAATTAAAGAGATTACAGACAAGCTTATAGTTCTTATGGGAGGTCGTGTTGCAGAAGAGATACATAATCAAAATCCAACAAATGGCGCTAAAGGCGACATTATGATGGCAACAGCTTATGCTAGGGCCATGGTTACGGAATGGGGGATGTCTAAGAAGATTGGAATGGTTAGTTATTCAGATAGTGGACAAGGCAATTTGATTTCTGGTTTTCATGAGAAAGAACACTCAGAGCAAACAGCTAACACAATCGACCAAGAAGTAAAAGGTTTGATTGATCATGCTTATAATGAGGCTTATAGGATTCTGACGGAGCACCAAGAAAAGATGAAAGAAGTTGCTGAAATGTTGTTAAAGTTTGAAACCCTTGATCGAGAAGATTTAGAAAAGATCATGGAAGGAAATTTTGATTCTGAAGAAAAACAGTCTAAGATCGATAAGTATGTAGATGCAAAAAGAAGAGAGGTGCCAGCTCTTCCTAAGAGCCTTCGCAAGAAGCAGCAGAAGTTCAAAGATTCTCCTGCTACTGGTTAGGCAGGGCAATTCATTTTATTATGTTTAATGAAAGAAAGATCCCCACACATTTGTGTGGGGATCTTTCTATTTAAGAGCAAAAGAAAGACCTCATACAAATGTATGAGGTCTTTCTTAGTATACTGGTATCTAAATGACTTAGATTAGACAGCTGCGCCTTTCTCCAAAAGGATTTTACGGCTAAGCTTAATTTGACCACGGTCATTGATGTCGATGACTTTGACTTTAATGATGTCGCCTTCTTTTGCAACATCTTCCATCTTATCAATGCGTTTATGATCAAATTCTGAAATATGACAAAGACCATCTTTCATCCCAGGAAGCTTAATAAATGCTCCGAAAGGTTGGATTGCTGTGATAGGGCCTTCGTATGTTTTGCCTATTTCTACTTCAGATGTGAGGTCAAGAATGATTTTCTTTGCAGCCTCAAGGCTTTTTGGATTTGTTGATGAAATATTCACTATGCCTTCATCATTGATATCAATCTCTGCTCCAGTCTCTTCTATAATAGATCGGATCATTTTTCCACCCGGTCCAATAATGATCGCAATTTTACTTGATTTCACTTTTATAGACTCAATTCTTGGTGCGTATTGAGAAAGTTGGTCGTTTGATTGAGGGCAAGCATCTAACATCTTCTTTAGGATGTGTGTTCTGCCTTGTTTTGCTTGCGCAAGAGCTGCTTTCATGATTGTTGGAGTGATTCCTTCAATCTTGATGTCCATTTGGAAAGCAGTGATTCCGTCTGCGTCTCCAGTGATTTTGAAATCCATGTCACCCAAAGCATCTTCAACGCCAAGAATGTCAGATAAAATCAAATATTTATCACCTTCGATGATTAAGCCCATAGCAATTCCAGAAACAGGGCGTTTAATCGGGACTCCTGCATTCATCATAGCAATACATCCGCCGCATACTGAAGCCATAGAAGACGATCCATTTGACTCAGTGATGTTAGCTTCTAAACGAATTGTATAAGGAAAGTTTTCAGCTGATGGTAGGATGCCTTGTAGTGCTCGTTCTGCAAGTTTTCCGTGTCCAACTTCACGTCTGCCTGGAGGGCCTGCTCTTCCAACTTCTCCTACTGAGAATGGAGGGAATGAGTACTGTAGGTAAAACTTACGTAAGCCATCGCCTTCTAAATCTTCAAATCTTTGTCCCATTGATTCGCCACCAAGAGTACAAACAGCAATTGCTTGTGTTTCACCTCTAGTAAACAAAGCGCTTCCATGAGTTCTTGGAAGAATTCCTTGCTCGATTGAAATATGTCTGATTTCATCAGGCGATCTAAAGTCACAACGTTTTTTCTCAGATAGAACTTTGTTTCTTAAGATTTTTGCAGAGATTTTCTTGAATCCCATTTTGACTTGCATCAGGTTAAATTCGCTTTCACCATTTTTTGGTAGATACTTTTCTAAGACTTCAGTTTCAAGTTCATTAAGAATGATCTCTCGTGCCATCTTATCAGCAGTTTCATAAGCAGAACATAAGCGTTTTTCAATCAGCGCTTCAATTTCTGATAACATAGATTTTGGAGGTAAGTTAAGAACAGGTTCTTTCTTTTCCTTTCCAACAAGATTTGACCAGTCAAGAAGGTTAACGCAAATATTTTGAATTTCTTTGTGCCCTTCTTCAATTGCTTCGATGACTTGATCTTCTGTCAAAAAGTCACAATACCCTTCAATCATCAAAATTGCATCTTTTGTTCCTGCAAGAAGTAAGTCAAGAACAGATTCTGCCTGTTGTTCGATGGTTGGATTGATAACAAATTCTCCGTTGATCATTCCAACACGAACGGCACCAACTGGCTTAGTGAATGGAATGTCTGAAATCAATAGTGCTGCAGACGTTGCGCAAATTGCAAGTGGTTCTGGCGGGTGGTTTGAGTCGTATGAGTAAACGTATGCTAGTACCTGTACATCATTATAGTATCCATCAGGAAAAAGAGGACGGATAGGTCTGTCAATAAGACGACAAATTAAAGTTTCTTTCTCAGTAGGTCTTCCTTCACGCTTTATAAATCCACCTAGTGATTTACCTGCGGATGAAAACTTTTCTTGGTAATCAACACGTAAAGGGAAGAAGTTGGCGTCTTTTGAAGCCTCTTTTCCCATGCACGCTGTTGCAAGTATGACAGTGTCACCACTTGTTACGATTACTGATCCGTTAGCTTGTCGTGCGATTTTTCCAGTTTCGAAACTTATCTCTTTTCCGGCAACAGAAATATTTAATCGGTTTTTGTTCATTTATGAACTCCTAATTCGTTAAGTACTTATTCCCGCTACCGATATTGATTGCTAATCACGTAAAGAGTCGAAGTGGAAAAAGCCATTGAGTGTATGTAGATGACTATTTACGTAAACCAAGTTTGCTTACTAACTGTTGGTATCTAGAAGTGTCTGTTGAATTTAAGTAATTCAATAATTTTCTTCTATGTCCAACAAGTTTTAATAATGAAAGTCTAGTTCCTTGGTCTTTTGAATGGCGTTTTAGATGTTCTTGTAGGTCTGCGATACGTTCTGATAACAAAGCAATTTGAACGTCTGCAGATCCGGTGTCTTTTTCATGAAGTTGAAACTTTTTTGTGACTTCATCTTTTGTTGACTTGTCTAGTGACATGGAAGCTCTCCCTTATTTAAAATGTAGTCCGATTTTACCAGATCTTATATAATAGTTCAAGAAAGATGAAAAAATTTGATTCTAAAGATCCCGTTAAAGAAATTGCGTTTATGCAATTAGCCTTAGAAGAGGCAAAAACTGCTATGCTCAAAAATGAAGTACCTGTTGGGTGTGTCATTGTAGATTTTGAAGGAAACATTCTTTCACGTGCACATAATAAAGTTGAAACTAATAATGACGCAACAAGTCATGCTGAAATTTTAGCTATACAGGCTGCAAGCAAATTTGCAGGAGATTGGCGACTTGTTCAATCAACTTTATATGTGACGCTTGAACCTTGTCTTATGTGCGCAGGCGCTGCAATTTTATCAAGAGTAAAGAGAATCGTCTATGGGTGTCCTGATTTCAGACATGGAGCGTGTGGCTCATTGATGGATGTTTTTTCAGTAGATCATCCTATACATAAAGTGGAGATTGCAGGAGGTCTTCTTGCTCAAGAAGCTAGTGCTCTCTTGAAACAATTTTTTCAAGAAAGGAGAAAAACAATTGTTAGGGGTTGAAGAAAGAGAAAAGTTATTTGAAGAACTGATTCAGATGCAAAGAAAAAAGATGTTAAAGCTAGCGCAAATAATTGTTCCAGGTGTTGTAGAAGATGATTTGTTACAGCCGTTTGATTTTCCTGATCTAGAAAATCATGCACCTTTTCGGTATGAAGAGGGTGTTCTTGAGGGATTTTTAACTGCTCAAATGGCAATAAATGCTGCTGAATATGATATTGCTGCAGGGTATTCTAGCGAAATGTAAAAATTCTAGTGACGAGAAGCTTCGTAATCTTTTCTTTTTTGAGAAGCTTTTGCTTTCTTTTTAGATATTCTCCAAAGTCGAAATTTTTCTCTCCAAGTTAAAGAACTTCTTCCTTCGTTGGAAATTTTAGAAAGACAGGCATCGATAAAAGTGTTGTCGTCGATAACTCTTTCACCGGTGCGAAAATCATATATTCTAGATGATGAGTTTGCGTATTGATCGATTGTAGATTTTGTCGTTTTTTTAACATTTCCAGTAATGCGTTGGAGTAGTTCTTCAAAAGTGTTTAAGATGGCAAAAGGTGATTTAGCTTTCCATGCGATAATTCCGTAAAAGTATCCAAACATCGCTGCTGCTAAATTTACGAAGAAATTGATATACATGCCGTTAGAAAGATCGATTAAAAGAGTTGAGGCTAATATAGTTACTATAAGCCACTTTGCTTTGACTGGTAGTGTTAAAAATAGCATTAACTCCATTTTTGGAAAGAGGATAATTAATCCCATAAGCATTGCAAAAATAGCTGGTGTAGAGCCTGCGTAAAGGTGTACTCCAGGGGAGGAGAAAAGAGCAATAAATGCGACTGCTGAGGCAAAAAGGCCTGATCCAAAGAAAAGAAATAAAAAATGTTTTATGCCTTTGGTTAGGTATATGGCAGTTCCTACTCTCCAAAAGACGAACATACTGAAGGCTAGATTGATTAAATATCCTGGATGTATGCCTTGAAATGAAGGATAAATAAATAAATATGTTAGAGGTTGCCAGAGATAAAAATGTTTTAAGCCAATCAAAGACAAGCCGAATAAATAGGTAAAATTTAAGTTACCGAATATTAAGGGGAAGATTTTATCTGCAATCCCTGAGAAAAGACTGAATCCTACGATTGCGATAATGAAAGATTTAATTACTTTAGGTGTCATATGATTACCTCTGACAACATTTTAAAGGAAATCTAAAAATACCTCAAGAATTCTCTTGCCAATAAATTACTTGAATGAAAAGCGACAACTTTATTCTTGTTATAAAAACAAAAAGTCATATACTGGCTTTCATTTTATTGATTTTGGAGACGAAATGAGAGAGAATATACACCCAGAGTATAAAGAGGTTGTTTTCCTTGATATGAGTACAGGGAAGAAGTTTCTTTGTAGGAGCACAGCTAAAACTAACGACACAACAGATTATGAAGGTGCAACATACCCAGTAGTAAAAGTGTCGATTTCTTCTGATTCACACCCCTTCTATACAGGAGATCAAACTTTCGTTGATACTGAAGGTCGTGTTGATAAGTTTAAGAAGAAATATGGTCAAGGTACAGAGCTTGGAAAAAAAGCTGCTGAATCAGGCGCTAAAGCGAAAGTGAAGCCAGTAGTGAAAGCAAGAGAAAAGGAAGAAGATTCTTCGAAGAAAGAGAAGAAAAAACTTGTAGTTGAAAAGAAGCAAGATAAAGAAACAGACGAAAAATCTGATAAGTAACTTCCTATGAAAGATAAAATTGCCGAAATGCTTGCTGATATACCTAAGATAGAAGATCGTCTTGGGGATCCTCAAGTTATGGGTGATAAAAAACGTTATCGCGAACTTACAAGCCAGCACAAATATCTAACACGATTGAAAGATGCGTGGGAAGTTTATGCTGAATTGACAAGGCAATTATCTGACAATAAGAAGTTGTTGAAGAATGAGACAGATCCTGAATTCATCGATGTCTTGCAAGAAGAAATCTCGGAACTTGAAGAAAAGACAACGCTTTTGAGAAGCAAAGTTGAAATTCTTTTAGTTCCGCCAGATCCAAATGATCATAGAAGTTCACTTATAGAATTGCGAGCAGGAACAGGTGGTGACGAAGCTGCCCTGTTTGTTGGCGATTGCGTTCGAATGTATAAGTATTTCGCTGAAAATCAGGGTTGGGGAGTCGAGCTTCTTTCTAGTACAGAGTCTGAGAAAGGCGGCTTTAAAGAATATCAGATGGTTTTTTCAGGAGAAAATGTCTACCGTTTTATGAAATATGAAGCGGGAGTTCATCGAGTCCAACGTGTTCCTGAGACAGAAGCTCAAGGCCGTGTTCATACCTCAGCAATCACTGTTGCAGTGATTATTGAGCCTGATGAAGAAGAAGAAGTTCAAATTGACGAAAAAGATTTACGTATTGATACATATCGATCTTCGGGTGCGGGCGGTCAGCACGTAAATACAACAGACTCAGCTGTAAGAATTACCCACATGCCTACTGGCGTTGTTGTTCATTGTCAAGAAGAGCGATCGCAGATTAAAAACAGGGTAAAAGCGATGCGTCTTTTGAAGGCAAAGCTAGCAGATGAGCAGCGAAGAAAAGCCCAAGAACATATCTCTTCAACAAGAGCATCTCAGGTTGGTACTGGCGACCGTTCTGAAAGAATACGAACATATAATTTCCCACAAAATCGGGTGTCTGATCATAGAATTGATTTAACTTTGTATAAGTTAAATGAAATGATGGAGGGGCGACTTGATAAGATGATCGAGCCGCTTGTGGCTCATTTTTACCAGAAAAATTTCCAAACAAATGACAAATGAAAAACTAGCAGCTAAAGAAGAATTGATCATTGTGTCGCACGTTACAAAAAAAGATGTGCAGTCAATCACTTTAGGTGAGTGTTACTTTTCTCCTGAGCAGAAAAAAGAAATCGATAGACTGGTAGCTCTTAGGCTTGCTGGTGTTCCTCTTGAGCAGGTTCTGGGTAAAGTTGATTTTTTTGATCTTGATATAAGAATCACAAAAGATGTTCTTATTCCCCGTGTAGAAACAGAGATCTTTGTAGAAAAAATTCTGTTAAGTTTAACAAAAGACTCTCTAGAGGGAAAGGTTGCTGTTGATCTTTGCGCTGGTTCTGGTTGTATTGGGCTTGCTGTAAAGAAAAACTGTCCGATGTTGACTGTGATTCTTTCAGATATTTCGAAATCAGCGATTGAAGTTTCAAAGGAAAATGCTAGAATAAACGCTCTTCATGTTGATTGTGTTGTTGGTAATTTGTTTGAAGGGGTTAAAGAGAAGAAGATTGATTATCTTTTTTGCAACCCTCCTTATATTCCAGAAAGAGAGTATTTCTCTCTTGATAAAGGCGTGAAAGACCATGAGCCAAAACTTGCTCTGTTAGGGGGAGAAGATGGGCTTATGTTCTATCGTATGATAGAAAAAGAAGCTAAGAAAAGGTTGAATCCAGGCGCAAAATTATTTTTTGAAATTGGATATAATCAAGGCGCTTCTGTGATTAAAATATTTTCTGACCCTGTGTGGCAAGAGCAAAATGTCTCCCTTGATTACGCTGGGCATGATAGGTTCTTTTTTCTTGAATTTCACCCTTAATATGGAGTAAACTGGTACTTATGTTTGGTAGTTTAACGCAAAAGTTCCAAGATCTTGCTGTGCGGCTTGCTGGTAATAAGAAGTTGACAGAAGAAAATATTTCAGAAGCTGTTCGCGATGTGCGTCTAGCTCTTCTTGATGCAGATGTTGCCTATGGTGTTGTTAGTAGCTTTATTAAAAAAGTGAAGGCCAAGGCAATCGGCACTGAAGCATTGAAGGGAGCAAAAGCGGGTGATCAATTCATAAAAATTGTTCATGATGAATTAGTTTCGTTGATGGGACAAGAAGAACACAAGATTAGTTTAAAACATACTCCGACAAAAATTCTCTTATGTGGATTACAAGGGTCTGGAAAAACAACACATGCAGCAAAATTAGCAAAGTATTTCAAAGAACAGTTCAGTCGCAAACCTTTGATTGTAGCGCTGGATTTGGCAAGACCTGCAGCTATTGAACAATTGAGAGTTTTAGGAAAGTCGATAGATGTAGATGTTTATGCAGAGCCTGACGAAAAGAATCCAATTAAGATCGTAAAAAATGCACTTAAAGAACCAGGTTATGACCTTCTGATTTTTGATACGGCAGGTCGATTGCATATTGATGAGGCTTTAATGAAAGAGCTTTGTTCAGTAAAAGACGTTATACAGCCACACGAAGTGATTTTTATTGCAAATGCTGCTTCTGGTCAAGATGCTGTGAAAACCGCAAAAGAGTTTGATGAAAAAATTGGAATCACAGGTTCTATTTTAACAATGCTTGATGGAACAACTCGAGCTGGTGCTGCAATTTCAATACGAGAGGTGACTAATAAGCCTCTACTTTTCGAAGGTGTAGGTGAGAAGGTTGGAGATTTGCAAGAGTTTAATCCAAACTCAATGGCCGATCGAATCTTGGGAATGGGCGATGTTATAAATTTAATGAAAAAGGCTGAGACCCAATTTTCTGCTGAAGAAAATCTAAAAATGGAAGAAAAGTTTAGAAAAGCTTCTTTCACTTATGAAGATTACCTTAAACAAATGGCTGCTATTAAAAGAATGGGCCCCTTGAAAGGCTTATTAAAAATGATGCCTGGTATGGCTGATAATATGATCAATATAGAAGAATCTGAGAAGGATTTTGCTACAATGGAAGCGATCATATTATCGATGTCTAAAAAAGAAAGAAATGGACAAGCAGAACTAATTCCTAGCAGAAAGCGTAGGATTGCTAAAGGTTCAGGAACTTCTATGGATGCAGTTAACCGTCTTGTGAAAGGCTTTAAACAATTGAAGACTATGGCTAAGGGACTTCCAGGTTTAAAGAAAAAATTCGGTAAGCCTGGAGCGATGGAAGAGATGTCAAAAAAGTTTTCTAATTTTTCTTAAATCTAACTTTACGCAACATATCTATAAAAAAAACCATTATCTTGAAAATATTCGTCGTGTTTTTTCACATCATCTGCTAACATTCACTTCTTTTTTGTAGTAGGAGTAAAGAAATATGAGTTTAGTACTAAGAATGCGCCAACAGGGACGAAAGAATAAAAGACTTTTTAGACTTGTGGTAGCAGATGGTAGATCTCCGAGAGATGGAAAATATGTAGAATGCGTTGGTCATTACAATCCCCATGAAGAAGATGGTGTTGTTGTGAAGAAAGAGCGTATCGAACATTGGATCGGTCAAGGAGCTCAACCAAGCGAAAGAATGGTTTCTCTATTGAAGAGAAAGTGCCCTGAAGTGCTTGAAGCAATGAAAAAAGCCCCAAAAAAGTCTACTAAGACTGAAACTAAATAGGGCCTAACAAAATAAGAAGTGGCAAGTTATGGAAATTGACATCTTATCGCTATTTCCTGAGTATTTTGAAGCACCTTTAAAGTGTAGTATACTTGGAAAAGCGCAAAAGAAAAGTTTAATTTCAATACGCCATGTGAATATTAGAGATTTCGCAACGGATCGTCATAAGACTGTAGATGACAGACCGTATGGCGGAGGACCTGGAATGGTGATGATGGCAAGACCCATTGTCGATGCCATTCGCAGTGTGAAGCGAGAAGACTCAGTTGTTGTTTATCTTTCTCCACAGGGAAAAGTGTTAACCGCAAAAAGGTGTGAAGCTTTTGCAAAAGAAGTGAAACATTTAATCCTTTTATGCGGACACTATGAAGGAGTAGACGAGCGAGCCATAAAACTGGAAGTTGATTACGAAGTGAGTATCGGCGACTATGTTTTAACGAATGGTGGACCTGCTGCTCTTGTGTTGATTGATTCTGTTTGTCGATTCATCCCTGGGGTGATTGGCCATCCAGATGCAGCTTATCAAGACTCGTTTCACCAAGAAGAGGTTTTTGACGGGCCTCATTATACAAGACCCGTTGAATTTGAAGGCTTGAGTGTCCCAATGCAGTTAATGAGTGGCAATCATAAAGAAATTGACGCCTTTCGAAAAATTAGAGCGAAAGAGAAACGGATAAACGTGCGTCCAGAATTATAATCTAGTGAATTTAGAAGTTAGGAGAAATCGATGAATAGTTTAGTCGAATCGATTGAAAAGGAATACAAAAAGAAAAATGTTCAGTTCTTCAAAGTTGGTGACACTGTAAAAGTGCACACTAAAATTATTGAAGGAGACAAAGAACGTGTGCAGATTTACAACGGTGTTGTAGTTGCAAGACGCGGAATTGGTCTTTCTGAAACATTTACTGTTACTCGTGTTGCTTTTGGATACGCAAATGAAAAAGTCTTTACTCTTCACAGCCCAAGCGTTGAGAAGATTGAAGTGATGGCACGTGGAGATGTTAGAAAATCAAAACTTAGCTACATACGTGGAAAAGTTGGTAAAAAATCTAAGGTTAAAGCAAAAATCGGTGGCAAAATGGATCTTTACGCTGCAAGCGTTGATACAGAAGCTGTTGTTGAAGCTGGTGCCCGAGATGACATCTTAACGGAAGAAAAAGCTCAAGCTCTTGAAGATGCAGCTAAAGAGAAAGAAAACAATAAAACAAACAACGAAGATACGAATAAAGAGTAACTTTTGTTTGAACAATTTGAAGATGAAGCGATGACTAAAGGTTATCGCTTTGTCGTTGGATGTGATGAAGCTGGACGAGGACCTTTAGCAGGACCTGTTGTTGGAGCTGCGTGTTACTTACCTAAGGGCATTCTAATTAGAGGCCTTAATGACAGTAAAAAATTGTCTAAAAAACAAAGAGAGACTCTCTATAGAGAAATCATAGGGAGAGATGAAATAAAATATGGTATTAACATCGTTTCTGCAAAGGAAATTGATAAGATTAATATCTTACAGGCTTCTCTTAAGGCTATGAAAAAAGCTGTAGATGAGATCGATGGAAATGTAGATTTTATTTTACTAGATGGGAACCGAGTTTTTAACACCAAGATTTCTTGCCAGGCTGTTGTAAGAGGGGATAGTAGAGTAGCATCGATTGCTGCCGCGTCAATCATTGCAAAAGTTACACGCGATAAGATTATGGAAGAGCTCGCTGAAAAACATCCGGAATATGGGTTTGCTCAGCATAAAGGGTATCCGACAAAAAAGCATTTGGCCGCACTAAAGAGATTTGGACCGATAAGCGAACATAGAATGACTTTCGGGCCGCTGAAAGTTTTACAGAAAATCGACACGAGATAGACTTTTTGTCACTGACGTTTTCGCTGAATAATGAGGATAGAATGACGTTTCGGGCAATGAAAGTTTTGCTGATTATTGAGTTTTAGGCTATAAACTTCTTATTATAATTGAGGGTTTTCATGGTAAACAGTATGACAGCGTTTGGAAGAAGTAGATTTACTTTGAACGACCGTGTCTATGTTTTGGAACTTTACTCGGTGAATAGAAAAGGGTTCGAGGTTTCAGTTAATATTCCCCAAGAGCTTGCTTTTCTTGAAATTTTTGTAAGATCACATATCAAAAAAGTCTGTTTAAGAGGCTATCTTACGTGCAAGATTTATCATGGATCATCTCGCAGTCAAAAAATTTCTTCTGATTCTTTCAAAGCAATTTACAAGCAATTGGTTTCAATTGCATCAGATATTGATCCTTCTTATAAGGTCTCCTTCGACAATGTTTTAGACGTTGCGTTTAAGGGGGCTGGGATGATTGAACTTGGAGAAAAGGAAGCAGAAATCATTGTTGAAAAATCATTAAAGGAAGCTGTAAAGGCGTTTAATTTGATGAGAGAGAACGAGGGTAGCGCTTTAAAAGAAGATATTTTAAATCGATTAATTCAAATTAAAAAAACCTGTGAACAAGTTGCAAATCATGGTGAAGATGCGCCAATGAGAATGAAAGAGCGTATTCTTGAGAGATTAAAAGAAGTCTCTGTGGTAGAAGAAGAAGATAAGGCTCGCCTGATGAGAGAAGTCATTATTTACACAGACAAGTACGATATAACAGAAGAAATGATCCGTATGGGGTCCCATATTTCACAAATGAATGGTTTGATGTCTGATTCAGTCGAAAGTAAAGGCTCAATTGGACGAACTCTTGAGTTTCTTCTACAAGAAATGCAACGTGAAGTGAATACAACGAGTGCTAAATCTCAAGATTTGGACATTATTACAGAAGTGATTTTTATGAAGCGCGAGATTGAAAAAATAAGAGAACAGGTGCAAAATATAGAATGACCTACTCAAAGGATAAAAAAATTGGATGTTGCTTTATCGTTAGCGCCCCTTCAGGAACTGGAAAGACAACTGTTGTTGACGAGCTTGTAAAGAAAAATCCAAATAAAATCGTTAGGGTAATTACATGTACTACAAGAGCGCCTCGAGGAAGTGAGGTAAATGGAATTGATTACCGATTTATGTCGGTTGATGAATTTCAAAATAAAGTTAACACAGGCTCTTTTCTTGAAAGTCAAGAGATATATGACAACCGCTATGGGACTTTGAAGAGTGATGTTGATGAACAAATCAATCAAGGAAAACATGCGTTTTTAGTCATCGATGTTCAAGGCGCAGCTTCTTTAATGGGAGTTGTAAAGGCAACGACAATTTTTTTGATGCCCCCTTCGTTTGAAGAGCTTGAAAAGCGAATTAGAACTAGAAAACAAGATGATGAGAAAGCGATCAACATTAGGCTTTCAAAAGCAAAAAATGAGATGCAACAAGTAAAAAAATATGAATATGTTGTCGAAAATGATAAAGTTGATAAAGCAGTAGCTATGATCACTAAGATAGTCGAGGAAGTGGAGAAGAAACAATTTACAGGGGAAAATTAAATGACAGCAAAGCAAAAAGAAAATCTAACAAGTGAGTATCTAACAAAGCATTTTCCGGATAATTTTTCATTGGCAATAACAGCAATTGCTTCTGCAAAGCACTTGATTGCCTCTGGAAAAGAATTCCGCTTGACGCAGCTACTTGATTCAGTTGCTCGTGGTAAAATTCGAGAAGAACAAGAAAGAGTTGTTGAAGAAGCTTCTAAGAAAGAAAATGAGTTAACAGAGACTGAGAATTAGAGAGAATTATTCATGAGTGAAAAGGATAAAGTATTAATCACATCGGCGCTGTTGTATGCAAATGGCCCACTTCATTTTGGTCATATTGCAGGCGCTTATTTACCTGCAGATATTTATGCAAGGTTCAAGCGAATAACAGGTAGCGATGTCTTTTTTGTATGTGGTTCAGATGAATATGGAGTAGCAATTACCATGAGTGCCGAAATGGCGGGTAGGACTCCTAAGGAACACATAGATCTTTTTCACAAAGTGAACGACGATTTATTTAAGCGATTAAGCATTTCTTTTGATCATTATTCTAGAACAACAAATAAATTGCATAAACCTCTTACGCAAAAAGTTTTTTCTGACCTAAATAAGAATGGATATATTGAGAAAAAAGAGACAGAGCAACTTTATTCAATAGAAGAAGACAGATTTTTAGCAGATCGCTATGTTGTAGGTGATTGTCCAAAGTGTGGTTATAAAGAAGCAAGAGGTGATGAGTGTCCTAAATGTGGAGCTTCTTTTGACTCTATGGATTTACTAAACCCACGATCGAAATTAACAGGAAATAAACTGACGCTAAAGAAAACAACTCACTGGTTTTTCAAGCTTGATCTTTTTAAAGATCAGCTTTTAAAGTGGCTCGATAAGAAGGACTGGAAAGATAATGTTTTGAATTTCGTTAGACCTTACATCAAGGACCTTCATTCGCGAGCAATTACGAGAGATTTTGATTGGGGTGTCTCGGTGCCTCTTGAAGAAGCTGAGGATAAAGTTTTTTATGTTTGGTTTGATGCCGTCTTAGGTTATATCTCAGCTTCAATGGAATGGGCAGAGAACATCGGCCAACCTGAAAAGTGGAAAGATTATTGGTTAGACCATTCGACAAAGTATGTCCAGTTCATTGGAAAAGATAATATTGCTTTTCATGCGATGTTTTTTCCAGCGATGATTATGGGGCAAGATACTCCCTATAAACAAGTTGACGAACTTCCTGCTAATGAATTCTTAAATCTTGAAGGTAAGCAATTTAGCAAGTCTACAGGGTGGTATATTGATTTAAGTGAATTCTTGGATCATTATTCAGCAGATACGATTCGTTATGCATTAGCTGCAAATGCTCCTGAAACAAGCGATTCTGAGTTTACTTGGTCAGACTTTCAAATGCGTGTAAATACAGAGCTCGTAGGTAAGTTTGGAAATTTTGTTCATAGAACTTTGACGTTTTTGACGACAAAAATGGATGGAAAGATACCAGAATGTTACGGATTTGAAGATGAGGATGATGAGTTTTTAGAAAAAATTGCTCAGCTTGCTGCGGAAGCTAAAACTTGTTATGAAAAATTTCGCGTTAGGAATGCAGTAAAAGTTCTCATGGATCTAGCATCCCTCTCTAACACATACTTTGATCAAAAAAAGCCATGGGTTTTACTTAAGGATAAAGACACAAGAGAGCAGCTTGAAACTACAATATATTGTTGCCTTACTGCAGTGAAAGCACTAGCACTTATTTCATTTCCGATTATACCCGAAAGTGCTGAAAAAATTTGGAAGATGTTGGGAAATAAGAATTCTCTTGAAACAAAAAATTGGCATACAGTGTTAGAAAATGAACTTGTTCCAGGAACGCCTATCGCTCATCCAACACTACTTTTTACTAAGATTGAAGATGAAACAATAGAAAAGGAAGTGGCAAAGTTGGAATCAACAGATGCAATAGTTAAAGAAAACGATCTAAAAGATCAAATCAAGTTTGATGATTTTTTAAAGGTCGATCTACGAGTAGGACGTATTGAGTCCGCAGAAAAAGTTGAGGGGAGCAAAAAGCTTCTTAAGCTTATTGTGAATATTGGAATAGAGAAACGTGTGATTGTTTCAGGAATTTCAGAGCATTTCAATGATTTAGATTCTCTCAAAGATAAAAAAGTGATTGTTGTTGCGAACTTAAAACCTGCGAAGTTGATGGGAATTGAGAGTCAGGGAATGATTTTGGCAACAGGCGATGGTCCATTTTTGGAATTACCGACATTCAAAGATGCTACAGAAGGGATGAAAATTAATTAGTTTTCTTAAGAGCTGAACTGTGCTGCTACATTTGTTTCGATCTTTTCTGTGATAAATGTCGAAAGTCCAGTAAATCTCATTTCTACTTCATCATTTTTCATTGTGAGAACGATCGCTTTTTTTGTTCCAAGCAATACAACAAGTTTTTTTCCTCGTGTGATTGCTGTGTAGAATAGATTTTTCTGAAGAAGCTTGAAGTGTGAGGTGTGAATCGGCATCACGATACACGGGCATTCACTACCTTGATATTTGTGAACAGAAACAGCATAAGCTAAGACAATTTCCTCAAGTTCTGAAAATTCGTACTCAAGAACTTTTCCTTCGAAGTTAATTTCAGCAATTTCTTCTTCAAGATCAATTGTTTCAATTCTACCGACATCGCCGTTGAAAATTACTTTTTGGTAATTATTTCGAATTTGCATGACCTTGTCACCTTCACGAAAGATTCTCCCTAAGCGTGTGATTTGACGCCCTTTGGGGTTCATTTTATTCTGCATGAGAACGTTAAGATTTTCAATGCCGATAATGCCCCGCTTCATTGGCGAGAGCACTTGGATATCATTGAAAGGGTCAAACTTAAATGAGGCTGGTATTTCTTCTGATACAAGATGGATGAGTTTATTTGCAATATCGGTTGGTTCTTCGATTTCAAGAAAGAGAAAGTCGCTTTTCTCAGAAGGATCGGGAAGGATAGGGAATTGCCCTTTATTTATTCTGTGGGCGTTGATCACAATGTTTGAATCCTTTCCTTGTCGAAAAATTCGATAGAGAGTTGTAATAGGGATGCGGCCAGATTGGATAATTTCTTTTAAAACATTTCCTGGACCAACACTTGGAAGCTGGTCGATATCTCCGATTAGAATTAGGCGGGCTGATGAGGGAATCGCTCTTAAGAGGTGAAACATGAGATATGTGTCTATCATGCTTGCTTCATCTATGATGATTAACTCACATTCGATAGGGTTTTTCTTATTTCGACGAAATCCACCTTTTTGAAAATCGACTTCTAAGAGGGAGTGAATCGTTTTTGCGCGCATTCGTGTGATTTCACTAAGCCTCTTTGCTGCTTTTCCTGTAGGAGCCGCTAAAACGATCTTATTGGTCAATCTCTCGTGGATGGAGAGGATGGTTTTTGTTACTGTGGTTTTGCCTGTTCCTGGACCACCTGTAATAATTTGGACCTTTTCAGCAAAACTCTGTAAAAGAGCTTTTTGTTGTTCCTTTGCAAGACGGATGTGGTGTTTCTCTTCAACCCATTCGATCGCCTTTTCCTTTTTTACTTCTCGTATTGAACAGGGAGAAGTGATTAAGCGATGAAGTTCTTCTGCGATTGTGAGTT
>CAYGJD010000006.1:0-109936 GCA_964350315.1 uncultured bacterium
TTTTTTTTTTTTTTTTTTTTTTTTTTTTTTTTTTTTTTTTTTTTTTTTTTTTTAAGACATTTTGAAACTAATAAACCCGTGTTGTCTGTAGAACAATCGTCTATATAAATAACTCTATAGTTTGTATAGTTTTGAGAAAAAACAGACGCAAGATTACGTTGATACCAATTACTGTTATTATAAGAAGCAATTATTACAACCATCTCTCTCTCTTTTAGATCAGCAAATGCAAAGTTGAATAAAAAAACAGAGAAAAAAAGACTCATTTTACAAAAAAAACTCATAAATCAATTACTCTCCATTCAGGTAATAGAAGATCAAAATAATTAGATTCGTAACTCTCTACAAACCACCTTCTTGGAGCTACAACCACTTTATCTTCATTAAGATTTAAATAGGCCGCCCACCATGAAAAAGATGAATTGGAAATTATATTGTTTTTACACATACTCATCAAATAAAAATCATAAAAAAAATGTTCATTTTCAACATATCTAATTTGTCGAGGAATATCAGCAAACTCTTTTTTACACCAATCGATGTTATTCGAAAATATTATGAAAAGAGAATCTATAGGAAAGATTTCTATCGCTTTGATAAAATAGTCTTTTGTGCAATTGGGATGACACTTTTGTTCAGGATCTTCTTTTAGATAATCTCTGAAGTGTATTGAAACCGTATTTGGATGAGAAATAATATCTAAATACTTACTTTGGAGATAGGAGACGATTTTGTCTGAAGGAGAAAAAAGATCTATTATTTCTTTCTTATGACGATGAAAGTATTTTTCAGACTGAAAGTATCCATGTAAAAGCATGTTCTTTCTATAAGGTATCTTTTTGTAGTTAAATTGTGTTTCATAGTAGACATTTCTAATTTTTTTCGTTGGTCTAGAAGAATTTACCCTAAAAAATATCTCTCTTCTGTTTTCCTGGATATTCCAGTCTGTCTTCTTTACTAAATCAGGAAATACTGCCTGAGCGCCATTGTCACGCGCTAAACTTTCTGTAGCTGCAATAATAAACATCTGATTTCCAAGCTGACCCATTAGCTCTCCTTCTACAAAATCTAAAGCAGGTAACGAGGTCGGGACAATAATTGCTAAAAGCAGAAACAGTAATCTCATTTTCTATATTCCTGGTGGTTTTTATCCAAAGCCAACAGACGTTTTTTAAAGGGCAAAGACCAATTTTCTGGATAACAGTAGGAAGGAGATAACATTACAGTAGGTGGGTTATCTATACAATATCGATTCCAATGACTCTCATCATGCCAGACAGCAATAATCCCTTGATCTAAATCTTTATAAATATTTTCTAATACAGTTGAAAACATCTTTAAAACGTGATTTTTCTTTCCCCCATAAAATCCACCAGCAAAATAATGTATTCCTTCTCCCTCACAAACGCATGCTGTTGATTTCTCTCTTGTCTCATAGCTTCCCTTCTTGTCTATAAACCCTGGATGTAGTGTAGCAACTAAATCCCCTAGAATTTCTGATCCTACTTTATTTACAAAAAGCATGTCCGCATCTAATGCAAACAAGTAGTCTTCTTCTTCAAAACTTTTTTGATTTTTTAAATAAATTTCGTAGCGCATCATTGTATCGTAAGGCCAACCCAATCGCTTTTGCTCAATTCGCACAATTTTTTCATTTTCTTCCAGCTTCCCGTCAGTAAAAATGTAAAAAGTAACTTTATGATCTTTACAAAAATATTTTTCTGCTGATTCGATAAGAGGAGAAACGAATTCTATATATTTTCCAGTCGCTGTAATACACAAACCTATATTTTCAGCATGAATCCTAGGAAAATCAAGTAAAGAAAAACAAAACATCAACCAGATATAACAAAATTTATTCATAAACATTTTCTATATTCTCACTTATTGTTTCTAGTCTAAGATAGGGAGTTTTAGAGCGTATTTTTTTTTCTAAATCCATTTGATATTGAGCATCTACCTTATTATCATTTAAGGAATTTGCCATATTGTATACATAAAGTATAGAATCTAAAAACTTATGCCTTTCTCCTGCCATTTCAATCATTGGAAACATAATCGCTTGATCCCAAGACATTAAATAGAACTCCCCCTCTTCTAAAAGGTCTTCTTTTTTAATTTTCTTAAACAACCAACTATAAAATGTTCTTAAATGAGAAGGACATCGATATGTACGAAAGGAGTTGTTCTTTACTATTTCATCAGGGACAGGAATGCTCCAGGAGGAACCGCCATAAGGATATTCAATCATAGTTCCATGGGTCAACCAAACTTCTTCTTGTGAATACACCTCATTTATTAGACTTAAAACACCAGTTCCATAGAACCAATCATCTCCATCCAAGCTTACTACAATCTCATCATCTTCTACAAAAGAATGTATTACATTATAAATATTCTCAAGAGCCCCAACTCTTTTCTTATTTTCAATCAGAGTAAATCTTTCACTTATTCTACTTTTTTTAATGTACCTTTTTGCTTGAGCTATAGTATGATCTTTAGAAAAATCATCAACGTATATGACCCTGTAGTTTTTATAATTTTGCCTAACAATTGATTCGATATTCTTTTTAACCCAATTCTGATTGTTATATGATGTAACAAGAACAACAATCGGTTTTTCTGAAATTTCAGCCGAGAGAAAGGTTAAAGAAAAACACGCTAAAAACACAAACGATTTAAAATTCATTCAAACTTATCCACATATTTTTGATTTAAGTATTTTTATACTAATATTTTGTATTTAAGTGTACATTAATTTGTCATCTTAAGGAACAGACTACATGCAAACATACTGTCATTAAAAGCAAAAAATACTTTTATCGAAAAAATTTACAAATCTCATTCTAAGTGCCAATGAAAATAGTCTAAAAATCACGCAGTTACTTATTAGAGACTTAGTTATTCCTATTGTCGTACATTTGATTTAAAGAATTTTCAAATTCTGCAAACCAAACTTTTCCCATCTCTACTTCTGATTCCGTGGTATTAACTCTGCTAAAATTTAATACCTCTTTAGCTCGTTTGCTCAATTCTCTAATACTTAGATCTTTTTTCTTTTTTGCAACGACAGTAATATTATCAAGACAACTCCATGAATAAGGTGTAATTGATTCAATTTCAAAACCTAATTGCGTAAGCACATTAACAAATTTCTCTTTATACCACCCATCATAATGAATTGCCCAACTTGCCTCATGTGATCCAAAAATGTGCCGTATGATTATTTGTTTTGTTTGGTAAGATTTCTCTCTAAGAAACCTTTCTAAAGCCTTTTCGAAATCTGGTGTTTCAATGACTAAGTACCCGTCAAGTTGCAACCAATATTGCCAGGCACACAGCAAAGCAATACTAGTTGCTCTGGTGAAATGTTCAAAGATATGATGATTTTCTATTTTGCTAACAGATTTGTTGGGAAAACTCAATTTAGTAATGTCGCAAAAATAATCAGCAACTTGGTTTTTATGTAATGACCTATCTTCAATTGGAAAATCAATATTGATAAATCCTTCTAACTTTTGTTCTCCACAACCTAAATGTAATAGAATATTTTCTCCATTTTTGATCAGACCTTTTTTTATTAAATCATTATAGGAATTTTGACCATCATAGGCAAAAATAGGCATGTTGAAAAAACACAGAAAGAAGATGAGAAACATTTTCCGTGTTTGAGACTCTTTGGACATAAGGTTTTTACTCTCTTTATTTGGAATAGCCAGTTTATGACAAATAGTTTTAAAATTTCATACTGTAATTTACTGATTAAAAATTTGCAGTAGATTAGGCAACATATATTTCTATGTATATTAAAGTCAAATTGAATATAGTTGATCTTCTTTAGCTTTTTATGGAAAAAACATGCGTCGTTTATTGTTGCTTTTTTTCACTTTCATAGTTTTTCCCACAACGCTTTTAGCGTTGAGCATAGATCGAGTCGTAATCTGGGGGCACAAGCTTCATTCACATACACATTCATATATTCACCACGGATTCTATAAAGCATTCAAACATCTAGGATTTCAAGTATATTGGTTTGATGACAACTCTTTTCCTAAAGACTTTAACTTTAAAAACACTCTATTTATTGTGGCAAGTAATGTGGATCTTAACGTTCCTCTTAGAGAAGATTGTTATTATATATATCATCACTGTTGGTGTAAAGAGCATCAGTGTGCTAGAGAAAAATATGGCTACTTAATTGATATAAATAGATGTATTTCTATCAAGTGCTTTTGGAAACCCTATCTTAACAAAAGTGATTCTGAATGGAAAATGACTGAACCCTTTGTTTACAAAAATCTAGAACAAAAGGAATGCGTCTTCCCGTGGGCAACAGACTTACTGCCCTACGAAATTGATGAAGAAAAAAAGACCCTTCTATCAAACTCTACCAAAAAACAGGTTTGTTATATTGGAACCATTTCTAATTCTGGCTATGGTGCCAATTTAAATGAATTAGAGCCTTTTTTTAGATCTGCTAAAGAATCCGACTTTAAAATTATCACAAACGATCCTTGGTCAACCCCTCTTTCTAATGAAGAAAACATTCGAATTATGAAGGAGTCTCTTTTGTCTCCTGCAATACAAGGCAAATGGCAAAGTGAGGAGGGCTATATTCCTTGTAGAATATTTAAAGCCATTAGTTATGGAAAATTAGGCATCACCAATTCAAAGTATGTATCAGATCTATTTGAAAACAAAATCGTCTACAACTCAGATACAGCGCAACTGTTTTTTGATGCTCTTAAAGCATTAGAAACGTCTACTATCGATAGTCAATTAGATTTAATGAACTTTGTAAGAGATAAGCACACCTATGTATCTAGAGTGCAATTTATTTTAAATTTTTTGGAGGAACTCAATGCGAATTAGATCTTTTTTAACCATTGCGTTTCTTAGTTATAGCTTTTTAGCGATGGCTAATTTCGATCTGACCATTATTACTTCCGTTTATGATGGTGACTTTTACATTAAAAATTTTTTAGAAGAAATCTCAAAACAAACGATTTATTCTAAATGTCAGCACATCATCGTAAACGCAAATTCTCCAGGAAATGAAGAGGATATTATTAAACCATTTCTTGCAACTCACCCTAATGTAGAATACTACTCTCTTGACAAAGATCCAGGATTATACGCTGTTTGGAATTTTGCCATTAAGAATAGCTTAAGTGAATATATTATTAATGCTAATCTTGATGATCGTTTAAGGTACGACACCTACCAAATTTTACTTTCTGAAATTTCTTCTGATTCAACCATTGATCTTGTCTATTCAGATGCATATATTACACAAAAGCCAAATCAATCATTTGGAAAACATCAATATGATTCAAGCTATATCGCTCCAGAGTTTTCTCACGAATCACTAGTCACCGGTTGTTATATTGGATCACACCCTATGTGGCGAAAATCTCTTCACGAAAAATTTGGTTACTTTAATGAAAGCTTTACATGTGCAGGAGATTGGGAAATGTGGCTCCGGGCAAGCTATAACGGCGCAAAATTTATGCATTTAAATGAATTAACGGGGCTTAATTATATAGGAGCAAAAACTTTATCCTCCTCTTCTAAATTTGCCATTAAGAGAAAGTGGGAAGCAGAAGTAATTCATAGCCTATATAGACAAACTAAATAATTTCAGTTAATTTTTCTATCTCTTACTCGCTTCAACTTTTTCAAAAAAATCAAAGAGCTGTTCAATTCGGTTAATATAGGTATGGTTGTCTCTGACAAAATTTATCACATCATCTAGTTCTGATTGTGAAATTTCTTTTAATCGCTTTTTCGCATCATAGAACAGTTTTTTTGTATCAGAATTATAGACTATTTTTTTGTTAAATAGTTCATAAACTCTATAGGAATTTGTAACTCCTAACTGGCCATAGCTTATATTCTTAAAAATTCTACAAGGAATATAACCTTTTTCCTTTTGCCAATTTCCTACAATTGTCGGAGCCATATAAGATCTTTTTATTACATCCATTGCTTTTGCTTCTGAAATACCACTTTTTTGTTCAAAAGTTACTCCACTTTCTCTACATGCTTCTATAAATGGAGTAATTTCTCCTATATTCCCAAAGTCTCCACCACCAATAGTCCCAACCCAAAAAATCTTTTTTGATTTCTTTAAATGAACACCTTTGTTTCTAATCGTATCAATTTCATCTGGCAAGAGATCCGTTGCCCAAGGCATATAAATAACTCTGCTATTTAAATCGTAATAAATGCATTCGCTAACTTTCTCACAACTAGTTCTTGATATAACATCATCTGTATAGACCTGCAAAATAATAACATGTTCTTGAGGAAGTTTATTGTATTTTTCAAAATTGCAGTTATGCAAAACATACAAAGAATCATCCCTAAGGGGAATATTTTTATCAACCTGCCCTTCCGTTATGAACAAACTATTAGTGAAATCAACAAGATCAATATCATCATGTTCATCAAGCCAGTAAACAGAATAACCCATGTGTTGAAATGCTTTAAAAAATGCCGCATGGATATACGAATGCGTATGACTATGAAGTTTGTGACCCCAAATAACAACTTTATCAAAGGAGTGAAGATGGTTTTGAAATATATTTATCGCCACAAATATGGTTAGTAAAATTTTTCTTTTTTTCCAAAACTCCATCTTCACTCCAATGATTTTTAACCTAGATTTAATGAACGACTAGCTCTTCTTTCTTAACACAGCATAACTAACAGAGCTATTATATATATGTGGACTGTATAATATACTTCCGTCTGCATTTTCTCTTTTGTAGTAATAGTGGTTGGGGTTCCTACTTGATGTTATTGTTTGATCAAATGCATTTACCACCGCATCGTCGTTATCAAGAATAAAATAGTCTTTAATTAAATCAAGAAAGTTTGGAAGTGAAAATGACAATGCTGATTCTTCTCGGTTAAACATTCCATTTTCAATCAAACTTAGCTCTAAATCATTCCATTTGTTATGAATAGTTTGAGGCAATTTCTTATCCCATTGTTCGTCTAAAGTAATTACCAAAAGGCCATTGTCTTTTAGAACTCTATGACATTCTTGAATGCTTTTTAAGAAAATTTCATAAGGAATGTGCTCAAATGTACTTATACAATATGCAACATCAAATGAATCATTCGGATATTTGAGATCAGCCATACTCATATATCGCATTGTGAAATTTGGTTTATTCAAGATTTCTTCTTTAGTCATTCTACCATCAAAATCAATACCTGCATAAAAACTTGGTTTCTGATTTTTAACTATATATTCATACCAATTATATTGTGACGGAAGCCCTACACCTAGATCTATAACTCTTTTTCCTTCAACAGAAACAACAGAGTTTACCCAATAATATTCATACGGGCGACTACCCCAGTTTCCCCAGGTAATTCCTTCAAGTACTTTATCTGTTTTTTTGCAAATTCCAATTGTTTTTACTTCATTTGCTTGAAGAAAAGTACCAAAGAAAATCAGCGCTAAAATTGCTGTCCATTTTTTAAACTTGTTCGTCATAATTTCTCCTGTTTTTAAAAGTTAAACTTTGAATCACAACCTTCTTATTGTCAAACATTTTTTCCTATCTTTTTTTGTTCAATTCCAATTGTAGTCTCTACTTTTTAGGTGAGAATATTTAGGTGCATTTCTGATGTGTTTTTCTAACTTTAATTGGTAATCTCTATCTTTTCTATGATCGTTGATTGGGTTATCAATATTATAAACATAGAGAACATGGTCTATGAATTTTTGCCTTGGGCCGGCCATTTCTAACATGGGGAACATAATTGCTAAATCCCATGTCATCTTGAAAAATTCGCCTTCATAGAAAAGGTCATTCTTTCTGATTTTCTTAAATAGCCAGGCATAAAATGTACGCAGATGTGAAGGCTGACATTTTTGTCTGTAAGCGTTTCTTTTCATCGTTATCTGTGTGATTTCAGAGCTTATTCCCGCGCTTCCATCAGAATTAATATATGTTCCATGTGTTACCCAAATTCGGTCTCTTGATGAGTATGCGTGGTTTAATGTGTTCAAGACTTCTGAGTCAAATAGCCAATCATCTCCATCAAGGGTAACTATTATTTCTTCATCATCACAGCTATGTACTGCGTTATAAATGTTTTTTAGTGCTCCTTGATTTTCTTTGTTATTTATCAGGGTAACTTTATTTTTGCGCTCATGAGTACTTAGAAAAGATTCAAGGGTCTTCCGGGTATTATCAGTGGAACAATCATTGATATAAATTACTCGATAATTATTGTAATTTTGTGATAAAACCGAGTCCAAATTTATCTCTACCCACCTTTCATTGTTATAAGAAGGAATAACAACTACTATTGGTTTTTCTGCAAATTGATCTGCTTTAATAAATAGAGGAATCCCTATAAAAAAAATGAACCCTAGTATTCTGAACATTTTGTTCTCCATTCTTAGAATAAGTTTAATTTTGTCATTCACATAAAAGGACGTTATGAAAAGTACTTTATTTCTTATTTTTTTTGTATTTAATAGTTTAGCAGCAAACCAATATCTTTGTAAGCATTTACGAAACATTGATTCGGCTAATTATCATTCAAATCTGGAAGGAATTGATTGTATCTATGTGATTAATTTGACAAAGAGGCCTGAAAAATGGGAAAATACAAAACTTAAACTGAACGAACAAGCGCTTAGCGCGGTTAGAGTTAGTGCAATAAATGGTTGGCAACTGAAAAAGTTTCAAGTTAGACGGTTAACAGGAGGATTAAACAAATATGACACCGAATTCAACCCAGGAAGGCTTGGGTGTTCTCTCAGTCATATCTCTGCCTGGAATCACGCTCTTGAAAACAACTTTAGTCAAATTTTGGTTCTGGAAGATGACATTAAATTTGTAGATTCTTCTTCAAAAATTCCAGAGCTTATAAGTGAATTAAATACTCTTGATCCTGAATGGGACGTTCTTTATACCGATCCAAATACAGTTGATTGGGATGGGAACTATGTCGACATTCCTTACATAAACTGTTCTCACCCAAGTGTGATGATTGATGATCCAGACTATTATCTGTTTCGCGAGCAGGTTAGTGAAAACTTTGAAAGAATTCGAGCAAGATGGGGAACATATTCAATGATAATATCACGAAAAGGATTGATTAAATTATTTCGATATCATCTTCTAACAGATTTATGGACCTCTATTGATGTATCTATCCATCATACACCGAAAATTCGTCAATATGTCATGAAGAGCCCAATTATAACTCATGATACAGAAAGTAGGATATCCGATACTGAGCATGAGCCGGCAATTTAAGTTATCGTTTTTTTCTTGAATCTGTTCTAGCGGGTAAAGAGGTCTAGGGAGGTGTATTCTGCGAGCTGGTCACGAAGTGCAGCTGCATCTTCGAAGCGGTATTCTTTGGCGGCTTGTTTCATTTGTTTTTCTAGTTGCTCGATTTTTTTCTCTAGTTGGGTATGGGTGAGCTCGATTTTTTTCTTTTCTGGGGTCTTTTCTGCGAGGCCAAAGGTTTCAAGGAGGTTTTCTATGCGGCCTCTTTTTGTAGAATGGGGGGTGATGTTGTGTTCTTTGTTGTAGGTTTCTTGGTGAGCTCGGCGATTTTGTGTAACCGTTACACATGCATCGATTGACTTGGTCATTTTGTCTGCGTAGAGGATTACGCGCCCTTTGACATTCCGTGAGGCTCGACCGCACGTTTGTATGAGGGCTGTTTCACTGCGCAGGAATCCTTCTTTATCTGCATCAAGGATTGCAACAAGTGAGACTTCTGGGATGTCAAGGCCTTCTCTTAAGAGATTTATACCAACGAGGACGTCGAACTTGTCTTCTCGTAGGTCTTTAATGATTTGTATGCGCTCAAGTGTTTCAATTTCTGAATGGAGGTATTTAGCGCGGATACCTATTTCTTTAAGGTAGGATGTAAGTTCTTCTGAGAGCTTTTTGGTAAGAGTTGTAACCAAGACTTTTCCGCCTGTTGCGCGCTCTTTGCGGATCTCTTCAAGGCAATCATCAACTTGGAATTCTGCTTTTCTAATTTCTATGATTGGGTCGAGAAGTCCTGTTGGTCTAATGACTTGCTCTACTATCTCCCCCTCTGATTCTCCAATTTCAAACTCTGCCGGAGTAGCAGAAACATAGATACATTGGCCAATCTTTTCATGAAATTCTTCAAACTTGAGTGGTCTGTTGTCAAATGCTGTTGGCAATCGAAAACCAAAGTCAACAAGGGCTGTTTTTCTGGCGCGGTCGCCATTATACATTGCTCTGACTTGTGGAATCATCTGATGGGATTCATCAACAAAGAGGAGAAAGTCTTTAGGGAAGTAGTCTATCAAGCAATGTGGCGGATCTCCTGGCGATCTGCTTGAAAAATGAAGGGAATAATTTTCGATTCCTTTGCAAAATCCAACTTCTTTAATCAATTCCATATCATAACGCGTTCTTTGTCTAATGCGCTGCTCTTCTGCATATTGTTTGTTTTTATTAAAGTGTTCGATGCGAAGATTAAGCTCTTCTCGAATCGTTTCTACTGCTTTGAATCTGAGCTCTTCTGGTGTGACGTGGTGAGATCCAGGATAGATAGAAATTTCTGCTTTTTCTTTTTTTGTTTTTCCTGTGAGTGGATCAATTTCTGTAATTTTTTCTATCTCATCTCCGAAAAACTCGATGCGATAGGCTACTTTTTCTTCATAGGCTGGAACAATTTCAATAATATCGCCTCGTACTCGAAAATGGCCACGTGTTAATTCAAAATCATTTCTTTTGTAGTGTAAGTGAACTAAATGAATGAGAATTCGGTCTCGTTCAATTTCCTGACCAACCTTTAATCCTAATACCATTTTTTGATAGTTTTCAGGCTCACCAAGACCATATATGCAAGAAACGGAAGCAACGATCACGACATCGCGTCTTTCCATCAGGGTACGCGTTGCTGAGAGTCTCATGCGATCGATGGTATCGTTAATCGCCATGTCTTTTTCAATATACGTATCTGTTCTTGCAATGTAGGCTTCTGGCTGATAGTAATCGTAGTAAGAGACGAAGTATTCGACAGCATTTTCTGGAAAAAAGGCTTTGAATTCTTGATAAAGCTGGGCTGCTAGTGTTTTGTTATGTGCAAGGACAAGCGTTGGTCTGTTCACTTTTTCAATTACGTTTGCCATTGTAAACGTTTTTCCTGAACCTGTGATGCCTAGAAGGACTTGCTTTTTCTTGCCTTGATTTAGGCCTCTTACAAGTTTTTCGATAGCAGAAGGTTGATCACCGCAAGGAGAAAAATCTGTATGGAGACGGAATTTATCCATGACTAGCTACTGTTTGCAATTTTTTCAAAGGCGCCTGTAAAAAATCCCCATCTGATCAATATATTTACGACAACAATCGTAAATGAGAAAAGAATCGTAAGAGATAATAGAACTCTTCCCCAAATAGTTTTATAAAAACTTGGTTTATCTAATGTCCATGCCATTGCTGCTGGTAAAAACACCAATAAAATTGCAACAAAAGCTCCTGCATATTCAAGGGCTAATAAAAAGCCTCTTTCGTATGAAAAAACAAATATAAGTGGCGGAACAAATGTCAAAAGTATTGCAAGCAGCTTTCCTTCCCAACTTTTTTTCAGTTTCAATCCATCAGTCAAAAAGTCTGACAAACTTAAGCTTACTCCTAAAAATGAAGTGATAATTGCAAAAAAGGAGAAAAAGTAGGCCCCTGCTTGAACGTAGGGTGAGTGAGCAATCTTTGCAAGCGATGCTGTAATTGGAGAGCCATTTTTCCAAGCCATTGCTAAACCGTCTGGCCCAGTGAGTGGAACGACTCCTAGCACAAGAAACTGCCATAAAATATTGACTGCTAAAGCTATTAAACTTCCAATTAAGATGACTTTGTAGAGCCCTTTTCGATCGTGTCCAATATAAGTTGTTAAACTTGGGATGATGATATGGTATCCAAAAGAAGTTAACACCACTGGAGCTGCATACATAAAGGGTGTCCAAGAAACATGCTGCAATAAAGTTGTGTGAATATGTGAGGGTAAAAATCCAATTAAAAGGATATACGACAAGACAAGAGCTGCCATAAGTAATCGATTTATTACGTCAACGCCTCGAGTTCCAAGATAGATAAATCCCCCAAAAAAAAGAGGAAGTAAAAATTTGGCTGCACTGAGTGGGACGTTTATAGAAAAAATTTCCTTGAATGCGACACTAAAAAGCGGTGCACTTGCCGAAATATAAGCTGCCATTAAGGAGTAGAGTAAAAGTAGATAGACAACCCAGCTAAGAGCCTGTCCCCAAGCGCCAAGTCTTCTTCTAGCCATCGTTGTGATGTTGATATTTCCAGGTATTGAGCAATTGACATCGACAAAGAAAAACCCTGTAAAGAGCATGAACATCCAACAAAGAACAAAAAGCAAAATAGATGGGAAAAAGCCTGAAAAGCCCGTTGTAACTGGAAGTCCCAGCATTCCAACACCAATCGTTGTTCCTGCAACGAGCAGAACTGCTCCAAAATATTGACCGAGTGAGGCTCCCCTCTCTTTGGTCTTTACCTTCATCCCAAAATGCTCCCAATTTCAGCAACTTTCCACGTCTTTCCGAGTACAGTACAACTTTGTCCTTTATTCAGGCCAATTAAATCTGTTGCAAGTTTTGATTGAGATGAAATGATATTCTCTTCTGGATTCGCATCCCATGGGCCAAGTAATGTATATTTAACTTTCTCGCCACCATCATTTTCCAATTCAACTACACATCCAATATTTACTTTAGATGTGTCAATATCTTGAAGTGTCAAAACGCGCATTTTTTTTGCTTGATCTGAGAGAAATTTCAATTCGCTTTGTAGTCTTGATCTTTTTTCAAGAGCAAATTTATATTCACTATTTTCTCGTAAATCCCCGTGAGATCTAGCTATTTCGATTTCTTTAGCATTTTCAATCGTTTCAACTGTCCCGATTTGTTCGATTCTTTCGTTAATTTTTCTAAATCCGTCTGTTGTTGTCCAAATGATCTCTTCTACTTCATCTTCTATCCCTTTCTTAAGAGCGCCAATAGATGGGTGAACAACTTCTGCAAGTGAATAAAGAATTTTCACATCATGGTCATTTAGTGTCTGACATTTTGTCGAAAGAAGGAGAATTTCTTTAACAACTTCTAAGCTTGCATTTTGAAAAATTCTTCGAACATGTGCAAATCGACCGCTTTGCAGGAAGTTATGCATTCTTTTTGATAAATCGCGGTACTGAGGTTTTGTTTCAATCAAGTGAAGGAGAATGAAAAACGCTTCAAAAAATCTGTTTTTCCCTTCTTGATCGCTATAAAGATATTTATCCGAACTCATTATTTTTTGAAAATACCACAAAACTGCCGGTGGACAACAATTTGGCATTTCAATCAACTGCTCGATTGTTGTTGAAAGTTCCTTTTTATCCTCTTGCTTCATTAACTCATCTAGTAAGTAGTCGCGAAGTGTGTTTTGATCAAGGATGATAATAAGTGAAGCAAAAATAGGCACCCAATCAGGTTTTTCTTTTTGTATTCCCATCAATAGACGTTTTTTATAGGCAAGAACATGAATGTTTTCGACCATTTTATCTACTTGAGGAATCTTTGAGATCAATGTTCCTAAATCTTGATCTTTTTCATGCCCAAGGTCTTGAAGAATAAAAAGAACTTGAATCTCATCACTATCTGAAATTTCTTCGTTTTGGAGGATGTCAGTCATTTGTGTAACCAACATAGATTTGAATTCATCATTTTTCAGAGCAGCAGGAAAATCTCTTAAAAACGTATAAATCATTTCAATAAGTGTTTTCACATCAGGCTTAGTATTCAACGCTTTAATCAATCTTTCTTCATGCGAAACTTCAACCCTTCTAAGCTTAAAATTTTCTTTTAAGGATTTAGGAGTCTCAATGTATGTGTCTTTTTTGAGTTTTGTTCTTGTTGATTGCCACCATTTAGCCCACATTTCTTCAGGGATAACTAATTCTGATAGCTCATCTTTTATTTCAGCGGCCGTTTTTGGTCCAAGATCTTTTAATAAGAGATGGATTAATTCTACAGGGTGCTTTTTCGCAAATACTTCAAACTCATCTGGTGTTCCAAATCTTCTGGCAAGAAAATGGTCGTGTCCGATTGGTATTAAAGTCTTGAACGCATTTTTGAAACTTAATTCTTTATGACCTGCAACATAATCAAACTCAAGAGTTACTTGTTCTCGAAGAACTGAAACTTCAGTCACTTCTCCAACGCCCCATCCACCAGTGTGAATAAAGAAGTTCCCCTCTTTCATGTGCGTAAGTAGTTCAAAGTTGCTAATGGAATATTGAAAATCATTTTGATCAACAAGACCGACGAGTCGAGCTTTTTTTTGAAAATCAGGGTCATTTGGGTAGCGGTCTTCTAAATAAAGTAGAGCAATTTCTGCAAGTCTACTATCATTCGTTGTTTGTAAATCATATACGAGCTTGATCACATCATCCTTGAGCGGCCCATCTTTCATTGTTTCCCAGAGAAGTAATACTTGATCTGCATATGTACCGAATGATTCACAGTAAGGTGAGTTTTTGATACAGAGAAGTATTTCTTTTATTTCTTCTCCATCAAATTCTTCTGAGAGACAGTATTCTTGCCACAAAGAGACTACGCCAACGAGGCTATGTTTTGATAAGTGCTTTTGAAATTGTTTGAGATATTCCATGATTCCTTTCAAATAAGAATTGCTATTAAACCGAATTTCCGAGAAAACTATACCTTGATAGCATAACCTGAACACATATTTATCCGCAAATGGTTAAGATACGTATTAAACACGGGCTAGATGTTCCTTTTGCATGTCCAGCCAAAGAAGATATAGTTATATCGCCTGTTGCAACAGGTATTGCACTCGATCTATCCCCCTTTTCTAAGAAATCAAGACTTCGGTCAAATGTAGAAATAGGCGATCGGGTCCTCCTTGGCGGCACTCTTGCTCATGACACACATCTAAATGAAAGAATTTTCACTTCTCCTGCAGCGGGAACTGTTACAGATATTGTAAGAGGAGAGAAACGGCGCTTAATGTCTATTGTCATTCGCAAAGATGAGAATGAAAAGCAAGTTGAAAGACCTCCTATTTCTTTAAATGCAAGCAAGGAAGAGATTCTGGATGCTCTATTTTCGAGTGGATTGTCTCCTTTTCTTTTATCTAGACCTTTTAATAAGCTGATTTCCAAAACAAAAATGCCTCGCGCTATATTTATCAACACAATCGCATCATCTCCTCTCTCTCATTCCCATGTTTATACTCTCTTCAATGAAAACGAAACCTTTCAAAAGGGCTTAACATTACTTTCAAAGATTGCTAAGTGCCACCTAATCTCTCAAGGAAGTCCTTTTGATCAATTTACAGATGTTACTCACCACACAGCTTTCGGTCCCCACCCCGTTGGGCTTCCTTCTGTGCACATAGAGAACATCTCGCCTATAAAAGATCCTGATGATTGCATTTGGACTATTGAAGTCGATGGCGTAATCTCTATCGGCGCTCTTTTAGGTGAGGGTAGATATCACACTAATAGAACGATTGGACTAACAGGACCAGGATTTAAAGAAGAAGACAGAAAGCTCTATCGAGTAAGGGCTGGATGCGAAATATCTCCTCTAATCGAAAGCCGCCTGATGGAAAATGTCGATCGTGTGATCGTCGGGGATGCTTTAACAGGAACTACAGGAAAAACTCATCTTGGATTCTCAGATCTTCAAATATGTGCGCTTATGAAGCCTAAACCTCGCCGTATTCTCCCTTTCATACGCATCGGATCTCCTAATTTTACCTCACATAGGACATATCTTCGAAAAAAAACCTATGATTTCTCTGCACGCATGCTCGGCGAAGAAAGACCCATCGTCGACGGAAGCCTCTATCAAAAGGTCATGCCTCTATCTATCCCTGTTGAACCATTTATTAAAGCACTCTTAGCAAAAGATTTTGAAATGGCTCTTGATCTTGGCCTGCTCAGCGTAGTTCCTGAAGATTTTTCTCTCTGTGAATTTATCTGCCCTTCCAAAGTTTCTTTCACAAGCATTGTTGAAAAAGGAATTGCTGAATATTTAGAACTTTATGCGACTTAAACAAATCACCATAAAGATTGAAAAATGAGAACCTCTTTTTCTGCTCCCCTTGCGTTTTAAGAGCGATACCGATTAGAATTAGCATTTGTCACTTTTTCTTAGGAGAAAACATGCTGGAAGACTATGAAGAATTCACAGAAACTCAGAAAAAAATTCTAGAGAAATATGTTACAAGCACAACGAGCAACATTTTTGCTTTGAGAAACTTGCCTGAGGTTATCAAAGGGGCTCTATTTTCCCGCTATTCGCGATCAAGTTTAGGTTTGAGATCTCTTTTGCTCAAAGACTTCATTAAAAACGATGAGACTCTTTTTGATTCTATTGTTGGCTCTAGCAAAGAGTCTACAGAGAGTGAAGAACAAGTGAGTGCGATTAAAAAAGCTCAAAACTTTTATGATCGTATTCTAGATGGATATGGTGATGACTCAATTGGCGAGCTAGGTGGAGCGCACCTTGCGATCGAACATATTTCAATGCTTGCTGCAAAAATCATCGAAGACCGCAGAATTGGCGGCTCTCCTCTGGAAAAATCTACTCGCTATGTTTATTTTGATCAAAAAATAAATGGTGAGTATTTGTTTTATCGCGAACCTATTTTAATGACGAGCGCCTTTCGCGACTTGTATATCAACATGTGCGACCATTTATTTCAAGTTTACGGGGAACTCATTCCGCAACTTACAGAAATCATGGAGCAAGATTTCCCTAAAGATCCTGAAGTGTCAAAGGTTGCTTATACTGCTGCTTTAAGAGCGAAGGTTCTTGACTGTTTACGTGGATTATTACCTGCAAGTACGCTAACAAACATGGGTATGTTTGGAAATGGCCGTTTTTTTGAATCGTTGTTACAAGGTCTTGGCTGCGAAACATTGAGTGAGCCTATCGAAATCGCAAAGCGTGGTCATACTGAAATGTCCAAAGTTATCCCCTCTTTTGTCCGAAGGGCAGATTCAACGCACCCTCACTTCATTTCTTTTCAAAAATTTAAAGAATCAATGACCGCAGACATAAAAAAACTTTCCCAAGAACACTTGAATGAGTATCAACCAAAAGAAGGTGCTCGCGTAAAGCTTGTTGATTTTGACAAAGATTCTGCAAGAGTTGTTGCTTCTATGCTTCTCTTTAATCATGCAAATTGCAGCCTTTCTGATATTCGTGATCATATAAGCAAACTCAGCGATGAGGAGATTGAACGAATTCTAGATGGTGGTGCAGCTTCCCGTAAAAATCGCAGACAAAAATCTCCACGAGCTCTTGAACATGCAAATTTTACTTTTGAAATCGTTGCCGATTTTGGAATATATCGCGATTTACAAAGACACAGAATGCTGACTCAAGAAAGACAAACGTTAACTTGTGACTGGGGATACTACATTCCTAAAGAGATTTTAGGCACATCGATGGAAAAAAAATATCGATCAGCGATGGACCAAGCAAAAGATGTGTATGACAAAATTCGCTGCGATTTACCTGAAGAAGCGCAGTATGTTGTTCCAATGGCATATAATATTCATTGGTACTTCCGAATTAATCTACGTGCTCTTCAATGGTTAACAGAACTACGTTCAGCGCCACAGGGCCACCCTGCATATCGCTATGTCGCACAAGCTCTCGCAGCTGAAACTTTCACAGCAATTCCAGAGTTTAAGCGTTTCTTTAAGTTTGTTGATTTTGATGGATATGACCTAGGAAGATTAGATCAAGAAATCAGAAGCGTTGACAAAGCAAATGCACGTCTTGCAAATAAGGAACATTAAACAAATGAAAGGCACAGAAAAAGCTCACTCCAGAGCAAAAAAAGGCTCTGTTTTTGGTGGAATGCTTTTAATTGCTGGAAGTTGTATTGGTGCTGGCATGTTGGGCTTGCCTATTCTTACTGGAATGGCAGGATTTTTTCCCTCTCTTGTAATGTTTATCCTTGCTTGCTTTTTTATGACAACTACATCTCTTCTCCTTGTAGAAGTTGGGCAATGGTTTGAAGGAAAAACCAATTTTATTTCCATGGTTACTCGCATGCTTGGCCCGTTGGGAAGAATTCTTGTTTGGGTGTTATATCTTTTTCTATTTTACGCTCTATTAACAGCCTACATTGCGGGAAGTGGGAATCACGTCTCCTCCCTCTTTGGTTCTGCATTTCCTTCTTGGGCAGGATCTACTTTTTTTGTTGTTCTATTTGGCTCTCTAGCCTTTTTTGGAACAAGAACTGTTGACCTGACAAATCGAGTTTTGATGGTGGGGAAAATTGCAGCTTTTATTTTTTTATTATGTATTGGATTTAGATATGTTGAAGTAGGCAAGCTTGAATATTTTGACACAAAATATGCTTTTTTCTCTTTACCGATATTGATCATTTCGTTTGGTTTTCAAAATATGATACCAACTTTGACTCATTATTTAGACAATGACATTAAGAGAGTTAAACAATCAATTTTAGCAGGAGCTGCTTTTACGCTATGCGTTTATTTACTCTGGATGATCCTAGCTCTTGGTTCTCTCCCAATATCAGGTGAGCATGGAATTCTTCAAAGTTATCTTTCTGGAATTGATGCCGCACAAGCGCTGAGAGAAAATCTGCAAGCACCTATGATCGGAACATTTGCTGCACTTCTTGCCTTTTTTGCAATTCTGACTTCATTTTTAGCTCAAACACTTACGCTTGTTCATTTTCTTTCTGATGGGCTAAACGTTAGATCAGGCTATCGTGAAAATGTTTGGATTTGTATCCTTACTCTTTTTCCTCCTCTTGTTTTTGCAATATTTGACCCCTCTATTTTTTATGCTGCATTAGGTTTTGCCGGTGGTGTTTGTGCTGTTATTTTGTTTGGCATATTACCCGTATTGATGGTGTGGCGTGGTCGATATGGAATTGATGAACATCACGTGAGCGCATATAAAGTTTTTGGTGGGCGTCGACTTCTTATTTTCTTATTTTGCATGGCTCTTTTTATTGTGTTTTATCAAGTTTCAGTGATGACTGGACTTGATCTTTTTCCTAAGCCCCACTAAGGCTTGAATCTTGCTTGGGTTTTATTCTCTCTCTATGCTAATCTTTGATCAGAGGTATGATGTATGCAAATAGTATTAGCAACAAGCAATCTTCATAAGATTCTTGAATTAAAAGCGATCTTAAAGCCGATTTTGAAAAAAGTCGACATTCTTTCATTAAAGGATTTTCCAGAATACCGCTCAATTGATGAAACTGGAACTACTTTTGAAGAAAATGCAGAAAAAAAAGCGCTCGACTGTGCAAAGGCATTAAAAATTCTTGTTCTTGCTGACGATTCTGGTCTTGTTGTACCAGCTTTAAATGGAGATCCTGGAATCAAAAGCCGCCGCTATGCTGGAGAAGAGGCATCAGACAAAGAAAATCGAAGCAAGTTAATCGATAACCTCAAAGATTTGAAAGAACATGAACGCAAAGGGTATTATGAATGCGCTCTTTGTCTTGCAAATGAAAATGGCATCATTAAAACAACAAGAGGCCTGTGTGAAGGCGAACTTATTCTTGAGCCCCGAGGACGTGCTGGATTTGGTTATGACTCTATGTTCATCAAGAATGACTACAGCAAGACGCTGGCTGAGCTAGATGCAGAGACAAAGAATCGAATTTCACATAGAAGACGAGCCCTTGATAAGCTGATCCTTACAATTGAGGCTGAACTATCAGCGCATATTTAATCGATGCTTACAATCTCTTTTTTCGCGTAGAAGAAATTCCCAATCCTCTGCAAGATAAAAGAGAGGCTTTTATTGATCTTCTCGCAAATGCGTTAGAAAATGCACGTATGCAAGCAATAGCAATCTTTGATAATACACGTTCAGGCTCTTTTCTCTACCCTTCATCATCTCACACATATCCAAATTTAGATGTTGTCTATTCCCCATCAAACCTTACAGCAGATGAATATATTCTTGAATATCTTGAAGCTCACATGAACGCATCATCTGTTACACTTGTAACTGATGATCGTGCGCTTGCAATGTATGCCAAGGACCATGGCGTCAAACACATTAATATTGAAGAATTTCTCAATAGAATTTCTAAACGACAAAAAAACAGCACTAAGTCGCATCGTGGAGGGAAACCCTCTACGCAATCGTCAAAAGAATTTGCTCGATTACTAAAAATATTCGAGGAAAAGTTCCATGGAAAATCTGATTCCTAAAGAAAACGACCAAACTTAACCCAATCCTCTTCTCTTGTTAAAGTCTCAAGTCTATTATCAAGATCCATTCTACGAAGGCCATGCGTTTTTACACTTTCAATAACTTCATTATCCCCCAAATAAATGAGGACATGTCCAGGGGAGAAAATAAGATCAAGAGGTCTTGAAGGCGCGTCGATAGGAGTGCAAATTTCAAAAAGTGGCCCTGTATTTCTTGGAACAGTTCCATGTGTAACGTTATACAATAATCCAGAACAATCGATTCCTCGTAAATGAAAAAGCTGCCATTCCCAACCGTTTAGTTCTTTTTCTGGCTTAAATAACTCAAAAAGTTCAGAAACTCCTTCAGGAAATGTGCCACCCCAAATGTAGGGAAGTTTAGGAAGGTTTTTCAATTTCTCTACCATTGCATCGATAGAGGGTCTTTTTCTTATTTTTTCATGAAATTTTCCACTACTATCTAGAAAATCTCGATGAGTAAACAGTGGAATCTTCGATGGGTAGTCTTTACATCTAACTTCTACAACTTCCCCTTCTCCAAAAACTTCCACAGTTACACACGGAAACAAGATTGTCTCTAATTCGTTCAGTAAAAAGCGGTTATCCAATTTAAACGGAAGTGTAAATATTGCTCTAATTTCTTGTGTATTAAACAGCGGAGTTGGTTTTGTAGTAACACTAAACATAACGATTGAAAAAAAGAGCCTATCTGTATAAATTAAAGAACTAAATTTATGTAGATCATAAAGGCATCTTATGAAAAAAACAAGTTATATACTCTCAGCTACATTAGCATACGCAATGGTAACTCTTTTAAGTTGCGATTCATGTTGTAAAGACAAAAAAAATCGCCAAGCTTCTAAGCAAGAGATTCGCATCAACATTGTTTCTGAGCCATCAACACTTGATCCAAGAAAAACACGCTCTTTAAATGACATGAATTTAGCTCGAAATCTGATGGAAGGATTAATGAGAGTAAATAAGAGCGGGGTGACATCTCCTGCTCTTGCTGAAAAATATCAAGTTTCAGAGGATATGAAAACATATACTTTTAAACTTAGAGAATCTAAGTGGTCAAATGGAACTCCACTTACAGCACATGATTTTGTTTATTCATGGAAAAAACTACTTGCTCCTGACTTTCTTTCTGACTATGCGTTTATGCTCTATTCAATCAAAAACGCTACTTCGGTTAAACAAGGCTTGTTACCGCCAACAATGTTAGGCATTGAAGCAAAAGATGACTACACTCTTGTTGTACAACTTGAATACCCAGTGCCTTTTTTCCTAGAGCTAGTTACTTCCCCTGCATTTTTTCCTGTAAGCAAGCTAACTGATCTTGCTGATCCAAATTGGGCTCGGTCGCCTGAAAGTTTTATAAGCAATGGTCCTTTTCAAATCCTTGACTGGCGTCATAACGATGAAATAGTTGTTACTAAAAACCCTTATTATTGGGACTCAGAGATGGTACAACTTGATCGCATTTCTATGGTCATGGTCGATCCAGAAACAGGTTTGAAAATGTTTGAAACAGGCGAAATTGACTGGGAAGGATCTCCATTCTCAACTCTTCCTGCTGATTCTATTGAAGCTCTAAAAGCAAAAAGTCTTATCCAGTCTGACCCAATGCTTGGAACGTACTGGATTCGCACAAACACTTCTCTATACCCATTTCACAATGAAAATTTAAGAAAAGCGCTTGCAATGGCGATCGATAGAAAACAAATTATTGATCACGTCGCTTTAGGTGGACAGACTCCCGCAACAGGCATTGTACCTGTATCAATGGGCCTTCAATCTGTTCCATACTTTGAAGATGGAAATCAAGCACAAGCAATGTCTATGTTGCAAGTTGCACTTGAAGAAGAATCAATTTCTGCAGATAAAATTCCTGAAATGACACTTACGTACGTTTCAGACACAAGATCTCACCGCATTGCTCAGGCAATTCAAGACCAATGGAAACAAGCTCTTGGTATTAAAGTGAAGCTTGAGCCTCTTGAAGCAAAAATCTACTTTAGCCGAATTTCAAAAGGTGACTTTCAACTTGCTTGCGGCTCATGGATTGCAGACTTTCGTGATCCTATCAACTTTCTTGAAGTGTTTAAAACGAAAAATGTTGGGACTAACAATACAAATTGGGAATCTCTTGACTACCAGAAAGCTATTTCTGCCTCATATTCCTCAACTAATGAAAATGACAGGTTAGAAAATCTAAAGCAGGGTGAAGCGATCTTAATGGATGAAATGCCTGTAATCCCAATTTTTCACTACACAATGATTCATGTGAAAAATGATACTCTTTGTGATGTTGTGTTAACAGAAGGTGGACAAATTGACTTTAAGTGGGCGTATGTCAAGTAAGCTTGCTTACTCATTACTTACATCGTTTATTTCTATGGGGGCTCTTGCGCCCCTTTGTGCTGTTTCTATTACTTTAATCAACGACTCAATTTTTCCACTTACAGCAAAAGTGCTCAACGCAACAGGAGCTTTAGAGGGTTCAGTGAACCTCTCCCCGGGACAAAGTTATATTTGGTACGATAATAACGGCTCTTTTAAAGAACTCGCAAATGCAACAACAACACCTTATACCGTACAATGGGTTTGTAATGCTGCAAGACCTTATGATTATTCTCTTCCTCCCAAAAAAAAAGGACAACACGTTCCGCCCAAATACCAAAATGAGTATGGAACTTGGAATAACGTCCCCTGTACTGCTACTGTAACAGCACAGGGATGCACGGCTGGACAGAAAACTTGTGTAATCAAAAAAGTACAGAAAAAACCTAACGTCAATCAACCTCCTTCTAGAATTCATAAAGCACCTCCACGCAACGGAAACCCAAGACCAAAACCATTTGCTAATGATGGTAATGGCAACTTCTCTAATGATGGCGGACAAACTTGGACAAATGATGGTGGAGATCCATTCATCGACTTTGATGAATCAGAATTCACAGAAGACTCTTCAGAAAAAGCAACTTCAGATGTGAATGTTCAATAAGTGAACAACCCTCTTTGAATAAAGCAGAAGCAGATTCATTAATACTTAAGTAATCTAAAGTTACTTAAAAAAGAACGCCAAATGATGCGATTACTGGTATACGAAATCCATCATGTGGAGTGAAGTCATTTGATTCGTAGTATCTAATTGTTTTTAAATCGATTGAAAACCCTCTTTTTTCTCCAATCTCTACTCCGACTCCAAAGAAATTTTGAAATAGAAAGTTTGATTTGAAATTAAGTTCTCCAAAAGAGTCTTTAGACGTAAGAGTTGGTCCAAACATAGAATATTCTACGTAGGGATGAATAAATAAAAGGTGTAGAACCCATAACCTTCCAGAAAGAAAGGCAGATCCTGTAACGATTTGATCATCTAAGCTGTGCCACCTTGCTATATTTCCTCCGCCATAGATTGAAATCGTTCCCATTGTGTCGAGTAGTACGTGTTGGTATAATGCCATAAACCCGCGCTCAACACCTTTATCTCTAACTGATCTCATGAAATTTGGTGTTTTTGGCATCTGTGTATTGAAACGATCTTCATCACAGTAGCTGACTTGTAAAACTTGATTAGATGGGTATGCAAATACTATTTTTTGCACGCTAACAAAAAGACAAAGCACGGTAAAAAATAGATTTTTCATAGATGTCCTTATACTATACAAATTTCATCTACAGGAACATCGTGTTCTTCAACAGGGAAAAAATTTGCACTTATCTGTTCCTTAAATGCAATTCCGATCTTATGTATTTTACCCTTTCCCTTCAAGAACTGATCGTAGTGTCCATACCCATACCCAATTCGATTCCGATTTAAATCAAATGCAACTGCAGGAATCAAAATTAGATCAAACAATTCTATTTTTTCACACCTTTCGGGGATTGGCTCTAAAAATCGTTTGCTTTGCCTGTGAAGGTCTGTTGGTAAATTTTTAACTTTGTATGCAACGATTGAATTATTTTCCATTCTAGGGAGCGCAAGAACCTTTCTTGCGGCTAATTCTTCGTTGATTTCAATCATATCAACTTCATCTGAGGTTGAATAATAAGATAAAACACTTTGCTTATCAGCCAATCGTTCTTTTAAATAAGACATAAGCGCCTGCTTTGCCTCTTGGCGACGAATCGGATCTATTTCTTTTCGAACTTTAAGAAAACAATCACGAATTTGCTCTTTATTCTTTTGGCAAGCCTTCACTATATTCAATCTTTCTTAAAAACTTTCCTTGTGCATCATAGATAGTTACAATGCCATTTCCTCCAACAACTCTTGACACAGGAGAATCATCTCCACTCTTTAAGTATTTTCCATTAATGAGCTTGTCATTTTCATACTCCTCAACCATCATGAGATTTCCATCTTTATACCAAGCGAGTAAAATTCCATTCTTTTTGTTATTTTGAATTTCTTTTTCACTTTCTAATGTGCCATCTTCATACCAAGTACGAACAGTTCCATGAATTTCATCATCATGCCACATGATATGCAACATGGGCTGCAGAGTTTTACTCTCATCACTTGAGTCATAATAACACCACTCCTCACCCTCTTTTTTCTCATCTGAAACGTGATAAATATTTTCAATCGTTCCATTTTCTCTATAGATTTTCACTTCGCCTTCTGGAAATCCTTTTACATACTCTCTTTCTTCAAGGATTTTTCCGTCTTCAAAGACGGGACGAATCCCACATCCACCATCAATCTCTGAGATAAGTTTGTTTTCAAAATTCCAATATTTCCCTGAAATTAACTCCCCCTTTCGAAAAAGTTCTTCTTTTCTTGGAATAAATTTTGATCCCTTGAAATCACATGCCCCATCTTTCTTCCCTTCAGAATAAACAGAATATCCAATTTGTTCTCCCTCTTGATTATAGATGTTGACAGACCCTTCGATAAGATTGTTTTTATACGGAATTACTTTAGATATTACACCATTTGGATGGTAATAGAGAGAATTTCCCTCTAGACTTCCTTTATCATAATTGATTTCTGCAATAAGATTTTCTTCTGTATCCCAAACTAAACTTTTCCCATCGAAAACCCAACTTGCTTGCGCTCTCAAGCTCAAATCTCCGACGCCTTCAAGAACGGGTGTTTGCATGCGCTTCTTTCCGTTTTGATGCCATTCTATATACTTGCCGCATGCTCTACCGTTAACTGTATCAAGGTATTGCCAAACTTGCCCATTATCGTGATACGTTGTTATTTTAGATTTAGAAACCCCTTCTTTGTTTTTTTCAAAAGTTCTAATCACTTTTTTATACGGCTGTGCCAAAAGATAGTCATTATTTTCGTAGATAGATGTTCTTTCTTTATTACTGATCGTCTCTTGAACGCCATTTCTGTCATACAATTGAATTGCTGCAAGCGATTCTTTCTGTGTTGTTGATGTATTTCTCATACATCCAGAAACAAAAAACGCGATTGATAAAATAATTGCACTATTACGAATGCTCGACTTCATGACACCCTCTTTGTAAAACTTCCATGTCTACACAAAAAACTTTATTCCTATTTCCTTGAGGCTTCAATATCAGATCAAATTTTGTGATTCCCAATTGAGGTCTCATAGGATTTGGTAAATATTTATCGATTTTAACCCCTTCGATTAGAGCTAAGATTTTTTTTACATCTTCACAGTTCATCTCAACAGGTCTTTCAAGTTTCCAAAGTTTTTCTTTATAGAAAACCCCCTCACTAGAAGATAACAAGCTAAACTTCAGCTTATTTTCCCCTTCGGTTAAAAACTTAATCCTTTCTGTGATGGGCTCATACTTTGAATATTCCCCTACTTGTTGAATTTTCTTTAAGTATTGCAAGTTAGAGTCTAGTAAAGGTTCTGTTTCAATATAATTAACAAGAAAATTTTCATCGCTTAATCCAAACTCTTGAAAAAATCGATTCCTTTGCTTTTGTAATTTCACTAGAAACCTTGCTTTTTCTTCAAGGACTGAAAGTTGTCCTTCCATCAATTCAGAACGATTTGAAAGCCAACACCAAAATAAAATAACAAAAAAAAGTGGCAAAAAGCTTCCTATCATACAACCCCATGTGACAAATGATCGAGTCAACATAAGAGAGCCTTGAAAACCACTCACAAAAAAACTAAAGCTTTCTTTTATTTTAGTTTTTAAATGTAAAATTTGCCCTATATTCATTTCCTTCCTTGATAAAAGTATGTTCTGTAACACACTCTTTTACATCTTCTACTAATTTGTTGTAAAAAATTTGGGCCCCTTCTTCTGTTTCAGATTGGAATTTTAAGCAGTAAGCCACGATAGTTTCCTGTTGTGGAAAAGCGATTGTTGGGTATGAAATCAGCTCGTAGTTAATATTTAAAATCGTTATTTCTTTTGTTAAATGTAAATAAAGTCCTTCAATGGTTTCATTCACAAGAATTGGATCAGATTTTATAATCTTTTCAGCATTGACTGATTTAAAACTTTTAACAAGTTGAAAAACACCCTTTCTCATCTCTTCTTGCGTAACAAAACGCTTCTGCATAAAGGGAAAAAGCTCAATGTCTGCACCACTTAAATTTACAATCCTTGCAAATCTTTCTTTTTGGGAATTTTCCTTTTTTACATAGAAGGCAACAACAATTGAAAGCAGTAATAAGCTTGTAAAACAAGCAACTCCAGAATAAACAATCGCTTTTTTCTTTACCTTCTCATACATCCGCATTGGAGTAAATTCACCAATACGTAATTGAATTGTCTTTGAATCTCTCTGAATACAATCTAATGCAAGACCAATTTCTAGCGCGTAACTTGCGATTTCTTTTGTTTCATATTCAAGATGAGGAATTAGGTCAATGATCTCTCCTGGAAAAGCTTCCATCCATTTAGTGATTCTTTTTACAATCTCTGTGTAACCTGTAAAAATAACGCCTTCACAATCCTTTTTTTGATCTACTCTCTTTACAAACTCCATTACTCGATAAATTTGTTTTTGTACTTCTAGTAAAACTTTACTCATCTTGCTGTTTTGTTCAGCGTTGTTGGAACATTCTTCAATCTCAATCTCAAGAAGGTCTAGACTCACTTCCTCAACATCAGAAAAATCATCTTTCAAAGCATCTATAAAGTTTTTCAAGCCAACAAATAGAGTCGTGGAAAAAATTTCTTGGCCGCCTGAGAGTGCAACTAAATACGATCTAGACCATCCAAAGTGGAAAATTAGACAATTCTCTGATTCTGATGCAAATGTTTTTGCAAAACGAGCCAGGCCGACAGAAACAGTTGAAACCCAATCTGGATTAAAACCAAAAGTTTTTATATTTTGAATATGGTTGTCCATAGTTTCATTCATAAAACTATACAACTTTACACAAGACCCTTGATCTGTTTTTTTTATCATGGGAAGAGTTGTTGAATGTTCTTGAGAAAAAGGGAGCAACGACTCTAATTGAAAAGGAAGCGCCTTTAATACTGCTCTTTTCTTTTTTAAGGGCAATTCGATCGTTCTTAAAAAAACCTCATCAGGACCTAATCCAGAAACAATCTCTACTTTGGATTCTTTTTGTTTTGTAACTGAGTCAATTTTTCGCTTTAATTGATTTAAATCAACAATATCCTTCCGAAGATCATTGATAAATTCAATCTTCAACTTCTTGTTTTTTTGGCTCAATAGAGCAACTTTGAAGTATTCTCCATCTGGATGAATGCTGAGAACGTACATTTATCTCCTTGCCATGTTTTGAGAAAATTTTAATCCATGACGAAAATGATTACTATCATTAAAATAAAAGCATATGTTTAAGGGAATTATCCATTTATTTTTTGTTGTCTACACTCTACTCCTCTTTGGGAGAATTTGTTTATCTTGGTTTCCGGCCATTCAGGGCTCAAAATTTGCAAGATTTCTTTATTTTTATACAGAACCCTACCTAAACGTTTTTAGACGAATCATTCCCCCTATTGGAGGAATGTTTGATTTATCACCAATCTTTGCCTTTTTTGCCCTTCGTATGATAGAATCTCTACTATTAAGAATCTTGTAATTATTATTTAAAGCTTATGTCCTGGATCAAACCTTTAAAACTTGGCTCTGTTACACTAAAAAATAACATTGCCTTTTCCCCTCTTGCTGGGTGCAGCGACCTGCCCTTTCGTAGACTCGTAAACTTATTTCGCCCTTCTTTGTACTTTTGTGAAATGGTGAAGATCGATGCCCTCATAAGGCATGATAAAGGGACATATCGAATTCTTAGTTATACGCCAGATATGCATCCTATCGGAGCTCAAATTTGTGGTAGTAACCCTAAACTTGCCAAAGAAGCTGCCAAAATCGTTGAAGATTTAGGCTTTGATGTCGTCGATCTAAACTGTGGCTGCCCTGTTGATAAAGTTACAAAAGATAATAGTGGTTCAGGTTTGTTGAAGTCTCCTCAACTGATTGGAGAAATTTTAAATGAGATGGTTAACGCGGTAAAAATCCCTGTTACAGTAAAAATTCGTGTAGGGTGGGATGATCAAGCTATTGTTGCTCCTCAAGTGACAAAGATTGCTGAAGAAGCGGGCGCAAAGGCAATTTTTGTTCATGGACGCACTCGCCAACAAGCTTATAAAGGTGTTGCAAATCGTCAACTTATCAAAGATTGTGTCGATGTAAAAAAAGAGATTTTAGTTTTTGGAAATGGCGACATTTTTGATACCGAAAGCGCTCTTGATATGTTTGAAACAACTAAATGTGACGGAATTCTTGTTTCAAGAGGAACTCTTGGCGCTCCTTGGATTAGTGAACTAATTGAATCTAATTTAGGTGGAAAGCCTTTTTCTCATGAAATCAATGGAGATTTTCTTCGGAACTTTCTAAAAATGCACCTAGAATATTCTAAATCATTTAATGATGATAAAAGAACTATGATTGATATGAGAAAAGTTGCTACATGGACGTTCAGAAATGAGCCGCGAATGGCTCAGTTTCGTGAAAAGTTGAACAAGGCAAAGTCTTTGGTCGAAGTAGAAGAAATTATTGAATGCTGCCCTCTATAGACGTTTTTAATACAGAACAGAAAGAGATAAGGCAAAACCTTGTAACGTTACATCATTAAATGGACGAGTATACCTTGGAGAAGAGAAGGGCTGCACTTCAAATGAATTGGCTCTTTTCCATAAAATTTGTGTATCGTAGGTAAAATCAAGAGAGACATGCGCATCGTCACACATCACATATTTAGCAACACCAAAACCAATCTTCATATCTAATGTAGGCGCTAGATACTGTTTTTTCTCATAAAAATTGATTGTTGCAGTTGAGTCGTTTGTCCTTGATTCACCATAAGTTGACCGATTTAATGTATATTCAAGAGAAACGCCCGTCTTTGCAACTAAATAAAAGATCTCAGAAAAAAGAAACCGCCCACTTAAAGTAGCTAATGGCCCAATTCCCCAATATTTGTTGTTTTGAGTGACGTTTACAACATTTGTTGTAAGCGTTGGCCCTCCAGTATAGAGAGTTGCTTCATTATTTTTAACCCATGTAGAGCGAACTCCTACCCCTGTATTCACAAGCACATTTTCTTGAAAGTGAAATCGCTTAGTAAGATCTATGTCGAGCTGATTTAACATCAGCGCAGTTCGACCTCGAGCGACATCTACCCTTGCCCCATCTAGAGTAACACTCTTCAATGGAATCAGGGTTTGACTTCCTGTTTGTGAAACATCTTGTCTTTCACTACCTGCAAAATACTGATACTCTGCACAAACGTCCCAATCATAATGAAACAGTTGAGTTCCTGCTCCAACAGAAAAACCCCATTTCCAGTGATTTGACACGTTCTCACTCACTCCATCTAATATTGGTGGAGTTGTACTCTGTCCTTCACGTGAATAAGCAAAAGCTCCATTCCCAGCACTTGCCCTGTACAAATGACAAGACAAATACCCATGCAAAGGGTAACACTCTGTATCTTTCCATGTAGTACTTGACCCCAGCGGCTCATACATCCTTTCACAAAGGACCCTTTCTCTTCGCTTCTCTCCTACCCCTTTGTTCTTGCCTGAAAGAGGAAGAAGGGCGCAAAAAAAGATCACAAAGACACACACTGTTATCGCAGCAACGCCAGACCACAATGGAAAATGACGAACTTTCGAAAACCATTTCACTTAAATACCATCTACTAGCGGTAATTATGAAAAGCAATTACAACTTGCTTATGTTTTATAAATAATACGAATAAAAGATAAAAACAATAAAAAAATAAAAGAGAACAAGACAAAAAAAAACGACCCCAATTTTGGGGCCGCTTTTCGCTAAATCAATTCATCTATACTTAGATTAAAAATCCCAGCATAAATCAATTCTTAGACCAGTTAAACCAAATGTATTGTTCTCATCTGTGTGGAAGAGAGCGTTTGGTGTTTCATTCAAAATCATTGAATGAGCAAACTGGTTGAAGTAGAATGATGTATCCCATCCACCTCTGATTCTAATGTGCTGACAACCGTAGTATACAGGTTTTTCATACTGTAATCCAAGAAATGTCTTCAGTGCTGGAGAAAGAACAGCAATTGAACCTTCATTGTATGTCATCGTTAAAGTGTTTGCAGCAGCACTTGACCATGAATGATCGTTGATTTTTGCATATCCAAGTAGGATCGCCATTGAGTTGTCACAAAATAAGCCAATACCTTCTGACATTCCCCAATTTCCATTTACTCCAACCTGTGGTCCAACACCCCAGAAATCATCTCCACGCTTCATATAAACAGCATCAGTACCCACTGTTCCACCTGTGAACTTATTAGTCACAGTGTTGTTAATCCAAGCAGCTTTTATACCAACATGTGGTGTAATAGCAAAGCATCCACTCATAAAGTTTCCACGACCAAGCATCACATCAAACATGTAATAATCGATTCTATGCTTAGAACTTCCAACATCAGCGCTTACAAAATTCGTAGAAGTAGTTAAAGCATTTACTGATCTCATATTCACAGGAATAAGAATTTGACTAAACTCTGTTGAAGTAGAATCTTTTCCTGTTGTTTGGATCCAGTCAAAATGGATTTTTAGATCCCAATCGTCATGTTCGAAATGACGACCAACTGCTACAGTTAAACCCCAGTCTAAATTAAATTGAGGTCTTCTACCGTTAGTTGCTTGAGTGTTAGCTCCTGCTGCAACTCCACCATCTAATGTGTAGGCATACATGTTACCTGTTACTCTTGCTTGCTCCAAAAGAAATCCAACATCGATCATAAAGTCGTTTGAATCAACGTCTGGTCTTGTGTGACACATGCTTGGCCCTTTGCAGCCATTAGTTTTCATTTCTCCAGTTCCTGCGAACGCTGCAGCACTGACTGCAATTGACGCTATCAAGACTGGGAATCCTTTTCTAGAATATCCAATCATTTTTTACCTCACGGGGGTTTTGATTTAATTCGTTTTACTTTATTAATTCTCCTATAATCGAGCTGATATTATTTTTTAAACTTTTTTTTTGTTAATTATTTAGAATTATTGTGAAGTATAGATGCGAAAGCTTAGCTTAAACGAGTTGCAGGATGCAGTTTTTTTAAACTTTTTTCTCTTTTATTTGTCTTAGGCAACTTTTTGACAATAATATGCAGCCCCTTTGAGAGCGGTATCGGCATCTAGAATAACATAAATTGGAACATTCTTTAATAAGTTAGAAAAACGACCTTTATCAATAAAGGCCTTCATAAATGTCTCTTTTTTTAATTCACTTAGTATCTTTGGTGCGATTCCTCCACCTATATAGACTCCAGCAAGAGACATTACTTTTAAAGCAACATTCCCCGCCTCTGCTCCATAAAGAGAACAAAACCAACTAAGAGCTCGAGCACACACCTTGCACTCTCCTGTTAAGCCCAGTTCTGAAATCACTTTAGCGGGGTCTTGTTCTTTTAGTTTTCTTGAAACGAGTTCATCGACCTTTTCATGCTTACTATCAATAAGAAACTGATATAAGTTTACAAGCCCTTGTCCACATAGAACCCTTTCAAAAGAGACGTGACCAAATTTTTTCTGCAAATACTTCAATAGTTCTATTTCAATGTCATTGCGTGGCGAAAAATCACAATGTCCACCTTCTGAAGCGCTTGGAATATAATCTTTCCCATCAAAAAAAATGGGTGACTCACCAAGCCCTGTTCCAGCAGAAATTAGAGCTTGATTTGCATTCTTGTTTGGCACGCCCTTATTGAGTGTGTATAAATCTTTTGTTTGGAGAGTTTTAATTCCATATGCGTTTGCTTTTAAGTCGTTGATTAAAGAGACTTTTTCCATATTAAATTTCTCACACAACTTCTTAGAGTCAATGACCCAAGGTAGGTTTGTTGTATGACAAACTTCATTTTCTATGGGGCCAGCTATTCCAAAACATGCACTATGGGGCAGGTTCTTCTCACCTTTAAGAAAAAGTTCTACAATTTCATCAAATGTTTTGTGTTCATGTGAGACGTATTTTTCTCGACGAACTTCTGTTAAGTCATTACCCTTTAACTCATAAAGAGCGAAAAGTGTTTTTGTTCCACCAATATCTCCAGCCAAAAACCGCAAAATAACACCCCTGTTTATCTCTTGAATTTCAGTTTTGACTGGATTTTTGTCTAGGTCTTTATTATTCTAATGCATTGCATTGATAAACATAGGTATTTTATGAAGCCGTCTGAAAAAGAAGCGAAAAAAAAAGCACTCGATCTAGCTCTTGCCCATATTGAAAAGCAATTTGGAGAAGGATCTATCATGTCACTTGGAAAACACTCTTCCTCTCACAGCGTACAGGTTATTCCCACAGGATCAATCACTTTAGACATCGCTCTTGGTATTGGTGGAGTTCCAAGAGGTCGAGTTGTTGAAATTTATGGACCAGAATCTTCAGGTAAATCGACTCTTGCAACTCATATTGTTGCAAATTGTCAAAAAAATGGGGGCGTTGCTGCTTATATAGATGCAGAACACGCTCTTGACCCAAGTTATGCAGCCAAAATTGGTGTTGATGTAAACGAACTATTGATTTCTCAGCCTGATTCTGGAGAAGAAGCCTTAAACATTGCAGAAATGCTCGCACGATCTAACGCTGTAGATGTTATTGTTATCGACTCCGTTGCTGCCCTTGTTCCAAAGCACGAACTAGAAGGGGAGATTGGTGATACGCATGTTGGCCTTCAAGCCAGAATGATGTCTCAAGCTCTTAGAAAACTAAGCGCAACTCTCTCTAAAAGCAACACTTGCGCAATTTTTATTAACCAAATCAGAGAAAAAATCGGTGTAATGTTTGGTAACCCTGAGACAACAACAGGTGGTCGCGCTCTAAAGTTCTATGCTTCAGTTCGTTTAGATATTCGCAGAATTGGTGGGATAAAGGATGCGGAGGGCACAGAGTGTGGTAACCGCGTAAGAGTTAAGGTTGCAAAGAACAAAATGGCGCCTCCTTTTAGACAGGCTGAGTTTGACATTCTCTTTAATGAGGGTATTTCACGTTCTGGATCAATCCTTGATCTTGGTGTTGAAGTTGGAGTTATTGAGAAAAAAGGGCCTTGGTTAAGCTATAAGACGAATCGATACCAAGGAAGAGAGGCTGCAAGAAAAGACCTTAAAGAAAACCCAAAGCTTCTTGAAGAAATCGAAAGTATTATTTTTACAAAATACGAAGAAAAGTTTGGCGTCTCTTTTAACCAAAAAAAGAATGCGCAAGTGCAGAAGAACGAGCCAGAAAAAGTGGCAACTTCATAACATAGGGGTATCTCTTGCGTTATACTAGAAATTGGGTATGGGCTCTGTTTTTGTTCATGCCTTTAGAAATTTTTGCCTTCTCTTTTCAAGGGGATGTCTTTTATTTTCGACCAACCTCTTCGACTATAAGATCTATTTATGGAGAGGCCTGGGTTGGAGGAAAGATCAACTTAGAGAGCCACATCTCAAAGTCTCGGTGGTATTTAGAAAGGCTACACATCTTCGGTGATGTGAGTTATTTAGATGACACAGGGGGGACGACAGCTGGAAATTTTAGCACTCAAATGCGGATAGTTCCTATTTCACTAGGCCTAAAATGGTGTCAACCTGTTGCAAGTTGGGCAAAAATTTACGTCGGTGCAGCACCACGCTACTTTTTTTTGCATATCAAGGATGAGTTAAGTGTTGTAACACAAACAATTAATAAAAACGGGATTGGGGGAATGGTCATTCTAGGATCAACTCTTTCACGTTGTAATTGTTACTTTGTCGATCTTTTCTTAAGCTATTCATTTAAAGAGTTTAGCAAGCCGGCAACGCCAGCTGGTGTTACAGGAACTTCTCTTGAAGTGGGTGGACTCAATATCGGTGGCGGTCTCGGTTATCAATTTTAAAAAGGATTTTCATGAAACTTAAATCTCTTCTTAGTCTATTAAGTCTCTTACTTTTCCCCTTTTACGCCTTTTCCACCAACACAAATTGGGCCGCTCCAAACACTCTGTCTGGACAATTGATCGACACAACTTATCACCAAATTGCTTTCAACAACATCGGTGGCGGACTTGCGACATGGATAGAAGATGATGGAACAACAAGCTACATTAAGGCCTCCTTCTTAAGCAACGGTCTTTGGGGAGAGGCAACAACTCTTGCTTCAGGGGCATACTCTGCTAGAGATATCGACGCCGACATCAACGACTCTGGGAATGCTATTGTTGGTTGGAGCGCAGATGTTTCTACAAGCCATCAAGTCCACTCAGTATTTTTTCAAAATGAAAGTTGGGGGGAGGTCCAAACTCAATCTATCAACGGCTACGATGCTCTTTATACAAAAGTTGCGATAAACGAGGTTAATCATTCTGCCATTATCTGGGAACAGTCAGATGGAACAAATACTTTGGTCAGGGCAAGAATGCACCAAAATACCGTCTGGAGTGGCATTGTCGATGTTTCCAGATCAGGAGAAGACTCCTACCTCCCACAAATCTCTTTAAACGACTCCTCAACTGCCATTGCTGTTTGGTATGGGACCGTTGGAGGAGAGACTCTTGCACAAGCTGCAACCTTTGAAGACACTTCGTGGTCGTCTGTAACAAACCTCTCATCTACCGGACAAACTGCCATCTCTCCTCAAGTTTCTTTAAACGCAGACGGAACTGCCCTTTCTATTTGGACGAGAAACAGCATTGTTCAATCAGCCTACTACGATGGCTCGAGTTGGGGCTCTGCAGCCAACTTAACTGCCAGCGGCACAGTCTCTGTCGTTCCTCAAATCGCTTACAATGCAAGCGGAGTTGCTGTTGCAGCTTGGCAACAAACCCTTGACACCTACGAAACAGTTCAAGCATCAACCTTTGAAGATCTTGCTTGGGTGGCTCCTGTTATAGTTTCTTCTGCACAAGTGAATTCAGCAAGCCCCCAAGTTTCGCAAAATACAACAGGAAAAGTCGTCGTTGGCTTTGTCAATCAAGACACCGCAAACCCTACAGCACAAACGTCAACAAATGACGGCAGCGGGTGGAGCAACCCGTCAACAATTTCTGACTCAGGGCAAACCACTACCGTTCCAACGTTTAAACTAAACAATCAAGGAAATGCTCTTGCTGGTTTTTTAAGGTCTGACGGCAGCAATGTTCGCCTTCAAACAAGCATTGGTTCCCCTTTAGAAACTTCCGGAACTCAACAACTTGTGCGTTTTGCAATGCAACAAGAAACCGCCAATTTTTTAACGTGGAGCTTTCTTGACCGTTCTGTAAAAGTTCAGATTCACAGAGATGGTACGTTGCTCGACGATCAGATGGGGGGAGCAACCTCTTTTTGCGATCATCTAAGAACTCCTGGTGAAAGCCACACATACATCATAAACGGAATTGATTCTGCTGGGCTGATTGCAAACACTACAACAATTACAGTTCTTTAAGAGCTTTTTACAGCAACCAAGTCTTTAAAGGTCTCCTTCTAAAAGAGAAAGAAGGGATTCGAATTGCTCTGTAAGCAATCCAAGAGAGGAAAGTTTTTCTCTTAGATCGTTTGTTTCCTTAAAAAAACGAGAAAGAGCTGGCCCATACCCAAGCATTACGGCAAAATTTGACATGCACCCTCTTTTTTCGTCTTCTTTGAAATCAAAAATATCGTCTCTTATTTGAAAGGCCATCCCTAAGTCTTGCGCTGCACTTTTTATTTCCTCAATTCTGCCAAGGTCTCCGCCTCCAAAAATCCAACCAAATCCCATTGCCACTTCAAAAAGCGTAACTGTTTTTAAATAGATTAGATTTTCAAGAGACTCAATTGAATCTGGTTTTTCAAATAGGTCGAGTTGTTGTCCAAGCGTTGCACCAAGATGCCCCGAAGCTTTTGATGCCAAAGAAATCGCTTTAGATGTTGCCTCATATGCCAAATCACAAAATGGCGCTCTTTCTTCTTTTATCATCCGTCCATTTGATTCAATTTTCCCAAATGCTGCTGTTATTAAAGCATAACTTGCAAGAATTGCTGTTGCTTCACCAAATTCTGCGTGCAAACATTTTTTTCCTCTTCTTTGTTTCTCATCATCCATGGAAGGAAGGTCATCTGCAATCAGTGATGCTGTGTGAGAAAACTCGACTGCAAGTGCGCTTTGCATGACGGGGAGATCATTGCCTAATGCGTCTGCAACGATCAAAGTGATGATCGGTCTGATTCTTTTTCCCTTCGAAAGAAGGGCGTAGCGCATCGCTTGTTGCAGTTTGTTTGCTTCACCAAACTCAAGTGATAGGGCATCATCAATTACGCGCTTATACTGCTTTAAAAGAAGTGTCATTTAATAATTCCTCCAACATTTTTACAAGGGCGAATGTAGGCTCCTGGTAAAACAATTGATCCTGGATTTAAAACAGCATTGCAACCAATTGACGCATCATCGCCAATTAAAGCTCCAAGTTTTTTTCGTCCAGTTTTGGTTATAACGCCGTCGCAAACAATGGAGATTTCACCCTTATCAAGCCGTGTGTTCGCACAAATGCTCCCTGCACCCATATTGACTCGCGAACCGACAATTGAGTCACCCACGTAGCTTAAATGAGGAATTTTTGCTTCGTCTAAAATTAGCGAACGAACAATTTCAACATTTCTACCGATGACACAATTTTCACCAATTACAATTGGTCCGCGTAAGTAGGCGCCCTTTCGAATAACGGTTCCTTTTCCAACAAAAACGCTTCCTTCTACAATAACACCTTCTGGGGGAACATAGGTTGGTTTTGTCTTTATATAAGCCTCAAGATGTTCGAGTATCTCCCATGCAGAACTCGTTGTCAACAAGAGCTCTTTAAGCGAAAGGCCTTCTAACTTAAAGAGTTTCGTTGTTAGGCTTTTGTCTATTCTAACTTCCATCTTTGCTCCTTTTCCACAACACCAAGAATATATATATAGATATATTATATTATATTCTTCTTCTTCTTTCGGTGTGGAAATGTTCAAAAGAAAAAGGCAAGTAAGTTGTCTTCTGACAAATTTGATTTATTCTTTGTTTAAAATGTGTTCGTAGATTGTGCAAAAAGGGGGACTTTTACACAGTGTTTTTTTTTCGACAGGTTTGTGAACAGTCTGCGAACAGGTTGTGAACAGGTATTTCCACACAGGAAAAATGACGGGGAAGTGTTGTTTTAGAGAGGATAGAAATCAGGATGATAGGATTCGAACCTACGACCTCAAGTCCCCCAGACTTGCGCGCTAAACCAAACTGCGCTACACCCTGATATTGAAATGGTTTATTAATTTAGCAAAAATGCTACGATATGTTCTTCTAAAAGTCAAGTTGGTGCAACGATGACCCTGATGTTAGAAAAGAGCTGGCAGAACTTACTGGAGAGTGAGGTTCAAAAAACTTCCTTTTTAAAATTAAGTGAGTTTTTACAAAGCGAGATCAAGTTAGGGAAAAAAATTTACCCACCCTTAGAGGACGTGTTTGCTGCTTTTTTTTTAACCCCATTTGATTCTGTTAAAGTAGTGATTGTAGGTCAAGACCCATACCATTCAGCAGGTCAGGCAGAAGGTCTTAGCTTCAGTGTTAAACCAGGAGTAAAAATTCCCCCCTCATTAAAAAACATCTACAAAGAACTTGTTTCGGATGTGGGGATTAAAATGCCCACGCACGGCTCTTTAGTTCGATGGGCAGAGCAGGGGGTTTTGTTGTTAAATACAACGCTGACAGTAGAAGAGGGGAAGCCAAAGTCACATTGCGGTAGGGGTTGGGAAGAATTTACACATAAAGTAGTAGAGCTTCTCTCTTCTCGCAGTGATCCGATTATTTTTGTTTTGTGGGGAAAGTTGGCAGAACAAACGTGTTGTAGTGTTTTGGACAAAGTTGATCATCCACATGTCGTGTTAAAAGCAGCACACCCCTCACCATTTTCAGCAAAGAAGTTTTTTGGTTGTTGTCATTTTACGATAATAAATAAATGTTTGAAAAAATGGGGCAAAAAGCCTATTGATTGGAGAATATGAACGAAAACGCAAATGATCAAGAAACTAAAAAAGAGAGCTTAGAAAAAAAAAGCTCTAACAGACGATCTTTGCTTGCTGTAATGATAACCTTTGCTCTTGCATCTTTAAGCGCAACAATCATTTTCCCTATACTAGCCCCATTGTTTTTAGACTCAGGTCAATCGCTTATTCGTGAAAACATACCCCCAAATGTACGTGCAATTTTGTTGGGTTTTTTTCTTGCCTCTTTTCCTCTTGCACAACTTATTTTTTCACCTTTGTGTGGTGAGTTTTCTGATAAAAAGGGGAGAAAGCCCGTTTTTTTGGTGACCATTGCACTTGAAATTTTCGGTTATGCTTTGTGTGCTATAGCGATTATGTGGCATCACCTGAGCATTTTTTTTATTGGACGTTTTTTTACAGGGCTCGCAGCAGGAAACATGACGGTGTGTTTGGCGACCATTGTTGATTTAGCTGAAAATGAAAAGAAAAAAGTTCGATACTTTAGCTACGGATCAGCATTGGCTGGAGTTATGTTTGTTTTAGGACCATTTATAGGGGGGAAGCTAGCAGACAAAGAGATATCAAGCTTCTTTAATGCAGCCTTTCCTATGTGGGCAGGAGCCATTCTTGCGACATTAAACCTTCTTATTATGGCCTTTTTGTATAAAGAGACACTAAAAGAGAAGTGCGACAAACCTTTTGACCCGCTTGGCGCCTTTCACAATCTTCAGCTCGCATTTCGTACGCAAGCAGTTCGGGATCTATATATACTTTATTTTTTCTTTCTGTTTTCTTGGAACATGTTGTATCAGTTCTTACCAGCAGTTTTAGTCCAAGAATTTCACTCATCAACCTCTGTAATAGGGGACGTAAGCGCACTTGCGGGGTGTATTTGGATAGTTGGAACTATTTTAATCAACCTGATCGCAAGAACAAAAATAGAGGCCAAATATATTGTATTAGTTTCTTTGTTGATATTTTCTTTTACAAGCGTCTTTATTCCTTCACCAAATACGATGAGAGGATTTTTAATTACGACAGGAATTGCTGTTTTTTTTGCCGGCGGTATTTGGCCCCTTTTTACAGGTGCCATTTCAAATGCTGCAGACCAAAAGATACAGGGCAAGGTTCTTGGATTAAGCCAGTCAATTCAATCTTTAGCTATGATGCTTGCCCCTTTAATCGGTGGCTTCTTTTTGCAAGCACATAGTAAAATACCTTTTATTGTCTCATCAATATCAGCTCTTATTGCAGCTGGCCTTTTGACAAAAACAAGACGTGCTTTTTTTCAAACTTAACCTATTCTTTTGTAATATCAGGCACAATGTTATAATTATTGGCATGACATACAGAATATACATATTTATAATTACGCAATTAGCAACAAAAAACTTTGTTACTATACCTTTTGGTAATTACAATGTGTTTTTTCAAATCTGTGATCAAAAAAAAGATTGGTCAATTTCTTTAAAGATAGCCCACTTAGATGAAGATAATTGTTCTCAGCAAATTAAAGAATGTTTTTCACTAAGGAAGAGAGCGAGATTTTCATCAAAAGGGAGTCAAATTGTAATCGATCATATTCATGGTCCTGGGGTTTATCTTCTTTATGACACAAAGCCTATGAAAAGGTACCTTATTTTCAAAGAGGTTCTTGAAAATCTCTTAGAAGAAGCAGATGACTTTAAAGAACTCTTCTGTTTAAGATAAAATCATGTTTATTGGAAGTATACCAGCTCTTGTTACACCATTTACAGATGGTGGAGAATCAATCGATTATGAGCGTCTGCGCGCATTGATAAAAATGCACATACAAAACAAAAGTGATGGGATTTTAATCGCAGGAACAACGGGTGAATCTCCAACTTATACAGAGAGTGAATTTACAAAAGTTGTAGAGACGTCTATTGAGGCCTCTGATGGACTAATTGATGTTATTGTAAACTGTGGCACCAATGCTACCAAACAAAGCAAACAACGAGCCCAGATTGCAAAAAATTTAGGAGCGAAAGGTGCTCTAGTTATCATACCTTATTATAACAAGCCAATCTTTAACGGTATTGTGCAACACTTTCAGGAAATTGCAAAGGTAGGCTTGCCGATAGTGATTTATCATCACCCAGGCAGAACGGGGATAACGTTAACAGCAAAACAACTTGTAACGTTACATGAAATTCCAGCCGTTGTAGGAATTAAAGAGGCATCCTCAGATCCTAAGCTAACAACACAGATTTGTGCCTTAAAAAAAGATGCAATAGTCTCCTCAGGAAACGATGATTTAGCGATTGAAGTCATAAAAAATGGGGGAAAAGGTTCATACACAGTATTTGGTAATTTAGAGCCTCTCAAATGGAAAAAAATCATTACATTAGCCCAAGATGGGAAGTTTGATCAAGCACAAAAAAGCTACGCTCTTGTTGCAAAAACGATTGATGCAATTGGGCTAGAAGTAAATCCCCAGGGAATAAAGTGCGCAATGAGCTTAAAAGGTCTTTGTGAAAACATCCTCAGATTACCATTAATCGCAGCAAGTACCTCCACTCAAGATGCGATCGCAAAAGCAATGCAAACGTGAGAGCATGTTATAAAAATCTTGGTTACCTAGCAACTAAGTAACCCCGTCGATTGTGCTGAAGAGTTTTTTCTTCTAACTACTCGGTGTGAATTTTCTTTAAATCAGCAGATGACATGTTTTGAATGAGCGCAGCTGCGACACCATTTTCCTCAAGCTTTTGAGCAAGTCTTGATGCTTGAAAATGCATAATTACAGCATCTCCTGGATTATTTCGGTCTTCTGCATTGCGAACAATCCGAATGTATTTTTCAGGGAGACGTTTCATTTCAACAATTGTCGGATAGTGTAGTACAACGCGTCTTAGAGCAACTTGATCAAGAACTTTAGGTTTTCCCATTTCAAGCATTCTCTCACACTCTTTTTTCCAGAGTTGAAGAAGTTTTTTAGAGGAAGCTGTGTCATTGACAAAAAAAGTTCCCGTAAGAATTTTTCCATCATCGCTTGGTTCAACGTGGTCATTTACTCGAAAAGAAACATCTGCAAAACAGTCATTAAAGAAATCGGGTTGTTTTACAACGATACTGTCAGCATCAGTCCAAACAAGAGGTCTCTTGTGCTCTTCTAGTTTTTTCAAAAGAAATTCAGCCTTGTAGCAACAATTTGCACTCCAAGATCCCTTGTCTTCAATCGCACAAATATCATGCTTCAGACCAAGTTTGTTTAGTGAAGCAATCAGATCTTTTGCTTCTTTCTCGTATAGAGAGCCTTTTGTGTAATAACTCACAAAGAGTGGTTTTTGATTATTCACAGTAGTTTACCCCTTTCGGAAAGTCCCTTTATCATCAATATAAAGAGATGTTGTACAAGATACTTCAACTATTGCACTTATAACACTCAAAAACGTCATAAAGCAACCAGTAATTAATAAAATAACAATAATATACAATAAATGACTTGCTATTGTCGAGAGAATGATGAAAAAAGCAGCTAAAGTAAAAAACAAAATTGCTGAATAAGCGCATAAAATACCGGCTTGCAACAGGCGAACTCTTTTCAGAAAAAACTTTTCTTCCTCTGGATGAGACCGTTTTTCAGCACCTGAAAGCTCTCGCAAAACCTTTAATAAGACCATAAGGCGATTGTTTAAAGTTAAAATAATTAAACAAGCTGCAGGAATCATTGCTATTGGAAGATTGCTAAGAGTTGTCATTCTTTCTCCTCATCAAATGGTGAAGTTAGTGATCTGGAGTGAAATTCTTCGTTAACTTTTTGAAAAAAATCTGTCATCGAAAGATCGCGATGTTGTATGCCAGAGCGCGTTCTAATTGAGAGTGTTTTTTTCTCACACTCCTCATCGCCAACAGTAATCATGTATCCAACTTGTTCCATTTGAGCTGTTCTCACTTTCTTACTAATTGACTCATGAGAGGCATCAATGTCACAGATTAGGCGATGCTTTTGACAAGCATCACGAATTGATTCTGCAAAGTGTGCATGTCTGTCTGCAACAGGAAGAACCCTAATTTGTCTTGGATTTAACCAAAGAGGGAATCTACCAGCAAAGTGTTCAATAATAATTGCTAAAAAGCGTTCAAGCGATCCGTATAGAGCTCTATGAATCATGATCGGACGTTTTGCTGTACCATCATTTGTTGTATACTCGAGATTGAATCGTTCAGGAAGAGACATATCAAGCTGGATCGTTCCACATTGCCAAGATCGGCCAAGAGTATCTTGTACGTGAATGTCGATCTTTGGTCCATAAAAAGCGCCATCACCTTCATTGATACGGTAATCTCTACCCCAATGATCAAGTGCTGCTTTAAGAGCTGCTGTAGTCATTTCCCAATCTTCATCTGTGCCGATTGTTTTTTTCTCAGGTCGTGTAGAAAGCTCTAGTTTATATTTGAGTCCATAAGGGGCGTACAATTCATCTACAAGATCAAGTACACCAATAATTTCTGATTCAATGTCTTCTGGTTTCATGAAAATGTGAGCATCGTCTTGGTGAAAACAACGAACGCGTAGCAAACCAGAGAGAGATCCAGAGAGTTCATGTCTATGAACGTTTCCAATTTCACCCACACGAAGAGGAAGTTCTCTATAACTGTGTTTTTTTGAAGCAAAGTAAAGCATACATGCAGGACAGTTCATTGGTTTCAATGCATAAGTCTTTTCATCGATTTCACTTACATACATGTTTTCACGGTAGTTTTCCCAGTGTCCCGACTGTTCCCAAAGCGAGCGATCCATCATAACAGGAGATTTAATCTCTGTGTAACCAGCTTTGTCGTGAAGCTCTCTCCAATAATCAAGCATACGATTCCAAATGATCATTCCATGAGGTTCAATTAAAGGCATTCCCGGGGCAACATCAAAAAACCGAAAGAGTCCAAGTTTTTGACCTAAAACGCGGTGATCGCGCTTTTTTGCTTCTTCGATTAGGAATAGGTGCTCTTGTAGCATTTTTCTTTCAGGAAAAGAAACTGCATAGACACGAGTTAATGTTTCACGTTCTTGATCGCCACGCCAGTAAGCAGCTGAGGTTTTTGTGCACTTAAATGCTTTTATCTTTCCTAAGTTTGATAAGTGTGGTCCCCGACAAAGATCAAAAAATTCGCCTTGCTTATATCCAGTAGTTGGAGATGACTCATCGAATTCATTGATGAGTTCAAGTTTGAAAGGATTGCCCTTAAATTCGCCAAGCGCCTCATTTTTTGACGAAAAAACGCGTCGCTCTGGCTTAAAGTTTTCCTTAATGATCGCTTGCACTTCTTTTTCTATCTTAGGAAAGTCGTCTTCGCTGAGATTTAAATTTGCAAAGTCATAGTAAAACCCTTTTTCAATTGGAGGGCCAATTGTAGGAACAGCTTCTGGAAAAAGGCGTAAAATTGCTTGAGCGAGAACATGAGCGGAGGTGTGCCAAAAGACTTCTTTACCCCTTGGATCATCAAAAGAGCAAATTTCTACTCGATCGCCTTTTTTCAAATGGCTAGAAAAGTCTTTGGGCTGAGAATTTACAAAAAGGGCGCAAGCTTGCTCAGGAGAGGTTAAATTGAGTTTTTGAATGAGGTCAAAACCGGTCATTCCTTCAGATATTTCGACTTCTTTTTCGTTGCATGTTATCATCATGATAGAAATTTGCATGTAAGGTTTATGGATTTTTTAAGAATATCAAAAGAAGCGATGGTTTGCAAGCAAACGGTTGAAGCATCGTTGATCGATGAGCAACAAGTTGTTTGCACAATACGAGCTCGCCTAATAGCAGAGGCCATTATAGACCAAGAAGGGCTCTTTAACCAAGTTGAAGGAAAACGACTATATGAAACGTTACATATGCCTGATGAGTCGTATTATCAAAAAATGTTTCTCTCACACGTGCGTCATGTTCTTTCTTTATTTCTTGAAAGTAGTCATGCCCGTCTTCGCTTTAAGCAACTCTCATTTCCTCTTGCAAATCCATTTGTTGATCAACTGATAGCAAGATCTCTTTGTAAAAAAGAAGAAATCACAAAACGAGACATCTCCCTTGCCCTAATGATCGCTCTTTTAACACCATTACGGCAAAGTGTGGGGTCATGCTTTGCTACAGCCCCTCTTATGGTCGTGCAATACGAACAGCCCTTCTTCCTTTTTGAAGAGCTCTACAACCTTGTTACACGAGGGTTTCTTAAGCGCGTTGTCGATGGAAAAGAAGTGCGCATTCCCATGAGTATCAAGACAGGATTGGGAGATTTAGCAACACCAATGGGGCCTCTTGGCAATAAGGACCCCTCGCTCAAAGAAGCACTTGGCATAAAAAAACTCCCTGATGTCATCTCCGGTGAGACTATTCGGACTTATATTTTAAGAGTTGCTCAAGACCCTAAAATTGTAGAAGAACATTTTAAGGCAAAGACCCAGTCACTCATATTAAAATGTTATGAGTATACCGTTGCATCCCTTTCTGATTGGAAAACAGATTTTGCAAATTGGAATATGTACACATCTCTTGGTCTTGATCACAATCAAGAAGGGGGGCTTGGTGAAATGCTCTATAAACTTCTTGAAGAAGAGCTTGGGAAACTAAACGAGGAAATTACACAACTTACAGAAGAAGTGTATAGAACAGAAGATCAGATTCGCGCTCTTGAGGCACACATGAGAGGGGCTTCAACAGAAGATCAGATAAGAAGGATAAAGGGTGAGATTCAGGCAAAATCACACCACATGTATGTTTCAGAAGATATGCACTACAGGCAAATAGAAAGATCAAAAAAGATCGCAGAATTTTTTAAATTTATTGTAGAACAGCTGACGCGCCTTTTCCCAGAGTATTTTCAAGAAGTATTTGATTCGGAGATGGTTTCAACAGAAGGGGAAATACTAGAAGATAGGCCTGCAGGGTTTAGACTCCTCTACAAGCATGGTCGCTTTGATCCAAGCGTCTGGACAATGATCTATTCAGAGCAAGAGTATGTTTCGGTGTTGATTGAGTTTTTTAAAGCGATTGAAAACCTTCTTTTTCTGGCAATAGATTGGGAGGAGGGGAAAGACTTAATTGAGGTCGTCATCGATAAATTGATACATAAAGTCCAAAGCCCTGAGTTTATGGAGAGGGCAAAAATTAGAACTGCCCAAATGCACTATGTAACACTCAAAGAATCATCGCCACGCACTCCTTGGGCCTATGAATCGGGAGGCTCAGTAGATACGCTTGTGTCTGGATACTTTAAGGTGGTCAATAAGCCGCGAAAAGTAGAATTTAAACCAACAAAACCAATCGATTTGTTGGTTGAGTTGATTGAATGGATGAAAGATGCTCCATATAAAGATACAAATCGATTTGAGAGTGATAGCTACATGGGAATGTTGATGACAAGCCCAGTTCATGCATTTGTTTTTAAGCCGGGACTTGAAGGGTTTTCTAAGGCGTGGAGATCTAATGCAAATACATTCACCTATGTTCGCGATGAAATCGAAGGAAGAGGACGAGCTCTTTATCACGAAAATCCACTCTCTAAACAAGAGTTAAATAAAATAAATGAGATTATGACCCCTTTTGGAATGCCTAATACACAACACTTTGATGAAATGTGTAACTGGGCAGTAGAACAAAGAGGAGGGAAAACCTTTTTAGCTGAGATTGTTGTAAATCTTTACTATAAAAACAGTAAAATTACATATACTCCTTTTGCAGATACAAATTGGGCAAGCGACTTGTTTGTCTTTTTGGTAAACCCTGTCACAAAAGAAGTTGAATTGTGGCGAAAAAATAACAATTATTTTAGAGCGCTCCCCACATGGAATAGTCACTTTCAAGGAAAATCCTGGTCCTTATTTCTAGATGACTTTCGAGGCTAGATCACACTGCTAAATCAAGAAAATAAACGTCGCGATTTTCTCCTTAGTTCTTTATAATAAATTAATAAAAATAAGGAGACAAAGATGCAAACAGTTCAGGAATTTCAAAAAAATAATACATTTTCAGACATGTGCAGTGACATAGGGCATAACATTCAAGACGATTGGGCAGGAACGGGGCTTACTACAGCTCTTTATGCAGTCCCTCTAATTGGTGGAATTTTTAAAGTTTTAGATTGGTGTGATCGTTGTCAAGGGGGATTTGGAGGGGTGTTTCCAAATCGAATGGATCTAGATCAAAAAGACCAAAAAATCACTTTTCTTAAAAAAGTCCATGAAACAACAAGAACAAGACAAACCTCCGATCTTCTGTACGTAATCGCTTCTTTGGTTTCTTTGGTTGTTTTTTCAGGAATTGGAATATCTTCTGTAGGCCTATTATTTACAGCAGCTGCGCCAACAATGTTTTGGGCTTCAGTCATGATTTTACACGCGCAAGATGCCTACAATAAAATTTTGAAAAAACTTTAGAGTAAAATGGATCGAATTTCAGATTTTCGTGCCGCACCTTTTCATGTAGACGAGCTTTTTATTTCTCCTGATAAAAAGGCGACATGTAATGCCACTGAGTTTTATTTGACTAAGTGGAACATGAAAGAAAGATTTGTCACCTGCTTTAAATCAGACTATAAAAGTCATTTACTTACGGTTGGTTTATATTCTGTTCCTCTGTTAGGAAGTGCAATTAAACTTGTAGATTTTATTATAGTTGGGCCACTTTTTCTAGGTTGGTATAATCGTCTTGAAAATAGCGAAGACATGCTGGAAAAATTTGAGTCTTTGCAGGGCAACATTTCTCAACTTCAGGTGAATGATTTACTTTTTTATTTTTCGCGAGTCATTCATTTGTTTGCTCTTGCTGTATTGGGTTTCGCATTACCTGAGTTTATTTTTAGCTATGTTATCTCAGATATCATTATTTCTATGTCGTGTATGTTAGTACGCTATTCTATGGGAAGAATTGGACTTGATAGACTTTTTAGAACGTATCAAAACTATGATCTTTTAAATCTGAGAGAAATGGCAAAATCTAATCAACGAGCAGAAAGGGATGAAAATTTCAAAAATTTATTGTTCATTTTAAATCAAATTTTTCTAGTCTATTCCTCAGAAAGGGTTTCTTTTGCAAAGAAACTGATCGATTCAGGGGCTTATAACTCTTTAAGAAAAAAGTATGAACAAGCGACTCAACGGGCCCCACATATAGCAATGAGTTGGGAGTTTATATATAATCGCCTAGAACAAGTTGCAGATTCATAAATAGACCACGCGTTATATAATAAAAATTTACATTATAGTTAGAAATGTTTATAATTTTTATATTAAACAGGGTGGTAACTATGAATGTAGTGTATTCAAATAATGATTGTTCTTCTTTTTTTCAGCAAATTTATTTTGAAATTAAAGATGCTCCAAAAACTTCAGCGCTACAAACAGTTTTGTATGCTCTGCCTATCATAGGAGAAATTGGCAAGCTTTGTGAGTTGAGCTATCGATTTTCTGAAGGGTTTGATGGCTTCGAACAGAGAGCTGTAAATAAAGCAGGTCTTTTAAAAAAAGATTTTACAAAAGTTGAGTTTAACCAGGCTCTTTTACGAGAAGCAAGAAGGCGCCAAGCAGGCGATGTTCTTTATTTAGTAGCGAAAGTGATCCCAGTGGTTGTTTTTTCAGGCGCGTTGACACTGGCTTCAGGTACATCTGGGGTGCTGATTCTCCTATATCTGATGTTATTTGTCATCATGGTTCTTCAAGCTCAGGTTGATTATTATGATGCCTCAAGACACACTTTGCTTATTTTATCTAAACCAAAATAAAACAAATTATTAAACAACAAATTGATAATTATTAATTTTTATGTTATTATATATAATTGTAAATTTGTAGGGTAAAATGGAATTAACTAAACCTGCGACAAAAGAAAATTTTATTTCTGAAGTTGCAAATCGATCAAAAACAAAGTTTCAGAATGATTTTGAGATGCATAAAAAAGAGCATCTTTTTCGTTTTGCCATCTTTCTTATTCCTATTTTTGGAATGTCTTACAAAGCATATGAAGTTCTACTTACACCTTCGAGAATTAAAGAAATTTCTGACGCCCCATACCCACAAGATGAGATTGATGCTAGAGTGCATAATTTAGTCACTGAGCTACAAGTAAGTGACTTGTTTTTTGGAATTGCTTCTTTAGTAGAGGTTGTTGCAAGCGTTGCTCTTGGTGTTGTTTCCTTTTATCTGATTCCTTTCTTTGTGTTTGGCGTAGTTGTGAAAACATCTTTGCTTATGATGAATAAAGAGGGCCTTAAGGATGGATTTCATGAAATTTCAAAAAAGAAGATTTCTCTTCCCCATGTGAGGGTAAGTAGATCTGATGGAGATTTAACGCGAAGTGATTTTATAAAATTGGCAATTTACTCGGTACTTTATTGTGTTCCCTATCTTGGCGTGACTTTGAAGAGGAATCAATCTCTATCTTTGCGTGCAGAGTACATACACAAAGATCTATCACAAAGAAGAGCTTTGCATATTGAGAAGATACAAGGGGTGCATGACAATTGCTTCTTTGTTGCAAAAGTAATTTCGCTTTCGATTATCATGGCATTAGCTGGGCTTGCGATCAGCCATCCTCTTTTCTTACTTATTCTTAGCGTTAGTGTTGTTGCCTTATCGTATTTTTCTGGGAAAGTTGACTTAGAAGAAGTCTTTGTTGGAGAGATTCGAGATTGGCGACATGCTAAAATGATTATTCAACAAACAAGCTAACATAAATAAATATTTGATTTTTAAAATAGATTGCATTACAACGGAAACTTCATCTGTTTAGAGGAGTTGTATGAAAAATCGTTGTTTTCTTTTTGGATCAATCTTATTACTATCTGGAAACGCATTTGCAAATGATCCAGCAAAGGAAAAGTCATCTAAAAAAATGACATGTCCTGAACCATCAAATCATCAAGTTTATGATGACTCGTTTTCTTTTGAATGCGATTTTCTTTATTGGTATGTAAGCCAACAAGGAAATGCATATGCATCAACAGGTACCTATTTTCAAGATCCACCCTCATTAGTTTCTCTTACAGAAAAAGGGAGTGTTTACGCGCCAAGTTCTAAAATGGAACCAGGCTTTAAAGTAGGGATGGGAGTAAACTTAGATCGAGATAATTGGGATCTTTTCTTTCGCTACTCTTGGATCAACTCACATCAAACATCAAGTGTTACATCTACTGACGCATATTCTGGGATTGTCCCGCTTTTTGTGTATGATATAGGAGGAGTTGGGGCTCTTAGTAAGACTGGTTTTGATACTCCTGGCTTAACGCGATATGTTTCAAGCTCTACTGGTGATTGGAGATTTTATCTTAATGCGATTGATGTTGAAGTTGCAAAATCGACCTATATCTCTACCTTGTTTTCGCTAAGATCACAGTTTGGATTAAAAGCGTCATGGCAATCAGAGAAACTTAAGCTTGCTTATCAAGTGAGTGGTAACTATGGAAATAATCTTGTTCAAACAGATCAAGATTTTTGGGGAGTAGGACCGCGCCTTGGAGTTGATTTAGATTTGTGTTTAGCCGAGCCAAAAGCCTTTTTAAAAGATTCTCCTCTTTCTATTAATTTCATTTCATCAGCAGCTCTTTCCGCCCTTTATTCACAGTTTTCTGTGACTGCTAAATCATATGATACGATTGTTGGAAGTTATACCTCTGTCTTAATTGCAAATCAAAAATATGTAGCTAAGAAGGTAACTCCATTAATGGAAGCTATGATTGGACTTGAGCTGAAAAAATCCTTTCAAAACTGTAGCCGTCTTGCTTTCTCTGCTGGGTGGGAGAATCAAATGTGGTTTGATATGAATCAACACAGTTCAAGTGTTGCAGACATTTCATTAACTCTATCAGGACTTACACTTAAACTTCGTTATGACTACTAAACTAGATAAGGATTTTGTGTGAGAAAGAAATTTGTGCTATTAGGAATTTTTTGTGGAGCAAGTCTACTTTTAATTTCTGCTGTTCCTTCAATGAAGGAAGTAACATCCGATGAGATAACTGAAACATTCACAGGAAGTGGTCTTGAGGCCCCAACAGCAGGGGTTGTTAATTCTGATGGGAATTGTTTTGTTTGTTCCTATACGGATAGTACAAACACTGGAAGCGTTTCTTATGTAGATACTTCAAATGGAGATCAAACAAAAATTACACCGAATGATTTTGAGAAGAGCCCTATTGGGATAGCTCTTTTGGATGATACGGGATATTTTATAGCATTCGACTCTTGGATTTTATACCGATTTAATGCAGTATCAAATACTATGAAAACAAATCTACCATTTAACTCACTCTATTCTCCATCTTCCATGGCAATTTATGATGGTAAAGCCTATATACTTTGCCATCGTTCAGGTTATCAACAACTATACCTGGTTGTCATTGATCTAACAACTGAGGATATTACCTACCACACAATAACAACAGATCTTGGTTATACTAGTTATTTTCCAGGAACAATTGCCATCACAGATGATGGAATTGCTGTCATAAATGCCAGTGCTGGGGTAAATTCTTTTCAAGAGATAGTTGTTATTGCAGTTGATTTGGCTACAAACACGCGCATTAATGCAGTAGTTCTTTCAGATACGAGAGAAACAGCAGAACCAGGGCAAACATTATATTATGTTCAAGGGGTGACTGCTGTTACTGGAAATAAGGCATACATTTCAAACTTTTATCAAGACCGTGTTGATGTTTTAGAGGTCTCTTCATCAGGAGTAACTGATTCGGGAGTTTCTATCGATAATTTGTCTGGTCCCGTCGGAGTTTTTGCTAACTCTAATGATGAAATTTATGTAGGGAATTTTGGAACATTTAGTAGCGGGTCATCAAGTACAACTGTGACTGTTATAAGCTCTTTAAATGACACAATAAGCAGATCAATTTCAGGATTTAGTTCCCCAAATGCAATTTTTGGTGAAGGGCCTGACGGTGAAGTATATGTGATGGAGAATACGTTAGCTTCTAATCAAACAAGCTCAGGAACTTTTATAGGTCCATCGGGTGGTTTAAGAGAGCTCAGTAGTGAGGCGTTTCGTCTTAATAGGGGAGCATTTACTAGACGTAAGGGTGCCTTTTGATTCTGAGTAAGAGTATAAAGCATTTTAAGAGGGTTTGCTTCTTTGCCTTTCTTTTTCTTTTGATCGTTCCAGTTTTCCAAGTTGCCTATTACAAATGGATGAATCCTTGTTATAGCAATTTAATGTTGATTAGGCGTTTTGCAGATAAAAATCCTATCTTACTATACGATTTGCGAAAAACTTGGGTAAAAAAGGATGAGGTGTCACAGCATTTGATTTTGACCGTTTGCATGGCAGAAGATGTAACATTCTTTTCTCACAATGGAGTGAGTTTTAGTTCTCTAGTTTTGGCTTTGGAGAAAGATCTAGCAGGAAAGAAAACGCCTGGTTATAGCACAATTACGCAGCAAACGGCTAAAAATCTTTTTCTCTTTCCAAAGAGAAGTTATTTTCGAAAGGCGATAGAAGTCTATTATGCTCTCTTAATGGAAGTGATGTGGGGGAAGGACCGGATTTTAGAGGTGTATTTAAATATCATAGAACTCGGTGAGGGTATTTTTGGGATTGAAAAAGGGGCACAAAATTGGTTCCAAAAATCTGCAAAGGATCTTTGTTTTGATGAGTCGTGCTTACTTGTAACGATTCTTAATCAACCAAGAAAGTTGAGTCCTTTAAAGCCTGAGGGGATTGTAATGCTTAAGGCTTCTCATTTTTATAAAAAAGGGTATAGAAAAGCTGCATCTTTCAAAAATGCCCCTCCTGTACATTCTGAAAAACAACTTTTTCAAATAGTATAAAATTATTTTTTCGTCATGTTGACATGCATTCTTTGAACCGTTTGGCGATATTTGAATGACTTTGCTGTTTTGATTGAATCGCCTCTTGAAAAGTCTTTTCTGTGGCATAGATTGTAATCTGCTTTTTAGCTCTTGTGATTGCTGTGTAGACCATTTCTCGTGTGTAGCTCTTATCGCTTTCTGGCAAGATTAGGTGGACGTGATCAAACTCGCTTCCTTGGCTTTTATGGATTGAAATAGCAAAGGCATATGAGTAGTGAGAAAGAAGGGGCATGGGGTAGCTTTTTATCTCTTCTCCCTGAGTGAATGTAGCTATTCCATCTTCACAAACACCGATATCACCATTCATTAAGGAGAGTTTGTAGTCGTTTTGTGTGATCATAATGGGCTTTTTTTTATAAAAAAGATGGGCTTGGTTACACATCTCACTTCCTAAGGCTCCCTTTTTATAAGGGGTAAGGATGACGCTTTTCTCATCAAGAAGAATTGGGGGTGATTGGGGAAGGGGTTTCAATAATGAAAGAGCTGGAGTTGCGTCTCCTTGTCGTATCGCTGAAGCAAGTGATTTTAACGATGAGATATCTGTACGTTTGGTTTCATTGAGATTGATTGAGACGATTGAATCAAGGTTGCAAAGGTCGTTAAAAATAGCTCCTGTTTCAACAGGGGGGAGTTGGTCTGGATCGCCCATTAATACAACATGTGTATGTGGCAGGATTGATTCAAAAACGAGTTTAAACAACTTGATGTCGATCATAGAACACTCATCAATAAGAAGAAGATCACAAACGATCGGCTGCTTGCTCTTTGTGTAGTCATCTCCTTGGCGAATATTCAAAAGTGAGTGAAGAGTTTTTGTTTTTGCAGCGGCATGCTTAATTCTATAGGCAGCTTTTCCTGTTGGGGCGGTGGCGATGACTTTTGCGTTTGGGTTTTTTGCGATCAGGGCATCGATTGCGCAATTTGCAAGAAATGTTTTGCCTGTGCCAGGGCCACCTGTAATGACGACAAGTTTGTTTGCAAAAATGGCATCAAAGGCATCTTTTTGCACTGGGTAAAGGGTTGAGGGTGGTGTCGGTTTGCAAAGAGAGAGTTTCGTGTTTTTTGCAACTCTTGCAAGGTTGTGTGCAAGAGATGATTCAAGATCAAAATTACGTCTTAAGTAACACTCATCATTTTCAAAAACGATCGGAGAATTCTCTTGTCTTGCAAGATCAAGGATTTCTTCTGGAAGGGTTGTTTTTTCTGTTTTTATAAAGAGTTTTCCTTCTCTACTTTCAAAAAATAAGTTCGATAAAAAGTGATGCGCTTCATTTGAGGCTGATGGAAGAAGAGTGTGTGCATAAAGTGTGTCAATAGTTGCTAAAGGATGGCTCATACAGCGCCTCCTAAGATAAGTTGAAGATCAAATTTTTCAGGCTTGTAAAGATAAAGGCCATTTTCTCCTCCTCTTAAGAAAAAGTAAATCGATCCTCCAAAAGAGTGAGGAGAAGTAAGGTTGGATGTGTAAATCTCTAGCGCACGTGCATATATCGCTGCTTGCTTCTTATAATCGTGATCATCCATCGCTTTATCGAGTGATTCTTGTGTATATTCTGGAAGGTAGTTCATTTTCCAATCGAGGATATAGAATTTTTCTTGGTGGAAAAAGACAAGATCGACAAACCCTTTAATGTTCACGTTCTCTTTTAAGTTAAAGAAAAATGAGGATTCTTGAAGCATGTTTTCAGGGGGGACATCACAGAGGCTAAAACCATCGATTTGTGTATGAAAGGCTGTGTAGATGACATTAAAGGCCTCTTTTTTCCACTCATTTAGATGTGTGTAACTCAGATCATTTTCAATAAGAGCTTTAATTGCTTCTTCTTTCCATGGGTAATATAGGCCATTTTCGATGATTTTTTCAAAGAGGAGGTGGAAGATGTTTCCAGTGTGCGCGCCATAGGGAAGAAGGGTTTCATCTTTTTCAATCGGTGTTGTGAAAGTATGGCTTTTTTTTGCTAAAGAGGAAAACGAGGTCATTCTAGGAGAGGTTTCGTTTAGTGTAACGATACACCTTTCTTCATTGTTATCTTTAGAACTTTCTTGCTGAATATTGAGGTCAAAGTTCTCATGATCAATGTTTTTTGCTTCTAAAGAAAGATTTGCAAGAGCCTCTGTTACACTATCTATTGTGAGAGTAGAGATTTGGTCGTATACCTCTTCTTGTGAGAGGGTTTTGTTTGCAGTTAGAGAGGCAAGAAAAAGTTCAGCAGGAGATGCAGTTCCGAGTTTTGTGGGGCTTTTTTTCTCTTCTATACAAAAAGGAAGAAGGAGTCTTGATTTTGCTCTTGTCAGTGCGACGTAAAAAAGGCGCATTTTTTCTTGGTCAAGTGCGTTTAAGTGGTTTTTAGTATCTTGATGATCTGCTGCAAAACGAATGATTTTTTGCTGATGACTTTTTGTAAATTCTTGCTTTGCTTTCGAGGGGGCAATGATTCCAATGGGAAAGACAATTTCAAATTCAAGCCCTTTACTCATGTGCATTGTCATCACATAAACAGAGTTTGAATCGTTGAGTGGGCGTCTTTTTAATGAAGGAGCTTCAAGATCATTTCGTTTTCTTAAGCGCGCGATTGCATCAAGGGGAGAGTTTCTATCTTGATTGAAGATCAGTTCAATTGTCTGCATTAAATCATTGTAGGTTTGCCCATCGCGAGCAGCATTTTCTATAATTGGACGTTCATAAAAAGTTTCATTGAGGAGTGCGCGTAAAAAAGTGGAGGCATCATAGGCAGAAAAACGCATTTGAAGAGCAGAAAATTTTGTAATTGCATCAGAAAGTTTTGGATCGTTTAAATCAGTTGAGATCATTTCAAGTGGCCACCCAACAAATGGGTGTAGAAGAAACTGATTAAAAAGGGATGTATCCCTCACATTGGCTGCTATTTTTAACGAAAGTTCAACAAAACGGAAGGCTTCGCAATCAATAATCGTATCTGTTGCAGTTGAGAGATAAGAAATGTTTTTCTCTTCTAATACTTTTGTCATGCGACTTGCTTGAAAGCGGTCTTTTACAAGGATTGCACAATCAGAAAGGGGACGCCCTTCTTCATTTTTTAAGCGGCAAATTTCATTGGCAACAAACTGCAGGATTTGGTCTTCCCCTTTTGTTGTAGTAATGGCAAGGAGGCCAACGCTATCATCAAGATCTTTTCCAGCGGTAATTGGTTCGTAAGGGAGAGAAAATGTTTGTGTAATTTTTTCTTGATTGAATATGCGGTTGAGAGCGTGAATGAGCGATTTACTACTTCTGTAATTTGTTGTTAACAAATACGTTTGAAAAAACGATTCCTTTGCTTTTAGATATGTTCCAAGATCGGCTCCACGAAATCCATAAATTGATTGTTTAGGATCGCCGACAACAACAAATGGATCGGCACTGTGAAAAAACAAAGAGGAAAAAATTGTCCATTGTTTTGGATCGGTATCTTGAAATTCATCGATGATGATCGATGAATATTTACTTTTAAGCAAATTACAAAAAAGTTTGTTGTCTATTTTTGCAAGCATTGCGTCGAGCAAGTAGTTTGGATTTTTCATTGCAATGAGATCAACGCGCGCTTTTGCTTTTGTTGCAAGGCGCATAAATGTAATCAGGGGATCGGCCGATTCTAAAACTAGAGGTTTCAAGAGCTCGATTTCATTTTTGTAATGCAGGGAAAGATCACGAGCAGATTTACCACTTTTCATATTGTCATTTGAAAGAAGCGAAAAAATTGAGGGTGATGATGCAATTAACTCTTCAAAATTTTCAATCGATTCGATTTGTTTCTCGATAAATGGAAATAAAGTGCCACTTCGGTCAGCACACTTTTTATGGATTGTTGCAAGGGCGTAGAGATCGCTTTTAAGCAACTCTTTGTCTAGTGAATGTATGATTCGATCAAAAGATGATTTCATTGTTGTGTAGGGCAAGTAATCGGCAATTTCAGTATCTTGCCCAAGAAAAGAAGAGATTTTTTTGACAAGTTTTTGCACGTCACGTTGAAAGTGAGACATGAGTCGCATAAGTTGTGCCGGACTAAATTCTTGGTCATCGAGAGTTGTTCGCAAAGTATCTAAAATTGCAGAATGCACTTCACTTTGTTTTTCCTCGCTTTCAGGATCTTCGTGAGTTAGTGAGAGTCCAACTTCAAATGCAAATTCACTTAACGATCTGTGACAAAATGAATGGATAGTGTGTATTTGTGCCTCTTCAATCAAGGCAAGATTGTTTTCAAGAGTAAGCGCCTCTTCAGAACCTATTTTTGCCTGCGCTAATGCCTCTTGTAAGTTTTCATAGATTCGCCTTTTTAGGTCTCGCACACCTTTTTTGGTAAAAGTTGTGATTAATATGCGTTTTAGTGGGATGCCTTTTAGCACAAGGCGCCGGACGATATGTTCAATTGCAAATGTTTTGCCAGTTCCAGCAGAAGCTTCAATGAAAATTTTCCCTTCAATTGATTGGTCTACGTCAAGACAGTTAAATACTTTCACAAACCTCCTCGATGAACTTAGTCCAGTCAATATCCATGTTTGGTTTGATTGCGTCAAGATAAGGGTCTTTAAAAAGAAAGTTGTTTTGCAAAGCTGTTTTCTTTGCTGCATACGATTTGATATTTTCTGGCATGAGAGGTGAAGGGGTATTGTATGCAAGTCTGTGGTATTCTAGAAAAAGCTCAAGAGAAGCTAAAGGATCCTTTATGTTAAAGGAAACTTTTTGGCCATCTTTGGCAAAGATTATGGACTTTTCAAATTTCCACTCGTCGATAAGCGATGCAATCAAAAGTTTAGGCCATAATTTCCAGATGGAGGCAATGGAGCTTTCCGAAAAAGAAAAAAGCCCAAGATGTGTAACCATGTCCATCCGACCATAAAGCAGTGTCTCTTTGACTTGAATTGGTGGATGGAGGAATTCTTGCTTTGAGCGTTTCAAAGGAGAATCAATTGCGGGGTCAAAAATGATGTGAATGAAATCGTTTTGTGAAAGACCAAAGAGTTTAAGGTTCTGATTTGCAGATTCTATCTCACTCTCAACTTCTATTTTTGCTGCGATGGAGAAAATAGCTGTGGGCATCAACCCGTGTGTATCGATATGTTGAATGATTTCGTTTTTGTCATTAAGGTATGCTTTTTGGCGAATTTCAGCTCTACCTTGATATGACAACATGAATTCGCGCATTTCTCTTGATTCTTCTTCATCTTCTCGGCCAAGAAAAATCCCACATCTTTTTTGAAGAAAGAATCTTAAGGGGTGAGTAGCAAGTCGTGTTAAATCAGAAATTTCAATCGAATCAAATGAAGGGTGCGGCTCTGTTTGATTTGTGTGTAACGTTGCACTCTCAACGGGAGGGGGCAGGTGCATGTTTGGTGATGTTGGAGGGTGAGATTTGATGGAAATGTTTTTAGTTACATTTAGCAAATCTTCGACAAGAAGAGAGGGAAAAAGTTCTTTTCCATCACTTGCGCTAATATGCGTATACGAAATTATAAGATGATCTCTTGTGTGGGCAATAGCTTCAAAGAAAAACATTTTGTCTTTTTCTGTAATTGATAGTCTATGTTCTGAGCCAGGTGAGTTTATAAGTTCGTCGATTGATCGTTTAGTTTGAGTTCTTGGGAAAGCCTCTTCATCCATACCAAGAAGAATAGTCACTTTTGGCGAAGCGATTAACCCTTCACCAATCGATGAAAAAGAAATAGGAGGGCGTTTCGTATTTACAATTTTTCCTTCTTTTGCTGAGGTAATTTCTTCGATTATTTTAAGGATAAGGTCAAAAGAAAGAATTTCATCAAGGGTAGGACTCTTGATGATTTGTGTAAGAGGGGTAAGTTTTATAATTTCTTTGAGAAAACCTTCTTTTGTTTCGCTATCCTCAAAATAATCCTCCATCAATTGAAAGATTGTTTCAATCCATTGTGAAATTGTCCGTTTTTTCTTTTTTAGACTTTGCAAATCACAAGCGATTCGCTTGAGAAAGAAGATAAGGTCACCAAAAGCTTCTGATGAAGAAATTTCAATGGGGGAGGATAAGTAACTAAGAGAGAGCAGAAGCTTGTTAAAGGCATCACGAAACGTCCCTTGCCCAGTAATATTTTCAACACCTAAAATTTCAGAGCGCATCTCTTTATCAAATCCCCAATGTACATGGATCTTTTCAAAGAGAATCCAAAATGCTTTAATTTCTTCATCACTGCAGTTGGGAGGATTTTTTGTGCAGGGTGATGAAAGAAGTTCAAAGATTTCTTTTGGTTTAAACCTTCCATTGGCTAAAGAAAAAAATGATCGAATCATGCTTAAGGTGTTGAGCCTACTATTGTCACAAATGTCAGAAATAATGTAACCAAAGGGGGAATTTTTTTGATCAAAGACAAATTCAATAGCAGGTGCATAATGTTCGATGTCAGGAGCAAATATTTGTATTTCGGATGTTTTTAATGATGGGTCGCTTGTGAAAAGATCTAAAAGAGTCTCATAAATTGTTTCGATTTCACGAAATTTTGTAGGACAACTATGAACTTGTATCGAAGTGTCGTTCTCAAACTCCATTTCTGGAATGGGTTCGAGCTCAAAAATAGCTCTTTGGTGTTCATTTAATGCACATTCGCCTTCAGGAAAAACAAAATGTTCTTCGACTTGTTTTTCGCTGATCCAATCAGAAAGAGTATTTCCAGCTCCTGCGAAATTTGCAAAAAGTCGGTTAGGCTCTTTTCCAAGTGAGTGAAAATAAGAACGTTCTGAGGGGTTTATCTGTGCTTTTTTAAGCTTTTGATCAATTGATGCAAGAGCTTTATCTGTTAAAATATCAGAAACAAAGTGGGGAGTTGCACTCTTGTGATAAATGTTTGCAGAAACTTTATCAAAAATATTCTGATAAATAGAAGGAATTACGGGGAGGGCAAAAAGATGGATATAGGAGTTGATTGAAATTTCTTTCATCTCTTGAAAAAAGGTATGAGGAAAGTCCCAGTGGTTATTTGCAAGTGCAAAAAGGTGTTGTTGCCACCCTTTTTTATTTTGCCAAATGCCTAGAGCTTCTCCACCATAAAGCCCATATGAAAGGAATGTATGGCTCAGATGTTCTGCTAATGAAAGTCGTTTTTTTTCATCATCTTTTGCATACCTAGTAAGGTCAGGAAATAGTTCTGGAGAGTTTGTAATAAGAGATTTAATGGTAAAATCTAAGAAGGCCATTAGATGGTGATGGTGGGGAAATCTCAGAGAAGTGCCACGTGAGAGTTTCATGATATGTTCGATTGCTTGCGGGAGGGATAAAAAGCGAATTCCAAAGCAGATGCCCATTTCATCGCTGATTTGTTGAATTAAACGATTTTTTATGACATTGGTGGGGATAACAACTAAATGCCTCAGATGTCCTCTGTCTAGTGCATTTTTGAAAACTTGGATAAAAGATTTGATAAGAATGTCTAGTTCATTACTAACAAACGCATTACCACATGATGGGTGGTTATGCTTGCTCAAATCTTTATACTTAGTTAAACTCTTTTTTCCCTGCATGAATCAAGTTGTGAGGTTGAATTATGACAAAACCGTCTCTTTCTTATAGAGTTAAAAGAATGTCCCTTTCGAAGCCAGCTGGATTCTCGGGGAGACATCCATTTGGTTTTCTCAATGTTTCACAGTTTTTGTCGGCGTTTAATGATAATTTGTTTAAATTTCTTACGATCTTTTTACTTATTGATATTAAAGGTGTCGCATCTTCGAATGATATTTTGTTTTTTATTGGCGTTGCGTTTGTCTTGCCGTTTCTCATGTTCTCTTCTTGTGCCGGGGTTTTAGCAGATCGTTTTAGTAAGCAAAAAATGATTGTCTTTACCAAAGTGCTTGAAATCATGATCATCGGTTTAGCCTTTTTTGTCTACGCTCACAAAATGGAGTTTGGTTGTTATTGTCTCGTATTTCTTCTTTCTTTTCAAAGCGCACTTCTTGGTCCCTCTAAATATAGTATTGTGCCAGAGCTTGTTAGAAGAGAAAATATCCCTAAAGCAAATGGACTTCTTACATCTTTTACCTATTTAGCGATCATTTGCGGGACGTTCTTGGCGACATTTTTGACAGATATTACAGGAAAAAACTTTCACGCGTGTTTGGTCGTTTGCATGGCAGCCGCGGTTATTGGCTTTATTACATCCCTCTACATTCCACATACAGAGGCAAAACTCACAACAACTAAAATTTTCACAGCAAATGTTTTGACTCAAGTTCATAAGACAATGAAGTTTTGTAAAAAGACTCATCGTTTGCGTTTAGCTGTATTAGGCTCATCGTTCTTTTTATTTATTGGCGGATATCTACAGCTTAATGTGATTCCTTTTGCAATCGATTTTCTGGGAATGACAGAAACAGGTGGAGGGTATCTATTTTTTGCAACTGCAGTTGGGATAGCTATTGGTGCTTTGATTGGTGGAAAATGCTGCAGAAAAGAAGTTGACCTTGGCCTTTCATGTTTTGGTTTATTAATTTTATGTTTTAGCTTAATAGGACTTGTTGTTTGTTCTCATAGCATTGTAGGAGCGATCATTTCATTGGTATGTCTGGGAGTTTTTGGTGGGATGTTTGTCGTGCCACTTGATTCGTATATCCAATCATTTAGCCCTTCTGAAATACGTGGACAGGTTATAGCTGCTGCAAGTTTTTTAAGCTTTTTTTGCCTACTGCTTGCACCAATCACACTTTATTTATTTGGAACAGTATTGAATGTATCGTCAAGAACGGGATTTATTTTCATCGCAGCAGTAATTTTTATCGCATTCCTTGTTCTTGTTAAGTTTTTATCGAGTGCTTTTTTACACTTTATATCAAAACGTCTAATTCAACCTTTTTACGACCTACACTTCATCAACTATCCTTTTGTTATTGGACATCAAGAAGACAAAATTGCGGTTGTTTTGCAAAAAACATCATGGCTAAACCTTGCAATACTTATTGGAGAGAGCTCCAAAACACATATTTTTATCGTTAAGTCAAAACAATCCTTTATGGATAAGTTTTTTAACCTGTTTACTGGAATAAATGTTTTGCAGTGCGCTATTGGTGAAAAGCCAGATCCTGCGATTGTTCACAAGAGTATTGATGGTTTGCCTTCTGTAATTAAGCCAATTTTTGTATTTACGTGCGCAAAAGCCTATCAGTATTATATCGATCACAACTTCTTTGAAAATCTTTCAAAGGATTACAATTACAACGTCAAGCGTTTTGTCCTAAAAAACAAATCTCACTTTAAGCCAGATTGGAACAAGCCGCTCCATTATACTCAGCTTACATTCCGCTTTGAGAATTGGAGTGAAAAACGCCTTTCTCATAACACCAAGGAAGAGCTTGTTTTTTCTCTTAAAAAATAAGATCAAACATTCTAGCAAACTGCTACACAAGCATCAAAACTTCATTGAAACTTCAGTTCCTACTGCAAGTTCTGCAAAGAGGCGAGCTTCTGCTGTGAATGAAAAGTAGGTATGAGATGAGATTGAAAGACCGCAAACAAGGCCATTTCTGTTTTTGTTTGAAAACTTTATTTCTGTAGTAGGAGAAAAACCAACAGGTAAATTGATCAACTTTCCATTTATCTGATAATAGTACCACCCAACGTAGGGAATAAGAAAATTTAAGGTGTAGGATCCTTGTAGACCAGCTTGCCATCCATTGTATTTATAACGAGAGTTACTGGGAATGGTGATGTCGACGCCATTATTAGAAAGTGTGCCTAATTTAGACTTTGATTCTTCTATTTTTCCATTGATGCCGAAAGAAAAATTTTTCCATTCAAGTGCAAGAAGTTTTGCTGCAACGTAACCCGTATAAGAGTGATTGGTTTTGAAGTAGAGAGTCTGATTTTCTAGTCCGTAAAGAGTTCCATTAATACTGTTTCCGCCTGCAAAGGCTGAGAGATTTAAGCGGTGAAATAAATCAATTGTTATATCACCACCAAATGTGTTTTGGTAATATTTTTTAAATGCACTTCCATTTTGTTGAACGTAATATCGATCAAATGTCCAATCATCCATCAACGATAATTTCAAAGCGATGATACTTTTTGGTCCTGTAAAAAATCCTTTTTGTATTATATTCGGATCAGATGGGTTTCCTACATAAAATCCATGAAGGTGAGAGATCATTAGGAGCGTAAATATGGACAAAATTCGATTCAACACAATAAAACCTTTTATTTCCTTCTTTTTTCACTATAAAAAATGTGGTAATGTTTTATCTAGTAAAAAGAGAGACAAAGAGAGTATTTTTTGATGAAGGTGTTCAAATCTAGTTTTATTTCCGTTTTTACTTTTGCTCTTTTGGGCATAGGATCGCTCCAAGCAGACTATGAGTATCATGTTTATGAGCCAAAGAGTCCAACGATGAAATCGGGAGCGAAGCCAGAAAAAAAGACTCCCATGAAAAATGATGTTGTTTCAGATAAACGTGTTGTCATACCAAAGCTCAAAGGTATTGTTGTCAATGGAGATGATAAACTCCCACCAGATCACGTTGTAAGTACTGCTCATGGGGTTGAATACTACAGAATTTCGTCTTCTATACGGAGTAAGCAGCGAACTCAGCTTAAGAAGAAGCTACAAAAATATATTGGTAGAACTCTCACATTTGAAAAACTGAGCGAAATAAAAAAAGACATTCAAAAACATTATCAAAAAAATGGCCAGGCAGTTGTTATTGTTTCTGTTCCAGAGCAGGATGTAACAAATAACGTTATAGTTATTGATGTGTTGGAATCAAAAGTTGGAAAGATAACAATTCAAGGAAATAAGCATTTTAGCACCGAAAGATATCAAGAATATGTTTCCCTGCAAGAAGACGATATTGTTTCTAACGGTCAAGTTGAAAATGATCTAGCATTTATAAATCGAAACCCTTGGCGCCTTGCAACAGTAACGTATTCTCCTGGTGAGCAATATGGAACTACAGACATCACATATAACATTCGTGATGAAAGACCATTTAGGGTTTATGCTGGTGCAGACAATACAGGATTTAAGGTCACAGATATTTACAGGGTCTTTTTTGGTTTCAACTGGGGTAATTTTCTTTCAGTAGATCAGATCCTTTCTTATCAGTATACAGCATCCCCAGACTTTAAGCAGTTTCAAGCTCATACTGCACACTACACAGTTCCTTTACCGAATAAAAACCTTCTTGTTTTCTTTGGTGGGTACTCAAGTGTTGTTGCTGCACATGAAATTATTCCTGCAAATGTCAGCAAAGGACAAAGTTTGCAAGCAAGTGGAAGGTATGTTTATCCTTTCATGCCTGAAAATAATTGGATGCAGGAAATTAAAGCGGGAATTGATTACAAGCGGACAAACAACGACTTGGTTGTTGGTGAGACTGTTTTATCAAGTGCTTATGCAACAATATTTCAATACGTTGTTGCTTATGAGACAAGTTTTTCTTGGGATACCCAAACTATCGAAGGGGAAGTAGAAGGATTTATTCAGCCCTTTGCGATTGGTGATAGTATGACATCAAGCAATTACGATCGTTTAAGACCAGGAGCCAATACTCGTTACGCCTATATTAAAGCAGCGATGAAGTATAACTATACTTGGCTCAAAACAGGAATGGACATCTATTTACATACAACTTTGCAGGTGGCATCAGGAACCTTGCTTCCTCTTGAAGAGCTTGGTATTGGTGGTTTTTACAGCGTTAGAGGATATCCAGAAAGAGCTGTCAACGTTGATGATGGTTTGATTGTAAACTTTGAAGTACGCTCGCCTAAGGTCTCCTTATTTCATAGAAAAGATGCACATCCAATAGATGGATTGTCTGGAGTTGGTTTTTTTGACTTTGGATTTGGGGGAATTGCAAGAAAGGTTCCTAATGAACCATCAGCTTGGGGACTAGCTGCGATTGGTCCTGCAATTCGATATGACTATGGTAGTTGGTTGCATGTAAGAGCAGACTTTGGTTTACGTTTGACTGGAGTTCCTTTTGGAGCAGATTCAGGTTCATTGGGAAGGGTTTATTTTAGCGCAGTTGCTTCATTCTAAGATTCGAAGCTGGATTTACTTTGTGAAAAAAGAGGCGATTACAAGTGGCAGCATCGCAAATGAGTTGTTTGCCATATGTTCACCAATGGATGCGCTGAGCCCAATTTCTTCTTTTACTGGATGCATAATTCTAACAGCCGACCACCCACAAAAAAGGGCTTGTGCAAACGATTGGATATGGTTGTTTTGAAAGTGCACCGCTCCAAAAATAATAGAACACACGATCATATTTGTCTTTGATATTACCCATTCAATATCGTTTGTATATTCAGTGTCAGTAATGTATTCGAGGGTCTTTCCTAAAAAAGTAATGGCTTGTGTGTAGATAAAAGGAATGATTGAACGAAAAATTAGTTCTTCAAAAATAGGCACAGTGACTGTGACGGCAAATACCATTCCAAGTATTGTTCCTTGATAGCCATTTGCAAGAAAGATCTTCGGATTAAAAATTGTGCCTAAAACAAAAACAGAGATTTTTTCTACGACTAAAGGGAGGCTTAAAAAATTACCAACAAGAAAGGTTGCTGCACCCGCGCCGACTAATGGATCATAGATGGATGCTCCAACAAGTACGCTAACACCAGCAACAAGCTGCAAAAGAGGGTGACCTGTACAGGTTAGTTGATTGATTAAGGGTATTTTTGAGAAGATTGCTTGAGCAGTATTATTAAGAATGTGAAGAGGTTTAAGAAGATAAAAAGAAAATGTAGCCAAAGCGCTAGGAAAGACCCAACAAAGGATTGCAATAGCAACAATAGTAAGTGCGACTTTTACCCAAGTTTTTTCAAGGTTTCTTGAGAGAAACTCAAACCCTTTTGGGCAGTATTTTGTTTTTTCTGCAAGTTCTAGACGTTCCTCATTTCTGCGATGTTTTCTTTCTGAAATAAGAGGGGGGTATATTCTTTGGTTTGGAACCCCGTGCTCTAAAACGCTTGTGAAAGATGTCTTAACGTACAAAGGTTCCAAGTCGATCGGAGTCCAGTTTTGCGGAAAAAAGCTATCGTGAAGAGGGCTAACTTGCATACAAAAACGTCCAGATCTTATTAGAATCGATAATAAAATTATTTTAACAAGGCGCTAATCTTTCTATAAAACAGGCGTTACAAAAAGTAATTATACTTTTGCGTGAAGTCTTGACTTAATGCGATCTGCTTTGTTTCTCTTAAATACGCCACGTTTTGCAGCTTTGTCAATCAAGCTAAAAAGAGTTTTTAACAATGTTTTCTTGTTTTCGCTTTCTTTTTCTTCTTCAAACTTAACGCGCGCAGTGTGAATCTTTGATTTTACAATCTTGTTGCACATAGATTTTTTTTCATCTTGCTTTCTGCGTTTAAGTGCTGTTGGGAACTTAACTTTCTTCTTTTTTTCGTCTGCCATGTCGATTCTGCCTTTTGATTGTTGTTTTAAAAAAACTAGCGAGGCAGATTATACTCATATAGTATGGATTTCGTCAAGAGGATGGTGTGTATGAAATTTGATTCAAAGATTATTTTTAATGCTCTTTTTGTTTTAACAACACTAGTAACTATTTGGGTTGGCGCTATTTTTGCCAGCAAAATGGTCATGTATATGAGATTTTCTCATCATACAACCGGACGCGCAATTGAGTGGGGTGTAATCTCTCTTGATGAGCAGACCCATCGCGTTTGCCTTGATTATACATTCTCAGTTGCAGGGAAATCATATAGCGCTCAACATATGTTTCTCAAACCAACATATAAGAATAAAGACGCTGCAACATATGCCAAAGAGGCCAAAGAAAAAGAAATAGTTGATGTTTGGTATTTGAATAGGGGTGTGGATAAAGAGCCTTTGTCAGTAGTTGACCGCATTTTTCCCTTTAATGAAATGATGCGCCTTTTCGTTGTCTTTGCCATCCAGATTTATTTTTTCTTTTTAAAAAATTATTTCCGTCGATTTTCCACAAATGACGAAGGAAGTGAATCGACCTTAAGGCCAAGTAAATCAACTTCATAAGAGATGAATCACTGTGCTTAAAATTTTTATAAAGGGGCTTTAATAAGCTCTTTATTTGTGAAAATCGAAGGCGCTCTTGAAAAGGTATGTAATTCCTGTCGCCATCAAATCGATAGGAGCTTTTTCCAATGTTCCACAAGGCATCAATTTCAAGTCGTTTTTTATAGGTTTGAAAGACAGGGTTTAACTTAGGTTTTGTAATATCAATCACATAAGGGGTGGATTTGTAAAGCCTGAGGTGGCCGTCTAAAACTTCATGTTGGTCGTAGATGGCCCCTGTGCCATTTGTGAAAATATTAGTGTAGTAGGCGTTTCTTGACCTAAGGTACTGTTCTGCTGCAGATAAAGTTCGTCTATTGAAGCATTTTTGGTGTAATATCCAAACAACATCTACCCCTAGTTGTTCATAATCACTGTTTCTTTTAAGTGCCTCAAAGATGTTAATAGGTGAGCACTGTATCTCAAAGACTAAAGACTTTGCAGGCCAATAGATATCGGCAAAGTGGTGGGGAAACGAATGTTCGATCATCACTTTGCCATGACCGATTTGGTCTGCGATGTTTTTTTGGATAGCTCTATGAAGTCCAAGGCGTTCTTTTTGAGTAATCATAGGAAATATTCTATCTATTTCACTATTTGACAACAATCGGTTTGAATGAATAGTCGGGAGTATGGGAATACCACATATTACAGTTATCGTTCCTTCATATAACAATGAAAGTTATGTTGAAAAAAACCTTTCTTCCATAAAAGGACAGACTTATCCAAATTTTGATGTGATCTATGTCGATGATGCGTCAACAGATAGAACTCTTCTGAAGGTAAAAAAAGAATTGCTTGGGGTGTCAGGAGAAGTTGTTTCAAATAAAGAACGGCAATATGCCATGAAAAACATCTATGAAGTAGTTTCAAGCCTTCCTAAGAGCGAGATAGTAGTTGTTGTTGATGGAGATGATTGGCTGGCAAGAAGCGATGCTTTAGAGAAGATTGCAGGGTGCTATGAGCAAAACGATGTTTGGATGACATTTGGAAGGTATGTAAAATATCCTTTGTTTGATCTTGGGCCTGTACAAGAGCAATATTTAGGTTTAGACATTCGTAATGAGCCATGGTTTCTAAGCCATGTAAAAACTTTTTATGCAGGACTTTTTCAGAAAATCAACAAAAATGATTTGATGATTGAGGGGGAATTTTTCAGATCAGCGGTTGATTTAGCAATGATGTGGCCAATGTATGAAATGGCGGGCTCTCGAATACAGCAGATGAGGGATGTTCTTTATGTATATAATATGGAAAACATCAATCATATCGCATCATCAAGACCGAACGAACAGATTAAAATAGCTCAATATCTTAAGGCATCTCTTAAGCCAATGAATTGTATTCATGAATTGTAATGGACAATATTAGGTTGAGTTGTTACCCTAAGGGGCAATCGTTTCATGAATCGGCGGGATATGACTAAATCGCAAAACAACCAGACCTTTGACCTTCAGTATCAACAGAAAATTGAAGAAATTGTAGCTATTTCAAAAGATCAAGGATTTGTCACATACGAAGAAATTAATGACATTCTCCCGATGAGTTTTGATTCGGCTGATCAAATCGATCAAATTTTGATTTTTCTTTCTGGAATGGACATTCAAATTTTCAATCAAGCTGAAGTTGAACGGCAGAAAGAAAAGAAAAAAGAAGCAAAAGAGGTCGAATCACTTCCAAGAAGAAGTGATGCAGCGGCTGATGATCCTGTTCGGATGTATCTTAAAGAGATGGGATCTGTCCCTCTTCTTTCTCGTGAAGAGGAAGTAGAAATTTCTAAAAGGATTGAAAAGGCGCAAATGCAGATTGAGAAAACAATCATGCGTTTTCGATATTCGACAAGTGAAACAATTTCAATTATTGGCTATTTAGTTAGCGCAAAAGAGCGCTTTGACAAGATAGTTACTGAAAAAGAGATTGATGATAAGCAAAAATTTCTTGATATATTGCCAAGACTTTCTGAACTTTTAAAAGAAGAAGATGTCCAACTAGAGCGCTATTTACTTGAACTGAAAAAAGAAGACATTTCGAAAGTTGACAAGGTAAAAGTTCTAGAAGAGATTGAAAAAAGTCGTATCCGGACTCAAGCATATTTACGACGAATGCATTTTCGTTACACCTTGATTGAAGATTTCGGTGAAGTGATCATGTCAAGTTATGAGCGTTTCCTTTCTTTAGAAAAAGACATTCAAGAGTTAAGTCCTCGATCAGAAAAAAACCGTTTTGCAATGGCAAAGCTTCTTGCAGCAAAACGTAAGCTGAATAAGCGTGAGCTTGCAGCAGGGCGTATTCTTGAAGAGTTTAAGAAAGATGTTCGAATGCTTCAGCGTTGGATGGATAAGAGCCAAGAAGCTAAGCGCGAAATGGTCGAATCAAACTTACGTCTTGTTATTTCGATCGCAAAAAAATATACAAATCGTGGTCTTTCTTTTCTTGATTTGATTCAAGAAGGGAACATGGGGTTGATGAAAGCTGTTGAGAAGTTTGAATATCGTCGAGGATATAAGTTTTCAACTTATGCAACTTGGTGGATTCGACAGGCTGTAACTCGAGCAATCGCAGATCAGGCAAGAACTATTCGTATTCCTGTTCATATGATTGAGACGATCAATAAAGTTTTACGTGGTGCGAAGAAGTTGATGATGGAAACGGGAAAAGAACCGAGTCCAAAAGAACTTGCTGATGAACTAGGACTAACGCCTGAAAGAATTCGTGAAATTTATAAGATTGCTCAACACCCGATTTCACTACAAGCGGAAGTTGGAGATAGTGGAGAGAGTCAGTTCGGCGATTTTCTTGAAGATACGACAACGGAATCTCCTGCAGATGCAACTGGTTATTCGATTTTAAAAGATAAAATCGATGAAGTACTGTCAACACTAACAGAAAGAGAGAAGACAGTTCTTATTGAGCGATTCGGATTGCTTGATGGTAAACCAAAGACTCTAGAAGAAGTCGGTGTTTACTTTAAAGTGACAAGAGAGCGTGTAAGACAGATCGAGGCAAAAGCACTAAGAAAAATGCGCCATCCGACAAGGGCTAAACAATTAATGGCCTTTTTAGAAGCTGTAGAAAAAGGGGATGGAGCGTAACGGATTCGAACCGATGACCTCTACAATGCCATTGTAGCGCTCTACCAACTGAGCTAACGCCCCTCTTAAGCAAAAGAAAGTGTACCTCTGGAGGGTAGTTTGGATCAAGATTTTTCACGCGATTCATTTTTTAAAGAAGTTCCATCTGCTCCTGACGATCCCATCTTTGGAATTGCAGCCTTATTTAATACTGATCCTAGACCGATTAAAGTGAATTTAACTGTAGGGTATCTGGCTTCTCCGGAAGGCTCTCAGCCTTTAATTTTAGATTCTGTGCGAGATGCAATAAGAGAAATTACTGAAACAGAAGTTACAAAAAACTACCTTCCAATTAGTGGCGATAAGGCATATGTTGAAGCTACAAGAGCCTATATATTTGGGGATCTTGCTGCAAATCGAACTCTTGGATTTGGAGTCACTGGCGGAACTTCTGCGCTACGGATGATCGCAGAGTTTGTTTTTGACCATGTAACAAAAAACGTTTGTTTTTCTAGTCCAACTTGGCCAAATCACACTCAGATTTTTAAGAGAGTTGGTTTTGAAGTTTCACAATACCCTTACGAGATTGAACAAACAATTGATTTCAATAAAGTTGTGGATCACTTGTCTCTTCAACCAATGGGGAGCATGATTTTATTGCAACCCATGTGTCATAACCCAACGGGTTATGATTTCACTTCAGATGAATGGAAGATTCTTTCAAACTTATGTAAAGAGAGACGATTTCTGCCTCTTTTTGATTCAGCTTATCAAGGTCTTGGCGTTGGATTTCGTGAAGATGTAGATCCTATTTGTCGATTCATAAATGATGGGCATGAAGTGATGGTTACACATTCTTTTTCAAAGTCGATGGGGCTCTATGGAGAAAGGGTGGGAGCTGCTTTTGTTGTGATGTCATCTCAAGGGCCTTTAAAAAATGTAGAAGGGCAGATGAAAGCTATTATTCGAACTCAGTATTCAAATCCTCCAAAACATGGAGAGGCTATTGCCCATCTGATTTTGACAAATCCAGAAAGGCGAATGCTTTGGGAAAAAGAAGTCCATGGAATGCGCAATCGAGTTGATCATTACAGGCAAAAATTAGCAAAAAGTTTAGCGGAAGTTTCTGGTAAAGATTGTTTTTATATTTCTGCAGGGCACGGATTTTTTTGCAGATTAGGGCTTTTGAAAAAACAAGTAATTCAATTGCGAGAAGAACATGGAGTCTATATGACAGACAGCTCCCGTATTAACTTAGCTGCATTTAATGACAAAAATTTTGAAATTGTGATGAAGGCGTTGAAAGTAGTTGTATGAAGAAAAAAAGTGAAGTGATTAGTTACTTTGTAATAGGATTAACCCTTTTCTTTCTTCTTAATTTGCCCGCGCCCTTTGTTGGAAGACTAAGAAGTTCCTTTGTTTTTGGATCAAGACTCTATGCAGCAAGGGGAGTATCAGATGAGCAGATCGAGTTGATGCGTCTTCGTGTCGAAAATGAAGCCTTAAAAGATCAAATTTCTTTAGTACGTAATTGGCTTAGAGATGAAGAAAGAATCGATTCTTATTTAAAAAGACTTGAAGAGTGGCGTGATGACAAAGGATTTGAACCTTTTTATAAAAGACGTATCGAAGATGTCTCAAAGCTTCTTGCCATGCAAATTCATTCTATCGAAGCAAAAGTTATTTTCCGCGATCCTGCCTTTTGGAGCAGTGGTGTATGGATAAATAAAGGGGAATCAGAAAATGAAAAATTTGGAAGAAAAATCGTCGCTAAAAATAGCCCTGTAATTGTTGGGAATTCTCTTGTTGGAGTTGTAGAACAGGTAGAAGAATCTAGATCCTATGTACGTCTTATCACAGACTCAAGCCTATGTCCTGCTGTTAGAGCAACACGTGGATATGAAACAAACTTTCATCTTTTTGACTTAGTTACACACCTTCAAGAAGAGCTTAGCTTGAGGAATGATTTAGAAGGAAAAGCTGGGGTTTTGGCTGCACTTGAAGTATTAAAGAAGATCTTGCTAGAAGAGGGTGAAACTCGCTATCTTGCTAAAGGAGAGTTGCGAGGAACAAGTTATCCGATTTGGCGTCAACGGAGTGATTCACTAAAAGGGATTGGATTCAACTATGAGTTTGCAGATCAAGAAGGCGATGCAATGCGTATTCATGAGAAGCATAATGAAGCTTTGTTGAAAAAGGGAGACTTGTTAATTACATCAGGACTTGATGGGGTCTTTCCGTGTGGTCTTGCAGTAGGCGTTGTGAAAAAAATTCTTCCTCTTAAAGAGGGAGCTTATTCGTATGACATTGAAGCGTGTGCTTCTTCTCCTGAACTTTCAGAACTCTCAATAGTTCGAATACTTCCGCCGCTTGACGGCTAGTTTGTTTGTTTAGTCTCACGTCGACTTGTTTTGATTGTTATAATGACGCGATTGGCTAGGTGTAACGTGTTACATATTTTGTAGACTTGGTGCTTCAAAGGCATTTTTGTAGTATGCTTGTTGCGTGGAAGTGAAATTTTGTTCAGGGTGTTTCAGCTCTTCCATAAGTTTTTCAACTGTAGAGACTTTTTTGCCACACTGAGTAAGTGGCGTTTCTTCTTCTGTGAGGAAAAACATCGGTTTTTTGTAGTAAAGAAAATCATATCCAATTGCCGATTCATCGCCTATATAGATATCTGTTCGTGAGAGGATGGGATAGATAAGGGGGAAGTTTATTAGAATGCTCAATCCTTGTCTTGTTTTATTGTAGCCTTCGAATAGGCACGCATATGCAGGGTGAGTTTTTTCTATTAGTGGATGCAGTTTGATAATGAGATTGTAGTCGGTTGTGTTTTCAATTAGAGTTTGGGTGTGTTCTATGAACCCTTTATGCGACCATGTTGGGGCATAAAGAAGTGTTTTTTTTGAATGATCAAAAGATTGAAAAATTTCATTTTCTGTAATTTTATCTAAGCGTTGTTTGTTTTCTTTGTAATATTCGAGTCTAAAATTGCCTGTAAATTCAATTGAGTTAATTGTGTTTATGGTACCGAACTCCTTTACTCGTTGGTGTTGAAGTTTACCATAAAGGTAGGCAAGGTCAGTGTGTTCAATTGAGCGTAGATTTGGATCATTTAATCCTTTGTCAGACTGGCCGTGTGGCAAGTACGCAATTATAATGCTGTTATTCCCCATTGAAGAGTAGATGGATTTTAATTCAATTGGAGCAGCCTTTGTAGAGACAACAATGATATCAGCCATTTCAGAGGCTTCTTTGAAATCAAATTTTTTTTCTATGATTTCTACATCAGGATAGTAGTGTCTTGCAAGTTTTGCAATATGTGTCTCTTCAATCCAAAGGGGAGCCTTTTTTTTCCACGCAAAAGGTGCAAGATGGTCAAGGTGGTGCGGCATGTTTCCGCTGAGAACAACAAGGATTCGTTTATTCAAGTATATGAGGTTCCTTTTCAAAATATTGTGAAATGGCATGATTAATAGTTGATGGAAGTGTTTCTAGAGGTGGGGTTGGTTCAAAGGCATATTCATTGAGAGTTTTTCTTGCTTCTTCGTGGTGGTCTTCATTATTTTCAATTTCATGAATGAGGTTTTCTGGGGTCGTGATAATTCCGGTATGGTGAATAGGTGTTTTGCCATGAGCAAAGAAATAAAGAGGTTTGTTTAAGCTAAGAAAATCGTAAGCAATTGAGGAATGATCTCCAACATAAATATCTGCGTGCGTTAGTAGCGGGTATATAGGAGCGATGTCGTCAATAAATTTTATATTGGGTTTATCAAAAAAAGCTTCCTTAAGAGCTATTGCAAAACCTGTATAAAGAGTGTTTGGGTGAAATTTAACAATCAAATTATAGTTGTCTGGGAAGTTTGAGAATAGTGCATAGCTATTTTCATTCAATTGTTGATTTCCCCAGGTAGGGGCGTAAAGGATGGTTTTAGGGCCTTTTTTTTTGAAGGTAATATGTGGTAGTACCGTCTGATCAAGGGCGTCTTTGTTTGCCAAGTAGTAACTCTTTCTGAAATTGCCAATCGTTGTATATTCCACCTTTTTTAAGACTTCTTTTCTTGTTAGAATGTCTTTCATTTGCTTTCCATAAATGAGCAGATATTTTTCTGTTAAAAGTGCTTCTAGATTATCTTTATCTGAATTCCCATGTGGAAGCCAAGCAAAGAGCAGTTTTTTTCGTAGTTTGCGCTCTTCAAATGAGAAAATGGGTTCAAGAAGTTGTGTGGGTAAGCAAGAGTAGATGACATCTATGTCTGGGACGATGGCGCTTGCAAGTTGATTGAGATCGACATGTTTTACTTCTAGATTAGGGTATGTTTGTTTTGCCAGAAGATCAATACCGATGTCAGTGCACACAAGAGGGATGCCCAAGATGTCGCAAAAAGGTGCTATGTGATCGAGGTGGTGAATGTCTGACCCGAATAGCAGGCCGCAAGAAGGAAGTTTCATACTGTTCATCTTGTAAGCTTAATCCATGCCTTTTTGAATTCCTATGGAAAATTAGGTCTCATCTTCTAATAACAAATGTTTGGGTTTCTTGGGTTCTTGTTTTTCTTCAGGTTGAGGAGTTAAAGGAGATGGCGATTGGCTGATTTTTTTATTGCTTTTTGTAAGTTCGTTAATTTTCTTCTTAAGAGTCTCGTGCTGTTCTTGTAGTGATGTTTGACCAACATCATCGCTTTTTTCATTGCTCAGGGCAATTTTTAATGAATTTCTTAAGGTCCGAATTTGCTTCTTTAACGAAAACATCTCTTCTTGAAAAGTTTCAGCTTGTTTTTGCTTTCCTTCAATAAAATACTTCTCTTCTAGTTTTAGGGTAGATAAGAGCTCTCTTTGTAATGCAATTATTTCGGTAAATAGTTCTTCGATTGAGCTCATATGAATATCCTTATTTTTATGAAATAGCACAAGCCTGCATGTATTAGATTAGCAATAAGTGTGCCAAAAAATGGGGGTTGATTTTCACACACTTGCATGAGATAGTAGTTGGCCAAAGAAAGATTTTCCGGGACATTTTTTCCTATGATGAGTGTAGTTGATTGGTTTTTAAAGAATAAAAGAGACTATCCATGGAGACAAAATCTCTCACCTTATAGTGTATGGGTTTCTGAAGTGATGCTGCAACAAACAAGGGCAGAGGTTGTTATTCCATATTTTACCAAGTGGATGATACGCTTCCCAACGATTGAATCTTTGTCTCTTGCTAGTGAAGAAGATGTTCTCAAAGCGTGGGAAGGGCTTGGATATTATTCAAGGGTTCGCAATTTGCATGCTGGTGCAAAACAAGTCATGAAGGAATTTAATAAAGAGCTGCCGAGCGAGACTGAAAAACTACTTAAGATCAAGGGGATAGGGCCGTACACAGCGGGTGCGATTGCTGCTTTTGCATTTGGCAAAAGGGTTCCATTTGTTGATGGGAATATTGCAAGAGTTATTGCAAGGTTTTTCGCTTTTGAAAAGTGTATTGATAAGAGCCCAAAAGAGATACAAGAGTTGGTCAAAGAGAGTTTGCCTCAGGAAAAAGCCCCTGAATTTATGGAAGGGCTCATTGAATTGGGACAACAAATTTGTATGAAGCGACCATTATGTGAAATCTGCCCGCTAAATGATGGTTGTAAAGCGTTTAAGCTTTCAGAGACTCAAAATTTCCCCCAAAAAACAAAAAGGGAGAAAACAGTAAAACTAGAGAGGCAGGTAGCAGTTATCCTCTTTGAAAACTCGATCTTATTGAAAAAGAATAAGAAAGGTAAGGTGATGGCTGATTTGTGGGAATTTCCATATGTTGTATGTGATCAAGATAGAAGTGTTTTAAATTTAATGAATTCCTTTGCTTTTGATATGAAACTTGAAATGATTTTACCTTCTATTTCTCATCATTTTACAAAATACAAAGCAACGCTATTTCCGTATCTTTTTGAAACAAAAGAGAAAGTTTCTGTTGATGAGACAATGTGGATTGAAATAGACAAACTGAATGATTTACCTTTTTCCTCAGGACATAAACGTATAAAAGATCATTTGTTAGAAGAATATTTTCCTCGTTTTTGTAGACAATAAAATGTGATGAATTGGACAGATAAAAACAAAAGAGAAGGGTTTTACAATTTTTGTTTTGATAGAGCTTGCCCTAAAGAGGTGAGATTCGTATGTTGAATTTATGAGTACAGATCAGTTTTGGGCGGGCGAAGGCCTCAATCATATTATGCCTCAAGGTTTTGGGGAATTTCCAGAAGGTTTTGATGTTCGTAATGAAGTCAAGAAAATCACAGAGGATCTCTCTTTTGATCATGTGATTGATTTTGGATGTGGATATGGTAGGTTGTGCGAAAGCTTCAAACCAGAAAGTTACTTAGGAATCGATATCAATCCATCTGCGATTGATGAAGCAAAAAAACAGTTCGCACAGTATAAATTTGAGATTCTTCCCAATGGGCCAAAGGGCGCCGACTTATATTTTGCTTATACAGTTTTTCTTCACATGACAGACACCCAATTGCATGAAGCTTTAAAAAACATTCGATGTAAGTGGCTTGTTGTAGGAGAGGTTTTAGGTAGAGAGTGGCGACGAGAAGGATTGCCGCCTGTTTATAATCGAGATCTTGAAGATTATGTCACACTGATGAGATCTCATGATTTAGTTTTGCATCGTCATGTTAGAAAGCCTTATAAAAGATATTCTGAATCGCCTTGGTATCAAGGAAAAAACACTGACGTTTCATTTTTGGTTTTTAAAAAATGTCTGAGAAATCCACTCGCTTAGCGATTAGCAACATAAGTTGCGCAAGCTGTAAAAGGCAGATAGAAAGTGAGTTAAATAAAACTCCTGGCGTTCTTTCTATACGTGTAAATATTGCAACAGAGCAAGCATCAATTTTATATGATGAGCATTTAATTTCGATGAAAGAAATTAGACGCATTTTTGACCAGATTGGATATCCTGCACGCGAAACAGAAAAAACGTCTTCCTTGATTTTCTTGTTTTTCAAAGTTGTTATTTGTTTTATTTTGGCCTCTACTTTGTTTGTTGTTGATATGGCAAGGATGTTTGATCACCACATAATGGATGGTGGGTATCAATTTCTTATTGCTTCGGTTGTGCAATTTTATGGTGGTTGGGGATTTTACGTTCAGACAATCAAGTCAATCAAATCTAAATCATTGGGCATGGATGTGCTTGTTACTCTTGGAACATCGGTTGCCTACATATTTAGTTCCATTGCTTGGTTGATTGGCTATGAAGCAGATTTGTATTTTGAAACAAGCAGTGTTGTAATAGCTTTGGTCTTAATTGGTAAATTTTTAGAGGCAAGAGCAAAAAATCAAGCTCGAAGTGGAATGCAAAGCTTGCTTAAGATGCAGCCTAACACAGCAAGAGTTGTGGTAGATGGAAAAGATCGTACTTGTTCTATTGATGAGATTAAAAAAGGTGATTTGATTGCTATTATCGCAGGAGAGATTATTCCAGTTGATGGAAAAATTATCCAGGGAAGGACTTCTTGTGATGAATCGATGATTACTGGCGAAGCCATGGCAGTCCATAAAGAGGTTGGTAGCAAAGTTGTTGGAGGGACTCTTAATAAAGAGGGGTCTATTTTAGTTGAATGTCATGAGGTGGGTAGTTCTTCTGTTTTAGGTCGAATGATAGAATTGGTAGAAGAGGCGCAAAACTCAAAGCCAATGATCCAAACTCTTGTTGATAAAATTTCTAACATATTCATCCCGATTGTCTTGGGCATAGCAATCGCTACTTTTGTCTTGTCGTGGATTTATTTATCTTTCTCAGTTGCAATCTTAAATACTGTAGCAACGTTAGTTATCGCCTGCCCCTGCGCGTTAGGGCTTGCCACACCAACTGTGATCATGGTAAGTGGTGCTCGTGCAGCAAAAAAGGGGATATTGATTAAAGAGTATGCTTCTCTTGAGCTCGCGGGAAAAATGAAAACGATTGTTTTTGACAAAACGGGTACTGTGACAGAAGGGAAGATGGAAATGACTCAATCTCCTTCTGATCAAAGAGTGATTGATATTGCTCAAAGTCTTGCAAAGCACTCAAGTCATCCTCTTGCAAAATCACTAGGAAAGGGTGAAATAGATGTTCGTGAAATCCGTGAGGAATTTGGCAAAGGCGTATTTGGAAAGATTAATGAAAAAAAAGTTTACCTTGGATCGGAGACATTTCTCAAAGATATGGGAGTTATCATCGATCAAGAGATTCCGCAAGACACTGTTGTCTTGATTGGAGAAGAGGAAAAGCTAATCGGAATTTATGCGTTTAAGGATAAGATCCGTGAAGATGCTGGATTTGCTATTAGCCGATTGAAAGAGATGGATATAGAAACAATTCTTTTAAGTGGTGATAAGAAAATAGTTGTTGAAGCAGTTGGGGTTGAATTAGGATTTGACAAGTTTTTAGGTGAAGTTTCCCCAGAAGGGAAGGCTGAGTATGTAGCTAGTATAGAAAACTTGTGTGGAATGGTCGGAGATGGAGTAAATGATGCACTTGCTCTTTCAAAAGCAGATGTTGCAATAGCAATGGGATCAGGAACAGATGTTGCTATGGAGACAGCTAAAATTGGAATTATGCAATTAAGAGTTGCATCAATCATTGATCTTATAGAACTTGGCCGCAATACACGAAAACGAGTTGTCCAAAACATATTTTTTGCCTTTGCCTATAATATAGTTGCTCTTCCTTTTGCAGCTTTTGGCCTTGTTAATCCCATGATTGCAGCTTTTGCTATGTCAGCGAGTTCCATTATTGTCGTTTCAAATGCCTTAAGAAAATATTGATACAAATCGATTGCAGTAAAGATAAGTCTTTTTTGCCCCAATATTAGATGATTGAAATTTTTAGTGTACTCATCATTAGGGGTTGATGAGAAGTTGTTTGTTTGGTATTATTTCTTAAGCGAGGTGACCAGGTGCAAATAAAATTCCCCACTGCTGATGAAGTTGCAGAAGACGAACTCTTCGTAGATAAGGTTCTAAAATACAAATGGCCAATAGTGGCAGTAATTAGTGGCCTTCTTGCCGTGGCAATCTTTATTGCTGGTGGTGGTGCTAGAAGAATGACGCGAGAGCGTGATTTTTTTGTAATTTCTCAAAGCTTGGATCAACTTATCAATGGCGATGAAGAATTTAATGAATCTAAAATTCTTAAACTCATGAAAGAATACCCAGAAGTTGCCTCTGATTTTGATTATTTTATGCGCGATGATAAGGTGATAGAAGGTGGTGCTCAAGAAGAGGTTAAAAGGATAGAAGATAGAATGATTTCACGTCTTTCATATCTACACCCATTTTACCTTGAACACATGACTGTTATTCAGCTGATTGAACAAAAAAATCAGGTTGAAGCAAGAGATCGAGCAGCTATTTTAAAAGAGAAAATAGAAAAAGAAGGAATTAATAAATTCCCTAAACTTTATCTGTTTGTATTAGCTAGATATGGTTATCTACAAGGTGAGCTAGGTTTTTCTGATGTCTTAACACAGACAAGACAGACTTTACGTGAGCTTGTCTATGGTGATTCAAGCATTCTTGGCGCTAAAGCCCAAAAAGAAATGCAACACTATATGGAAGAGGATAAAATGTTCTTTTCTAAATTTTTTGATTAAAAAAAAGCACCCCTAATTTCTAGGAGCGCTGATCTTTAGACTGTTCTGAGCCGTCGAGTAAAATTTAGTGCTTGTGATCTGTACCAGTGTGTGAATCATGGTCATGATTATGATCGTGGTGGTTCTTATGGTCATGGTCATGATGATCGTGATCATCTTCTTTTGAGTGTGGGTTTTTCATGTGGCCATCTAAGGAAAATGCTTTTCCCGCGACTAATCCAACAATAGCAAAAATGATTGGTGGTAAGAATATTGCAACGAGACAGGCAATAACTCCCATGACAATACTTGTAATTTTTTCCTTATATATAAATCTTAATGCATGAGTTGTAATCTTATCCATCGACTTAGGGACAAGTATCCCTACGATAGCAAAGATCATGCAAAGTAAGATCGACCAGTGAAGCATACTGCTTCCATGAACGAGTGCAAAGACCGCTGTCAGTACAAAAACAACGCACAAAGCTATCTCAAGACCGTACTTTTTAACTTTTCCTTCTAATTCACCCACTGTAAAGCCACCTTTGTTTTTTGGCTCTTGATCCTTTGTCATAAAGACCTCTTTCCGTTGTTATCCTCAACTTATGCATGAAAAGTTTTTTTTTCCAACTCTTTCATGATTTTTTTAAATTTCTATTGAAAGTCGTGATTGTAACGCGTTGTTTATGTGAAGGATGTGATTTAAAAATAAATGATAAAAAAAACCGCACAATCTGTTTAAGAGTAGTTGCATTGATGGTTGAAGTGGGGTAATATAGTAGATTCAATATGTGGAGGGCGTTTTTTGCTCGAGAAACATCTAGGATTGTATACTTGGAATCGAGTGTTTACGGTAGGCACGTGGATCTTTGTTGCGATTTTGATTGGAATTCCAGCAGCCGCATTAGTTTTTTTTGCAAACACATCTGATTCAGACAATTACTGGGACGAGTACTATAAAAAATATGGTGCAACAGAAATTGGAGTGAGTAAATATAGGCGTGATCATGCCATACACGACGACATTTTATACCCTTATTTTCAATCACTTTGGATCCCGCTTCCTCGGATAGAAGATCATCTTAATTTTGTTCAGTATAATAGTAGGCCAGACTGTAATCCAGAATCGCCTTCGATTTTGTTAGGTTTGAAGGGGCAAAAGGAAGAGGTCTTTATTAAAGAGGGGACAAAAGTCTACTTTGACTGTAAAAATCAAGATGAGATTTCATTTTCAACGGAGGAGACGCCGTTTTGGATCGAAACAAAGTTAAAAAGCGGAGATCGCCTCGGAGTGACTTTACTTGCAAAATACTTAGATGTGGAAGGTCAGGACATATTCGAAAGTGTCTCTAAATTTACAATTAGTGATAAGCGTCAAAAGACTTTGACCGAGATCAATGACACTTCTCTTAAGGAGATAGCAGAGTTTTTTGCACAGGCAAAATGTTTTGCGCCAGATCAGTTGTTCAACATATATGGTGGACGGGAGTATCAAGGCTGTCAGAAGAGGTATCGAATTGTTCTCTCAGAGACAAATGGTCCACATCAATTGTTTGTATCAGAAAATGATCTTATTGTTTTTGATAATGGTGAATGGAAAGTTTCAACTGAAGATACTTGTGGAAAGCCTCTTGCTCAAGTAAAGTCCTTACAAAGAGATCAATGTGAGATGATTCTATGGGAGAAAGAGGGAATTCATTCTGTTAGGGTTGCTCTTCCTGTTGAAAAGGATGCAACTTTTGAGGTGTCAATAAGTGATCTTTTTAGTAAGTTATTCAAGCGAACGGAAAATTCTGTGATGTGTAATCTCGCGGGGAAGAGCCTAATACTTCGCAAAGGTGACTGGCTATTGAAGAGGGATAATGGCTGGAAAAATTTACGAAATATTAAAGAAGTAAAAAGTTTTTTGGGATATGCTTTAAAGGGAGAACTCTTTATCTTTGATGGAATTGAAACAAGAGATAAAACCTGTTTCTTCACGGGGCACTATTTTAACGTTGAAAGAACTCAAGTAGTAAAGGTTGATTTGAAAATCTCAGAAAAAAAACAACGTGAGAGTTCCCCGATAAATCTAAAAAAGCCAAATCCAAGATTGACACCTAAAAAAGTTGAAGGAAAGGCGTGAAAATTATAAGAAATTCTTCTTTTGCTATAGCATGTCTATATTTGTTTCTCCCTCTTTGCGCGGAAGGTTTAACAATCGAAGAAAAACTTGTAAGTTTGCAAAAAAATTCCTTTGCTGAAGAAAATCCATCGGTGGGGAAACTTACCCCTGAATTAATCTTAAAGAGACTTAGTGCGACAAGAGAAGAATTGTATGAAAAGTATGATACTTCAAGAAAGCTTATTGATGAATCTGCCTCAGATGATGAATATTTAGACCTTTTAGAAGAAATCAACCTTATTAGAGCAGACCTTGATAACTTAGAGAAAGCATGGCGAAAGCACCAAACAAAAGAAATTCTTTCTGAGACCGAATCATATGGTATTTGGCAGCACGATGAAACCAGTGTCTCTGAACTTGTTATGGAGTATGGCTCAACAGAATATTTATATATTATTCCCCCTGAAATCGCGGCGCAAAAGTTACATGTTCATTCGGCTCTAATGATACCGCGAGAATCTTGGGCATATCTTCTTGAAACGGTATTCAAACATAATGGCATTGGGATTAAAGAAATTAACCCCTATACAAGACAGCTGTATGTTTTGAAGCAAGATAACATCAGTTTCTCCTCAATTTTGACAACAAAAGATCAGCTGCAGCTTTTTGATAAAAGAGAAAGAATCGCCTACTTATTTTCTCCAGGCGTTGATCATCTAAAACAAGCTTTTTATTTTATTGAAAGATTCCGTGATCCTAAATCAACATTTGTTTATCAGGTTGGTACGAAGATTGCGATGGTTGGATTTCAAGAAGATATCGGTCGCCTTTTGGTTTTATGTGAAAATGTTTGGGAATCAGGCGAACAAAAAACTGTTCGTGTTGTCACTTCAACAAAAATTCAGGCAGAAGAAATCGTCAAACTTCTAAAATCATATTTTGGCTCTCTTTCTGACCCTAATCGTTCAATGATTACTTTGAAAGGAGGGCATGATTTATCTGTTACTCCTATTAGCAGAGAGGGTGGAGTTGTTCTAATTGGGGCAAAGTCTTTAGTGGATAAGGCAGAAATGATTATTCAGCAAATAGAGGCTCAGGTGAGTGATCCTTCTGAATTAACTGTTTTTTGGCACACTTGTAGTCATAGCAATCCAACAGAATTATCTGAAATTTTAGAACGAGTTTATACTTCCTTGATCCACTCTACAATGGAAGTTTCAGTTGAAATGGCAGTGCCACAAATTCCAAGAGACCCATTGTTTAGTTCAGGTTTTGATGATGATGACGATGATATCGAAGATGTGGATTTAAGCGCCCCCTATGCACGACAGATTGAAATGATGAAAGCGCGTTCTGCAAGAAAGAAAAGAGATAAGCAGCAAAAAGCAATAGATGAAATTTGTGATGAGAAGCTAAAGCCTGTGAATTTTATCCCCTACCCATCTACAGGATCGATATTAATGGTTATCCGTAAGGATATGGTTGGAAAAATTAAAGAAGTAATCAAAAGATTAGATATCCCTAAGAAAATGGTTGAGATTGAAGTGTTGTTGGTAGAAAGACGTTTAAAAAACACTTCCCGTTCTGGTATTAACATCTTGCGCTTAGGTTCTTCAGCCGATAATGTAAATAAACTCGGTGCTCAATATCACGGTGATGGAGTGAACGCTTCTAAAGGGCTTTTTGAATTTATTTATTCAGGAGTAAAAAATGCAAATTTCCCTGCAATTGATTTGTCATATAATTTTTTACTCTCACAAGAAGATATTCGCGTAACTGCAGCTCCATCTATTATTACAACGAATCAATCACCTGCTTTAATTGCTGTTACAGATCAAATATCAATCAACAATGGTGCTTCTCCTGTAGAGACAAACAAAGGCTTTGTATTTAAAGATTCCTACGAAAGAGCTGACTTTGGTATTACAATTAAGTTGACCCCTACAATTCATGAGCCTGAAATTGGTGACTTGGATGAACAAGTTTTTGTGACACTTGAAAACGATATTTCTTTTGAAACAATCAATAAAGTTGATGGTCACCATTCAAATAAACCTGATGTTCATAAAAGACAGGTAAAAAACCAAGTGCGGATTGCAGATGGTCAAACAGTAATATTAGGTGGGTTAAAGAACAAAACCCAAGAAGATAAGAATGATAAAATTCCATTTTTAGGTGAAATTCCAGGATTTGGAAAATTATTTGGAACAAACATTTTGTCAGATTCATCAGGGGAGATGTTTATCTTTATTAAGCCAAGGGTTATACACGATCCAAAACATGATTTAGTTTTATTAAGAGAAGAGAAGCTTAAAGGAAGACCAGGTGATTCTCAACTCTTCTTAGATAAAATTAGTGAAGCTAGAAAAAAATCACGTGGTAGAATTTTTAAACGTAGTTTAGATCTTGTTATTGGAGTAAGGGAAGATGGCACGGTTAATCTCTAGTAAGATTCTTGATCCAATTGAAATCTTGTCAAGACGTTCAGGTCTTGATATTGAGTATACTATTGAGTCTTTTGAGTTCATTAAGACTAAAATGCGAATACTCCCATACTTATTTGTCAAAAAGCATTGTTTGATTCCTCTAAAAGAAGAGGGAGGAGTGCTTTTAGTTGCTGTCTCTGATCCTTTTGATTTATCTGCCGTTGAGGAGATTCGCTATATTACTGGAAGTACAGTTTCTGAAGTGCTTGCTCCAAGAAATATCATTGAAAAGGCTATAGAAAAAATCTATCAGCAAGGGGATGATGAGGCTTCTCAATATATTCAAACGTTAGATGAAGAAAATCCATCGATCACATATGAAAAAGAACAAGAATATGATCTTTTAGACCATGAAGCAGATTCAGCCGTTATAAAAGCGTTGAATATGATTTTAGTCGAAGCTCTTTCCCAAGAGGCTTCAGATATTCATTTCGAACCGATTGAAACTGCACTGCTTGTTCGTTTTCGTGTTGATGGAGGTCTGCAACTTAAACATACATTGCCAGCTGATATTCACGCTCCTCTTACAACAAGAATTAAGGTGTTAGCGCAACTTGATATTGCAGAACGAAGATTACCTCAAGATGGACGAATTAAGCTAAAAATGGGTGGACGAGAAATTGATTTTCGCGTGAGTACCATTCCTGTTGCTTTTGGAGAGCGTATAGTTCTTAGAATTTTGGATCGTGCAAATTTGATGGTGGGTTTTGAGAAACTTGGAATGGATACGATTCTTTTACATAAATTAAAAAAGCATATTCATAAAGCCCAGGGATTAATTTTAGTTACAGGGCCCACAGGAAGCGGTAAATCAACGACATTATATAGCGCACTAACAGAGCTTCAATCCCCTGAAGTGAATATCATGACGATCGAAGACCCTGTTGAATATAAAACAGAAGGTATGGCACAGATCAGTGTGAATTCCAAGATAAATTTGGATTTTGCGAAAGGATTAAGACATATTTTGCGGCAAGATCCTGATATTGTAATGATCGGAGAGATTCGTGATCGAGAAACTGCAGAAATAGCTGTTCAAGCAGCACTTACAGGTCACTTGGTGCTTTCGACTCTTCATACAAATGATGCTGCTTCTGCGATTGCAAGATTGGTAGATATGGGAGTTGAGCCCTATTTGCTTTCTTCTTCATTGATTTGTATCTTGGCGCAAAGATTAGTAAGAAAGATTTGTTCTCATTGTAAAGAGGAATATCAAGTTTCATCTGTAGAAACAAAGCTGCAAAATATGCATCTTCCTGATGAAGCGTTTATCAATGATGTGGTTACTCTTTATCGGGGAATTGGGTGCGTTGAGTGTTATAATACAGGCTTTCGTGGTAGATCTGGAATTTATGAATTATTGGAAGTGACCCCGCACGTTAAAAAGCAAATTATTGTAAGTGCAGAAAGTAGTGAAATTAAAAGAATTGCCTTGGATGAGGGGATGTGCTCCTTACCAGTTGAAGGTGTTCGTCTGGCTCTGAAGGGTTTGACTACAATTGAAGAAGTAATACGGATAACATCTGCGTTAGCAGAGGAATAGGTTTATGCCTTTATTTGAATATTCTGCTCTATCAAAAAATGGCAAACGAACGATAGGAATAATCGATGCAGATACACTTTCTTCTGCAAAGATAAAACTTCGTGATTTACGTATTATTGTTACAGATATCTCGCTGACAAAAAAACGCACAAAAAATTTAATTAACAAACAAACCTTAATCAATTTTACAAGAGAATTGATGCAGCTTTTAACGTCTGGCCTTCCTTTATATGAGAGTTTGCTGACAGTAGAAGAGAAGTATAAGAGTCATAAAGGGCATACAGTATTTCTTGATCTTTGTGATAAAGTCAAAGGTGGAGTGAAGTTTTCAAAAGCTCTTGGATTCCATCCGTTAGTCTTTGATCAACTATATATATCAATGGTTGAATCAGGAGAGAATACTGGGCGCCTCGATAAAGCTTTTTTACAGTTATACCGAGTTGTTTCTCGATCAGAAAAATTCAAAAAACAAATTCAAGCAGCTTTGCTTTATCCAGCATTTTTAGCATCTTTTTGTGGAGTTGTCTTAATCGGGCTCTTTATGTTTCTTGTTCCTTCTATGAAAGAGTTGTTTGAAGGACGAACGTTGCATCCTATGACAAGGATGGTTCTTGCAATTAGTGATGCTATGAATGCTCATGCCTATTGGTTCTTCCCGCTGATTTTTACGATGGTTCTGGGACTTATTGTTTTGCTAAAAAGGCCTGAGGTAAAAGCTGTCTTTAAGAAATGGATGTTACATGTTCCATTGTTAAATAAAATGTTGAAAGAAGCTGTGTTGATGCGGTTTTTTCGCGTCTTATCTGTATTGCTTGAAAGCGGTGTTTCAATAGAAAAAGCTCTTCGTCTTGCAAAAGGGGTGATGAATCACCCTGTATATGAAGATATAGCAAAAAAAGCAGAAGAGGGAATCATTGAAGGAAAAAAACTCTCTCAAATGTTAAAACAATCACCTTTAATTCCTTCTCTTGTTATTCGAATGCTCGCAACTGCAGAGGAAACAGGGACAATGTCTGAGATGATGATGAATATTGCAGAGATTTATGAGGAGATGTTTGAGAGATCAATCTCTCAGTTTACAAATCTTTTGCAACCTGTTATGCTCTTGCTGCTTGGATTAATGGTCGGAACGGTTTTGTTAGCTGTCCTTTTACCAATGACAGATGTTTCAGCAATAATGTAACTCTTAGGTATCGTATGAAAATCAAAAAAAATGCAATTACACGCAATGCAATCACTCTTTTGGAGATGATGATTGTAATCTTTATCATTGGGATTATTGGAAGTGTTGTTGGTTATAGTATGAAGGGCTCTTTAAATGAAGGAAGAGCGTTTAAATCAGAGCAAGGTTCAAAACAAGTATACGACTTGTTGATGTTGGGACTTGCAGATGGAGAAAAGCTCACACATGTAGTGAAGTCTCCTGAGGAAGTAATAGAATCTTCTGGCTTAATTCGTAATGCTAAAAAATTTGTCAAAGATGGTTGGAATCAAAAGTTTCAGATAAAAAGTATCGGCAACAATGATATTGTTGTTTACTCACCTAGTTGGCACAAATATTTAATGGAAAAGAAAAAGCTTGATTATTCAGAATTGCATGAATCATATCCGTGGGCTTTCCCAGAGAACGAAGACGAAGATTTATAAAAATGCGTTTACTCTGATTGAGATAATGATATCGATGGCATTGCTATCGGTTATTTCCTCCTGTTTTGTTTATAAAGGGTGGGATTTGCTCTGTGAACATCGATTTCTTTCATCAGTCAGGCGCGTCCAGGCAGAGGTGTATAGTGCAAAATTAAATGCGCTAACCTACCAAATCGATATCACCCTAAAGTTAACAGAAGAAGTTGGAAAATCTGTTTTATTTATAGAGGCTTCAAATGTTCCAAAAGCACTTTCAAGTGTAATGAACAAAAAAATTGGTCTACCTAATTTAAAGCTGCAAAAAGAGATCATTTTTTATTCAAATGGATATACATATCCGGATCAGGCTTTAATCTTATCTCCTTTCAAAGGAAAGACAAAAGCAAGGTCTATCGAACTCTCTTTAATTGATCGCATGAAAGTCGTTTAAAATATATAATCAAACTAAAAACCTATTTGAGCCGAAATTGGAGAAATACATGAGATCTTATTTACCACTATTTGTTTCCACAATATTTTTTACGCAGTTTTGTTTTGCTGATAATATCATAGAGACATCTAAGTTGGTCGTTGTTCGCGAACACCTTTTAGGAATTGAACCTGAATGGAAACCTCATGTGTTAAAAAGTCATGTCACAGGGCAGCCTTATGAAGTTGAGTATTTTGGTGAAGATGAGAATGAGGAACCTGTTTTAAGCAAAAAGATTCTTTATTATGAAACAGGAATGAAGCAAGAAGAATCAGATTTTGGTATTGAGGGAGCTGAAAAAGGCTTACTACACGGACTTTCAGTTAAATGGTATGACAATGGGGTTGAGCAAGAAATTGCTAATTATAAAAATGGTTTGCTACATGGGTTAAGAGTCTCTTTTTATACTGATGGAACATTGAGGTCTAAAGAAACCTTCGAGGAGGGTCAAAGTGTAGGTTTAGCAGAAGAATTCTACTCTGACAATACCAAGAAGTGTGAGTTGCATTATACCAATGGAAAGATCGAAGGTGAAAAGTGGGAGTATTTTCCAAACGGTAAAAGAAAATCACTCACAAGTTATAAAGAAGGAAAAAAAGAAGGGTATTCGTTTGAGTGGTTTGAAAATGGCGTTGTTGCAGTAAAGATTTTTTATGAAAATGATCTTTGTACAAATGATGGCAAAAATCCAGGAAGAATTGAATATGATGAGTATCATGCTTTAAAAGAAATCGCTGAAACAAAAGCAGGAAAACTTCATGGTGTAATGATTGCCTACTACCCAAGTGGCCAAGAAAAAGTTAAAGGCAATTATCTAGATGGGTTGAAGCATGGTTCTTGGACTCATTATTTTGAGAATGGTGGAGTGTTAGGAGAAGAACATTTTGATCACAATATTGCAGTAAAAAAGCATTGGATGAAGCATGAAAATGGGAAAACACACTGGAGTGCTGAATTTGATGAAAAGGGAACAACACTGCAGCCAGTAAAAGTCTATACGCCAGAAGGAACATTGATAAAACAGTTCTCAATGAAAGAGGGCAAATATCATGGCAAGTATTTTGATTGGTATCCAAGCGGAGTCTTAAAGCTAGATGGCAAACAAGAAATGGGTTTCTTAGATGGAGAAGTTCTTCAATATTTTGAGAATGGTATGCCATGGATTTTTAGCAACTACAAGAAAGGGAAACTGCAAGGGAAACTACAACGGTGGCATGAGAATGGTAATGTAGCCTTTAAAGCAGAATATGTTGATGGTGTTTTTAATGGCGAAGTAATCGAGTGGTACCCTAATGGCGAAATTTGCCGTAAGGAATATTATAATGAAGGTGAGCCAAACGGATTATTCCAGTTTTATAACGAACAAAACATTTTATTGCAGAGCTCAACATATGAAAATGGAAAATTGGTTGGCACAGCAAAAGAGTATGATCCAAAAGGGTATTTGATTTTTGAAGCGAGTTATAAGGAAGGAAAGTTTCACGGAACGATCACATCGTATTTTTCAGAAGAGAGACTAAATTATGTTTATGAATATCGAGATGGACATAAGAGTGGAAAAAGTATTGAGTATTGGCCAAATGGAAAATTGAAATTCCAAGCTTTTTATGAAAATAACAAACAAGAGGGAGTCGTTCAAGCATGGTTTGAAAATGGCGCGCCGCATTTTGTTCGTTTCTATAAAGAGGGCGTTACAGTGGGAGAACAAAAATTCTACTTTCCACGCGAATCTAATGAAGATGAAGTAGAACCTGTGCTTAGTAAAGTAATAAATTATGATTCAACAGGAAGGCTCCATAAAGAGCAGAAAACATTTTTCCCTGATGGAAAATCAGCATCTTTAGTGACTTATGAGAATGGTGAACTTCAAGGATTGAAAGCGATTTGGAATGAAAATGGAGATCTAATCCAAGAGTGTTGGTATGAAAATGGAAAGCTTGAGGGTAAATTCTACATGAGAGATCCAGTGGGGAATGAAATTGTTTGTTATTATGAAAGAAATAAAAAACATGGCCCTTTTGAGAGATTCTATCCAGAACAACCTCGGTTTGGTAAAGTTAAAGCACTTGAAGCAACCTACTACCGTGGATATATTGATGGTGAAGTCATAGAATACAATGAAGCTGGCCTTAAAATATCATCATGTAATTTTGAGAAAGGGAAAAAAGAAGGCCCTGCATATGTCTTTGATACAAGAGGACTGCTTGTTTCAAAGATGCAATTTGTGAATAATAAAAAAGAGGGTGAAGCTCTTCAATACTTTCCTAATGGAAGAATTTACAAAGTCACTCCATTTGTAAATGATCAAATTGAAGGGGAACAAATTAGTTATTTTGTAGATGGTAAGATTGCTTCCTCAATTTTTTATACGAAAAATGTAGTGAATGGACTATCACGTTCTTGGAATGAAAATGGTGTTCTGGTCTTTGAAGGAGTCTACGTTATGGGGAAAAAAGAAGGGAAGTTCAACAAGTATTACGATAATGGTCATCCAAGGCTTCTCCAAGAATATAAGGAAGATAAGATTATCTCAAAGAAATCATTCGATCCAGATGGGAATGAACTGGCTTAAGGGAGTGTTTTTAAGAGAGTAAAAAGGGCCCAGGTTGAGCGGCTTTTGCATTTTTTTATGCTAAAATGCTTTTCAATAAGAGGGGTTAACTCTTTTTGTAGCTTGCCTGGTATTTCTAAGAAAATAACGCCATCATCAGCTACGATACTTAGTTTCGTGCTTAGAAGAAGAATTAAGCGCGTATAACCTTCGATCCCTATCGGATAAGGAGGATGAAGAAGAACTAAATCATATTTTCTTTCGTCTGAGATACTTTCTAAAAGAGAAAAAGCGTCTGTTTGAAAGACTTGTGCTTTTTTCACTTCATCTAATGTCAATAAATTTTTACGGATTGCTTCGTTGCATTCGCCGCTTAAATCGTTGAATAAAACAAATCCTGCGCCTCTGCTTAGAGCTTCTATTCCCATTGCCCCAGAGCCCGCGAATAAATCTAAAACATTGGCATCTTGTATGATGGTCTGGCACGAATCAAACACCATCCCTCTAAGCAAAGAGGTAGCAGGACGAGTTTCACGTCTTGCAGGGGTTTCAATTTTTCGGCCCTTGTGCTTTCCGCTTATTACATATATAGACATAAGAGTAGTTTAGTAATTATCGCTTGATTTGTCAATCTAATGTAGTTTTAGTGTGTGTCTTTGAGGTAAAGGCTTTAAAGACCCCATAGAGGCTTCAAGAAGGGGAAATTCAAGTGACTTGAGATGGTAATGAAGAAAAGAAATTAGTCAGAGTAAGAATGACTTTGTTATCGCGTTAATAGAGGGATGTTTTGAGCAGAAAATCTCTCGTTTGCTCGTATTAGCGCACTTCCATCGCCTGTTTCAATGAACTCCATAAAGTCGTCAAGAGAAGTTTCTCTAACATAATCTTGCTCTAAGCGAGAAGGTGAGTGATGAGCATCTTTAAATGAAATAGTTTTGGGAATGTTGATAAATCGATCACCATTGTAGGCTTGAATAAGTAACTTAATTTCTTTCTTGCTCTGTGTTTGGCCATATATTTTGAAGGCTTTATTTGCGTAAAGTTGTTTTGATTGGAAGTTGTTTGTAAACAACTCTGTTGAATCATCTTGGTTTATTTTTACCACTTTCGTAGAAAAACCAATGGGTCTATGAACGCGCTTGGTCAAGGCAGCAAGTTTTCTTGAAAATGAGGAGTGCGTTCTTGCATGTACAGCATCGCCCTTGCATAGTCCTGTTAAAAGATCTAACATTCCAAGATTGTTGTCATCACTTGTGCTTGCAGCAAAGAGAGAGAAAGTATCTGGAATTCCATTTATAAGGGAGCTTATCATCTGTCTTTGTAGACGTAGATTTTTCATAAAGCGTCCATCTGAAAGAAGTATTAAAGTGTGGGGCTCTCCTGTTTCTCTTGCTCGAGACTTTAATGTCTCAATAATATGAGCAAATGCAGCTATATTAGTTTTTCCACGCTGTTTTGTTTCACTAAGATGTTTACGCATAAATTTCAGTGAATTTTTGTTAACAGCTAGATCTTTTGGACTCAACCACTCAACATCAAAGTCGAACATCGCAATATTATAAGATGTTCCCTCATCAAGATAAGCAAGAGATTGAGAAATAGCTTTTTTAAAGGTGTGAAATCTGTGCTCTTCAATAGTTGAAGAGCGGTCAAGTAAGTAGTAAATGTGATTTGGTGCTGGATCAACATCATTTTTGTCGATCGGTGCTAAGAGAATGGAAAAAAGAAATCCATCACCTGTCTTTTTTGGTGTTGTTCTAACTAAGACATCAAACTCATCACCAAGCGAGTCTGTGTTAAGATAAGTAAGTGATGGGATTGTAGTTAAGCCTAGATGCGTAAAACGACTTAGTTGATTTTTTTCTCTTGCAAGTTCAATAAATGATGCTCGCTGACTGAATGGAGTGGTAGAAATAAGATTTGGATCGCCTCCACTTAATGGAAGAAATGGAGTTTGGGTTAATTCAATTCTAGGGAGAAGAAAATAGGTGCCGGGGATCGAAGCATCAATATTAGTTTGGTAGCTTAAAAGAGCATCTTTTTGATCATAGTAAAAGGATCTTGAAAAATCAGAGTAGTTAGTAGCAAGTATTTTGGGAGGAATGCAAGTCGATTTATAAATTTCATCAAAATCAATAAAATTGATCTCAGAAATAGAGAATGCTTCTGGAAATGAAATCGATGAAGCAACACATTTGATGTCATTTAAGTTGTTTGTTTGTGAGAATTTTAAAAGAGAAAGAGTTGAACTTTGTAGATCAGAAGTAGAAAGGTCGATTTCTAGAAGTTCAGGGCTTAGTTCTAAATGGCAAACAAAGTGACCCTGCTCATCATTAGGTACCCAATAAAAAGAAATTGGAGAGTATTTCGTTGTTAAAGTGCTAATCTTTGAGGTAAGAGTAACTTTATCTATGTCGTATTCACAATAGGATTGTGTGTATACATGGTCATCGCATTCGTGGTGTGGTCTAACATTGTTATCATGTACAAGCATTGCCTCAATATTTTCAGATTTTTTCGGGGAGAAGAGGATTGTTTGGCTTGAGATGCTTTTAAGATCAAACAGGCAATCAACATGTTCAAATTTCTCAGCATGACAAAAATAGTTCTTTTCTGAATAGGGCTCTCTTAAGTAAGAGAACGATCCTTTTGTTAGCCTTAGAGGAGAAACTTTAATTAATAATCTATTCACGGTGTCAGGATAGATAAATTCATCATCGTAGAGAGGAGATCTATCTTGTCCAAAAGTAGAAGGAAATAGAGATGCGACATACAAGTTATCAGTCATTGTAAGAGAAATATCATTTACAACTTTTCCTGTGTATGCGCAGTCATTAATTGATAAAAGGATATTTTGAGCTTCATTCCACCCTAAACCTTTTTGATGCGTTGGTCTTGAGCTAACAGGGAGAGTTTGAATGCTTAATTGTGCAGTTTTAACAGAGGTGTTTTTGCATAAAAGAGAGATAGGCGCATAAAAATCATCAAAATAGACCCCAGCAAACGTGAATGAACAATGGATTGGATTAGTTGAAGTAGTCGCTGTCAAATCGTATTTTTCATTTTGTTCTTTATCATATGGGAAATATCTACTTGGGTTTGAGCTGTATGAATCAACAGCTAAAATATATTCATTTGGTGTTGCCTCATATGAGAGAGGGCAGATGATGGGTTCAATTGATCCATGAGAGGGAGCTTTTTCAATGCCGCTATTAAGTTTAATGATATTGCATGCATTCATTTGTGATAGATTAAAAAAGAGGGGCGTATTAAAAGCTATAAGTGAATTAACAGCATCTATCTCATCTAGTTTATATGTGTTCTCACTTCCGAGGGGAAACTGCTTTGCCAAGATTCTTTCATCGATAGTTTGTTGAACTTTTTCAACACGCGTTAGTAGTAGATTTAGAATTTGTGTTGATTCAGATGAAAAAGAAGGTTCTTGAAATGTTGAATGGAAAATAGCTTTTATTTTTCTATATTCAACAATTTTTAGATATTCAGAAGCTAAATTTTCTTTCCAGACACAAAGGCCTTCTATAGAATCTGGCAATGAAACTTTTGTAAGAGCAGAAAAATAACTGTTTTTCGATAAAACCTTTTTATTCTCGATGTCACTTAAAGAAGTGAAATAAGGTAGATCGGTTAAGTTTAGAGAAGCATTTAAGTTAATGCTCTTATTGATTTGAAAGTTTGGTTTTAGAGCAGCAGGTTGCTCAATCATTCGATCGATTTTAGTTGTATTGGGAATGTTTTTTGTGTCAGGTGTTGCACAGACAAGGAGTTGTTGATCTAAAGTTTTTTCAAGTCTTGTGATGCTGGAAGAAAGAAATGCTCCTAAGAAGCTGTCTTCAACATTCCATTCGCCCGCGTGGAAAATGTGATTAGTTGTTAGTTGTTCTCGATAGTATGGAAATGCTCCGAGGGGGTCTTTAAGCCAAAATTGACCAAATGGAATAAAATTTGGATAGGTTTCTCCTTTAAATAAGTGCTTTTTAGCACATGGAGGGGAGTTAAGTGCCACCCCTTTTATTTCTATTTGAGGAAAAACTATTTTCGAACTTGGCGAAGAAGGTTTTACCTTCTCATTCAAAATAGATTTGCAGGAAGTTTTTAAGGAGAGATCTATGCCGCTTTTAGAAAGAAGTCTATTGAAAAAATCATTGCCTTGTTCCTTACCTGGAAGTTCAATGGTAAGGAGTTCTTGTTTCAAAATGAATGTACTGACAGATGCTTCAAAGCTTTGGTCAAGAAAGTCTTTATTTTTGCTTTCTATTGCAGGGACTCTTATTGGCCATAACATTGTTGCAGTCATTTGCGGGCTAGCACTATGTGCAAAGGAGCATGCTAAGAGTGCTAATGCAAACTTTAGGTTGCGACAAATGTTATTAAGTTTGGTCTGAACCAATATCTTCCCTATCCATTACTTATCGTGATCCAATCGTACGTATAGATCTTATTATATCTTGGACTTCTTCATAGAAGAGAGACTCTTCTTAGAGCGAATCTTTAAGTAAAAAGAAGTACTTGATTCAGCAATCGTGCTTAAATTTGTTCTTGCTGTATCCATGAACTTCAATCCATCAGATGATCTGCCATCTGCATGCGCAAGCATTGCCTCACAACGAGCAATCTCTGCATCTAGGAAGTTCATATACGTTCCATAGATATTAGCTTTTTGTTGATCACTTTTTAAATTCTTGTGGTATTCAACAACCATAGGGTCTTCTAAGTTTTCAAAGTCTTCTTTTACACGATTTAGAAAGAAAAGATAGCGCATTGGGCGAGTATTTTCAGGAGAAATTTGTGCTCTTATCCAAGCATACTCTAAAGCAGCTTCTAAATGTAGAGGCTCAGAAGCAACATTCTTACGAATTTGTAGTTCTTTCATTTCATTTAAGATTTTAAAAACTTGGGCATTTTCTTCTACTTTTGATTCATTATTCATGAGAGAGAACTTTAGTCGAAGAGCGTGAAGAGTTGCGTACTCAGAAACAAACGTTGGTCTGTTTCTGAAGTTTTCTGCAATAAATTTGAATGTATCATAAGCGCTTTCTGTCTGATCTACTTGATCATAAGTTTTTGCTAATTCGATCATTGTTTCTTTCTGAAGTTTCCAGTCCCAATCTGCATGTTTTGTTTGTTGCTCTATTAAGTTTTTCAATAGATCAATTTTCTTATCAGGATTGTTTTCTCTTCCAACAAGGTTGGCAAGCTTAAGAACTTCCCACTCTAAAAATGTTTGATTGCTTGAAAGATCAATCAGTTCGTATGACTCTTTCTTCAATAAGACGTTTTCAAAAAGGGCAAAAGCCTTGTCATAAGAATCCTTATGAGATGCATCTGGAATGAATCCGTCTGCTGCAAACACTTGTGGGGATTCCATAGTTCTATCGTAATAGTGGTTAGCAAGCCATAGCTTGTTCTCAAGTTTGATCGGGAGGTCTTGAAGTTTCATTGCATCATATAAGTGAGTTGCCGCTAGATCATATAGATGTGGATCTTTTATCCCTTTTGTTAATTTTTCAGTTCTTTCTATAAGAGATAGATAGACATTGAATAATTCAAGGTGAATAGAAGATTTTTGTCCTAATTCAGAATCACCAGAAAGGGCAGCTTCTGCGTGTTCACAGAAAAGTTCAGGGTCACCGCCAGTCTTATGGTGACAAAGAGCGATTAACAGGTGAGCCTCAGAGGCCGCTGCATCATCTTTATAAAGAGAGATAAAGTTGTTTAAGTAGTTTGTTGAGTTTTCATACTCTTCAAGCTCGTAGGCTATTTTCCCTTGTAAAAAGAGGCATTCTTTTCGTTCGTTTTGTGTAAGAACGTTGTCTTTTGACATTACTTGGTTCAAATCATACAAGAAATCGTTTTTTGAATAATTTACATCTGTGCCTGCTTCGACAACTTTTAGTAAGTTCAAAGAAGTTGAAAGATAATACTTCCAAGCGATAGCTGAATGATTGCTCTCTGGATATTTCTGCAAGAAGTTGTTTAACATAAGACGACTTTCAAGCCAATTTTCATTGCTATATGTCACTAAACTATATTCTAGATAAAGTGTTTCAAGGTCTTCAAAGTCAGGATGGTTTTCAAGAATGGCAGCAAGTTTCTCCTCAGCAGCAGCAAAGTCTCCAGCTTCTTTAAGAATCATCGCGTGAATAAATGTTGCTTGTGGAAGTTCGCTGTCTTTTGGAAAACTTTCTTGAAGTTTTGCCATTGTATTTTCATACAGTTCGCTAGATTTTAGATTTTGAGCACAATTTAGTTGCATCAATAATGCATTACGCATCTCTGGCTTGGTGCTATCTGCAGTAGCTACATATTTTGTTAGCCAAGTATTTGCATCTTCAAATTTTTCAAGAGCGAAATAACTACGTCCAATAATGTAGTCTAGTGTAGCTCGTTTCTCAGGTCCAATGTCTTGAAGAATTGGTTCATATGCTGTCACAACTTCAGAAAAACGGTCTTCTTGAAAGAAAAGGATCAAACGATTTAGTGCAGCATCGCCAGCTTTTACACCTTTTTTATTCACAATTTTAGAAAAAGTTTCAATTGCTGCTGCAGGATCAAATTCAGATTGTGCAAGTGCTGCATGAAAAAGAAGTTCTTCGTGTTGATCTTGATGTCTATTTGCAAGTTCTAGAAACAATGCTGCTGCTTTAGTGTTTTCTTGTCTTAAGCGATAAATTTCAGCTAAAGCAAACATTGTAGGATCGTTAAAAGAGGATCCCATGACTTTTTCATAAAGAGGTTCAGCTAGTTGTAGTAGGTGTTGTTTTTGTTTTCCATCTTCGAGTTTTGCAGCAGAACGGAAATGAGCTTCTGCCATTAGGAAGTGGAATTCATCAGCGCGAAGTTCAATCTCTTCTGACTTATGAGTAAGGTATGGAGAGCCCTCTTGAATCATTGATTTATATTGACCTAGCTCATAGTAACATTGAAGTTTATTGAGAGCGACTTTTCCGCTTATTTCAGTGTTTGTGATTTTGCTGTATGTTGCAAGAGCTTCTGTATATGAGGCTTCTTGTAAGAAAAGGTCTCCTAGAATTCCTCGAAGGTGGTCATTAATTTTACTTTTTGGATAAGTAGCCATGAAATCGATGATTTGACTTTTTACAACTTTATAATCTTGGTCTTTCCAGTATTCTGCAATTCGGCGAATTAGAAAGGCCTCTTCTTTGTTTTCAATTCCGTAGGAAAAAGGTGACGTTTCAGCGAGAAGAGGAGAAATTACGCAGCTTGCTGAAACAGTAAGAAGTGTAAAAAAATGAAAACTTTTACGAGACAATCGATCCATGGAGACACCTTAATTGTTTTTGACGGATTATACAATTTAAAGCATAAGAAACAAATGAAAAATTTGTTACATGCTATTGGATTAATAATGGAGTGTTAAGGAGCTGTAATGAGAAATAAGATGTAGTGCATCTTTAGCGTCGATCTCTTTCAGATGACCGTAGATTGTAAGTCCCTTAGCATTCTTTCCTAAGCGAAAATATAAGAGGCCAACTCGGTACAGAATCTCTTTATCGTTTGGTCTGATGTTTAGAAGAATTTCATACTCACGAATTTCTTCTTCAAACATAGATAAATGGTGATAACAATTTGCAAGTTGAGCATGAACCCAAGGATCATTTGGAGCTAAATCATCTAAGATTTTCAATTCTTCGATTGCTTTATTGGTTGCTGCTGTGAAATGGCCTTTGATAGAATCTTTGGCAAATCGCGCATCAACATATCGAGAATCTTCAAAAGGAAGATCAGTAGGTTTTTGGTAGATCTTTGCAAGTGCTGTATAAGCATTTGCAAGAGAGGTATGAACCGCTAAATCAGTAGGCTTATTCATGATCAGTTTAATATGTTCTTCAATCGAGCGGTGGAGTAAAAGTTCTTGCATCATCAGTACATCTTTGAAGTGAAGATGGTATCCAATGACAAGAAAGAGATCTTCAAGAAGAGAAAAAGGCTTGAATGAAAGAGAGTAGACTTGCCGTTGATTGATGTATGTTGCAAGTTGAAACATGCTGTGTGCAAGTGAGAGGTGATAGTCATCGTCTTCTGCATCAATAGGTAAAATTTTTACGCACTCATTGTAGAAGTTAGATTCGATTTCTTTAAATTGAATCGGCTTCTTTCCTTGGAAATAATAGTTAATTAACACGTGTGAGCAAATCGTTAAAAGAAGAGAGGCAAAAGCAATTGCAAAAATAGGAGAAGAAGGATTTGTGAAAAGTAAAAGGAGAGTTATTGTTAGTTGAACAGCGCTTAAGGCTGTAAAAGAGAGATGAAATAGCGCGTAGGAAGAAAGTGCTGATTTAAACTTCCCAAGTGATACCCGACACTCGGCTTCGACAAGATGAGCAAATTGATTAATTTGCAGATCTTCGCTAGGTTCAGTCTGATAGTACGTCGCCATTTTTTTGTTGCGTCCGTCTTTCTTGTAGTTCTAGAAGAGATTTCGTATTCCTTTAAGAGGAAATTCTTGATTTATATCGAAGTCAAATCAAAATCTCAACTGAAATTTTTCGCTCTTTATCACATCTTAACTTTTAGTGATTTGTTAACATCAGTGGTTAAATCATTAAAATGTTACTTTCTAATTTTTCAGCTTGGTACTTTTGCAAGATTTTTTTTTAATTCTTACTTTTTGCCTTTTTTGCTTTAGTCGGTTTTAATGCATCAATTGTTTTTTGCGAGGCGCCATATATTTTGAGCTTCTCTATTTGCTTTTCTTTAAGGTCTAATTTTGTTTCTGTATCAGACAAATATTTTCTTATAGAGGAATCAGTTATGCCTGCACGGTAGAGCTTTAGCGCTTCATCATAAGTTAGTTGCTTTTCATTTTCAATATTACTTCGAAGTCGGGTTGAAAGTTTTTTAGCCTCTTGCTGCGCTAGGATGGTTTCAGAGGGACTAGCCTTAAATTCTGCATATTTTCTGCTGACATAATTTTCTGCTTGAAGGGGGCAGCTAAATGCACAGAGGGATAAAGCTGTTGCTAGAATGAATGTCCAAAGTTTCATAAAATCTCCTTATGAATGAATCATGTAATTGATGACCTTAAAAGAGATTCCTTCCATTTGTAAGCGGATTACATCATTTGTGTTTATTTCAAACTTCGTATGCGTAAAATCAATGACTGCTATAATAGATTCAGCTGTAACTCCAGCTTCATGCATATTTATAACGTCATCAAGATTAATGCTTTCCCCTTTCTCAATCTTTTGCAAAATCATGGGACTTTGTTGATTAAGATAAAAGAGGTCTTCAGCTGAAAGTGAAAGCATATGAGCTTTGGCACTCGTTGATGTAATTTCAGTGTTCCCTTTAGTTGAGTAGGATGTGTTTTGACATCCAAGAACTGAACATGAAATAAAAGCTAAACAAATTAGATGGGATTTCTTCATAATGGCCATCAGTTATAATTATAGATATATAACCGATAGAAACCATATATTAAATTAATTTACAACATCATTTGAGGGTTTTATTAAGAAAGTCGCAATTAAACTTAATAAAAAACAACATGCCATATAAAAATATAAAGCATAAGTACTGATCGTTAAAATAAATCCGCAAATAAGGGGGGCAAAAAATGCTGCAAAAAGGACTAAGGACTCATTATATGAAATAAGTTACTTTTAATTGTTGAATCAAAAAAAGGTAGGATCTGTATTCAAGGAGATCAATTCAAAGAACCCAATTGAAGGTGGGAAATCACAGAAATCAGAGTTGAGTGATAAGTTATTTTTGTTAAAGCGCAGAAAATTAGACAGATAAGATTGAGTTAGAGAGGATCTCTCTAAAAGTATAGGCGTGAAACAGCAAACTAAAAGTTGGGTTTAAAATAAGCCCAGCAAAAATAGGAAAAACTACAGCAACGCCAAAGGCATTTAGAAAGTACGTTAGATAAAGAGGGATTGTCGAGCAATTAACGTTGCTTGGTATTTTAAGACATTGCCAACGCTTCTTCTCTGCTTTCGTCAAATCTGCCTTCTTCTAAAGATGTCTTAAATCTATATCCGACGCCACGCACTGTTTCGATCCATCTAAAATTTGGGCCAAGTTTTTTTCTAAGAGCAGCGATATGCACATCGATGTTTCTATCTACAACAAATGCATCATCGTTATGAATGTCGTCAAGTAATTGATTACGTGTTAATACTTTTCCACGATTCATTAATAAGCGCTTTAAGATACCAAATTCAGAAAGAGTAAGAGGGATGATCTTTTCCTCTTTTCTCAACAAATAGCGATCTACTTCTAAAGAAAATTTTCCAAAGTTTAAAGTTTTTGGTACTTTTTCGTTGTCTTTGCCTCGTCTTAAAACAGCTTTGATTCTTGACATCAAAATTTTCGGTGAAAAAGGTTTTGCGACGTAGTCATCAGCACCTAATTCTAGTCCTAACAATACATCAAGCTCTTCATCTTTTGCAGAAATGATTACTACAGGAATGTTTCTTAGGTCTGGGTTACTTTTGATTTTACGACAAACATCATACCCATTTTGACCAGGAAGCATAATATCTAGGAGGACAAGATCAGGTTTTTCCCTTTCTACTGCACGATATCCATTGATACCATCAACTTCAACATGTAATTTATATCCAGACAGCTCTGCCTGCAACTTGATGATTGCTGCAATGTCTTCTTCATCTTCAATAAGTAGAAGTCTTTTTTTTTGGCTCATAAATGGTCCTTCAGACAGTTAATCTCAATAGAGGAAATATAATCTCTTTTGAAAAAAAGGGAAAGCAAAGATTTATTTATTTAAGGTTTTACTGACTAATGATGGCCAGTGGAACCAATATTTCCTGTCCCGTTAGTATTCTTTCGTTGTCAAGATGGTTGATTTTACAAAGAGTTTCTATTGTTGTTGAATGATTTTTTGCAATTGCATCAAGCGTGTCGCCTGTTTTGACACGATATGATTCTACAATGAGCTCTTTGTGATTTTGCTGCATTGCTTGACTTACGCGTTGAACATTTTTTTTCAATTTTGCAACATCAGTAAGTGATTTAGATGCAAGTGCGATAGTTTTTTCCATTTCAGAAATTTTTTCTTTACTTTGTGCGATCGCTTTGTGCATTTCTTGAGAGGTTTGAGTGAGCTTTTGCTGACCACCTGTAAGTTCTTCCTGTCTTTTTTCCATATTTGCTAGGCGTTTTTCAAGGGAGGTGATGTGATGGGAAAAATTATCGAGCTTAGTTTGGTGTTGGTCGAAAGTCTCTTTTTTTAAAGAAGACATTATGTCTTCTTGATTCAACATCTTCCCTTCTAAAATATTAGTCTCCATGCGATGCGAGTGAAGGTCATGTTTAACCTCTTCAAGGTCTGCCCTTGTCTTGTGCAAAGTCATTTCCATAACGTAGCGATCTGATTTAGGGATAGGTCCTGATCCACATCCTGTAAGAATAATTGCAGCTGCTGAGATAGTAATAGGGATATAGTATTTCATAATATTGTTCTCTTTTCATAAATCTTAAATTCAACTCTACGATTTTTTGACCAGACACTTTCTGAATGGCCTGAGACTGCAGGTCTTTCTTTACCATAAGAAATGGTAAAAACTTGATTAGGATGCACGCCTAGCTTGATAAGGTAATTTCTGACGTAGTTACTTCTTCGTGTGCCAAGTGACAAATTGTAAGCCTCTGAGGCCCTCTCGTCACAGTGTCCTTCAACAAAAATATAGGCACTTTGGTGTTTTTTTAAATAATTTGCAATTCTGTTTAAAGAGTGGAAAGATTCCTTTGATTTAGGAACGTGCTGATCTGTGTTGAAGCGAATGGTAGAAAATATTGCGGCTAAAGTTCTAGTAGGAGATCTAAATGCATCTATGCCTGGGATCATTCCACCCGCTATTCCAGGAATGTCTTTTGCTTGAGGGACAGCGTAATCGATAAAGTTTGATTGAATGTCAGAATCGCTTAAAGGGACAAAGTCAAAATCTTCTTCTCCAAAAAACTGTTGCTTAGAGGAAACAAGTCTTGATTCAACGTCAGAATTAACAAGCGCTCTTCCACCTTGTTTGAGGTAACGAAATGCAGTCTTAGTGTTTTCCCAAGCATTTCCGATCATTGCTGTTTGACAGGAGGTCATAGTAAGCATCATGAACATGATCGATGATGTTGAAATAAAATGTCTTTTTTTCATGATTTTTCCCTATTGTTCAAACGTTGGGTAATGCTTTTTCCCAGGTCCTTGAGTCAACTTGATTGGTTCGCGCTGATTTATGTTCAAAATAAAAATGTCGAAAGTCGGCGAAGTGGTGTTGTAGGCTAAATGAAAGCTATCTGGTGCCCATGTAGGATTTTCTTTATCGCCTAGCCCGAGGGTTAGTTGCCACTCTTCTTTTGTTTCAACGTCATAAATCCAAATCTGTCTTACGCCGTTTGTTTTAGCGCTGTAAGCAATTTTTTTTCCGTCTGCAGACCAAGATGGTGCAGTGTTATCTCGATTCAATTTAGAGATGACATGCGCTTCTGGGATTGTACGTGTTTTAACAACTTCTGCAACATTGATAGTGTAAACCCGTGGTGTTCCACTTTTGTCACAAACAAATGCTAGTGTGGAGCCATCAGGACTGAAAGTAGGAGATGCTTGTACTGATCCAGGGAATGAATAGACTTGAATTGGCTTTCCTAAGACGCCTCTTTCAATGCTAAATGATTGAACAAATAAATCAGCCTTACCACCGACGTCTGAAATAAAAGCAATTTTATCGCCTTTGCGAGAAAAACTTGGCAGAAGCTGGTTCCCTCTTAAAGGCACTAATGGTCTACCTTTAGGTGATTTGCGCGAAGCAAAATAAATGCGTGGTTGCCCTTGTTTATATGTTACATACATAAAGTGGTAGTTGTTGTCTCCTGATTCAAGCGGAAAAAATGAAGGAGAAATTGTATAATTGTTTTCTTCGGTAACTTGCCTTACATTGCGTCCGTCATAATCCATTTCCCAGATTTCTGCATGCCATATATTTGATTCTGGGTCAACCTTTGGTTGGTAAGAATAGAGAATGCGTTTTGATGCAACACCTGGCTGTCCAAACATGATTTTATGTATGACTGAACTGCATTTATGTACGCTGCGAATGTCCTCTGATAAATCACCAGTCAGTGGCTGAGGGTGGAGAGATTTTAATGTGGCTGTATGAACATCAAAGACTTGAATTTGCAATTCGTTTTTTTCAATTTTAGGAACAACAACAAATCGTGATTTTGCATCTTTCCATTTCTTTACTTGAAATGCTTCTTCTGGATCAGAATGATATGCTAGGTATTGTAAGTTTTCATTTATAGGGAGAAGAAGAGTTCTACCATTGTTCTTTAAATCATACACAAGAGTGTCATAAATCGCTTCTTGATGCGCTGTTTCACAAGGGCGCATTTTAGCTAAATAGACAGAATAAGTTTTGTCATTATCAACAGGTAAATGAACAACAATTTCTTCACCTCTTACGCTAAATGGTAAGAAGAAAGTTGCTATTAAAAAGGAAAAAATTAGTTTTTTAGTCATCACAAAATGTAATTGTAAATGTTATTTCTTTGTTTTCCTCAAAACTGGGAAGTTTGATTCCAGGCAGTACAGTTTTTAGGTAGTGCAAGTTTTTCTCACTTTCTGATGAGAGTAGCTCTATATTAACAATCTTTCCATTTGCTTGTACAGTGATAGTTAATTTTACGACTCCTTTTTCAGGAAGAGTCAGCCATTCTTTTAAAGAACTTGAAATCTGTTGAAGGTAGGAATGTTTTTCTTTTCCTTCAATTCCTTGTTCTTTACTGGTTGATAAAGAAGGCGGTTTGTGCTTTTGTGGAGCGCTTTTTGCTTTTATAGTAGCCACATTTTTATCAAGTTTTCCGCGTACTGTTTTTACGGTTTTTTTGTTTTTTTGTGTAGTTGGAGTTGGTTTTTTAGTCGGTGTTTTTTTTACGATAATTTTTTTCGGGGGTGATGCTTTAGGAAGAAATGAGGGTGTGCTAGTGGGAGCGCTTTTAGATTCAGAGATTTTTGTTGTTGACTCTGAAATTCTTTCTTCGTTGATTACTCTTATGGGTTGTATTTGAGGGGGTGTGATTTCCTTTGTAATAACGCGCATAGGTTGAGGTTTTATTAATTCAGGGGTAATTTTCAAGCTTGTTGGGAACATAAAGAAATACAAGGAGTGAACCCCGAGTGTAATTAAAGCAATCTTAAGGTGTTGTTTTTTCATTCTCTTTTTAAAATGACATCAAGTTGTTCAAAACCAGCAGATTCAATTGCATTTTTTATTCGTTGGTATGTGCCAAAAGTCCCGCTTTCATCGCAATAAAGTTCGGGAATTTCATCAGGATGTATCTTTTTTAGTTCAATAAGAGTCGTCGCTAATGCATCAATGGAGAGTAAGTGCTTTCCAAGCCAGATTGAGTCGTCTTTGTGTACAAAGATTTTCAGTGGGCGGCTATTATTTACACTGACCATCTCATGTCTTTGGACTCCTTTTTCAGCGAGTTGAATGCGATCAAGGTCAAGTAGTGGTGCAATCAAGATAAACATTATGAGAACAACAAAGAGCACATCGATCAAGGGAGTTAGATTTATTAACTCTTCTCCTTCATTGTCGAAAGTTCCTCGGAATCGGCGTCTTCTCATTTGTTACTTTCTCCTTAATTCACATCAACATTTCGATATTGCATTTCAATATTTGATAAAAGTAGTCCTGAAAAGTCTTCCATGTCTATATAGACATCTTTCAATTGGCTTTTTAAAAAGTTGTACGCGATCAGTGCTGGAATTGCAATTACAAGGCCAAGGACGGTTGTAGCAAGAGCTGTTGAAAGCCCGCCAAGAACGATAGAATTTGAGTGGGCCATGGTCCCTTTTTGCATTTCACCAAGAGAAACCAAGATTCCCCAAACTGTGCCAAGAATTCCGAGAAAGGGGGCCAATGGGACAATTGTTGAAAGGATGAACAAATTCCTTTCTAAGATTTTTGCTTCGTTTGACATCGCTGTTTGTGCTCTTGCATCTAAGTGTTCAAGGTCAGCACGAGATAGAAAAACAGAGCTTTGTTTCTGAGAAAGATTTTTGTTGTGAAAGAAGTGGTTCTTATCAAGAATTTCTACAGTTTTGCCTTTGATTGTAGAAAAGATAGTTAGAAATGGGTTTGTGTTTGTGTCATCATCTTCGATTTCAAAATTCACACCTTCAAGAGAAAGGATGTTATTTCCAGCTTTTGTAAGCAGGGCTTGCAACTTATTTCCCCCTTTGCGTACATTCCTGTATTGAAAAAACTTTTGCAAGAGAACAACCCAAGTGATTAATGAAAGAAGAAATAATCCAATAAAGATCATTTTCCCAAAAAAGTCTGAGGAAAAAAAGGCTTGGAAGATAACGTTCATATTGCAAAACCCCATTGATACGACCTGAGGATTTAGTATTATGAGAGAAGAGCTATTTGTCAAGTTTGATTCACATGCACATATTGCCTCGGATGAATTGATAGGAGATGCAGAAGAAATCATCAAGCGTGCTCAGAAAACGCGAGTTGATAAAATTATCAATATTGCAACGTGTAAAAAAACCTTAGAAAGGGGTTTTGTTTTAGAAAAAAAATTCCCGGGAATAGTCTATAACACGGCTGCAACAACCCCTCATGATGTAGAAATAGATGGTGAGGCTTTTTTCCCAATAGTAGAAAAAGAAGCGACTGCAGGGAATCTTGTTGCAATTGGAGAGACAGGTTTAGACTATTATTACGAACATTCAAAACGAAGCCTACAAAAAGAGTTCTTGGTTAGATATTTTGAACTAGCAGAAAAAACTGGGTTAAACGTCGTCATTCATTGTCGTGGAGATGAAGCTTTTACTGATTTATTTGATCTTGCAAAAAAGCAAAAAAGAATTCCTAAATGTTTGCTTCACTGTTTTACAGGAAATGAGAGTCAAGCAAAACAAGCAATTGAGCTTGGGTGGCCAATCTCGTTGAGTGGAATCATTACATTCAAACGAAGCAATGAACTTAGAGATGTAATTAAAACGATTCCTATAGAGTCTATTTTGATCGAGACTGATTCACCATATCTTGCTCCCCAGTCAAAGCGAGGTCAAACAAATGAACCAAGTTATATCGGTGAAATAGCTGAAATGATAGCAAAGGAAAAAGAAATACCACTCAAAGATGTTTGTTCTCAAACAGTAAATAATACTTTGTCCTTTTTCCAACTTTCTCGTAAGCTGAATAAAAATTCTTGAAATGAAGAAGGTGCTCTTTGATAGCAGAAAGTAAAACAAGCCTTATACCAAAAGCATTTGTGTGGCGAAGGCTTCATTCTCTTATGGGACTATGGTTTCTGATTTTTCTTACAGAGCATTTATTTACTAATTCACAAGTCACCCTGTTTTTTGGAAACAATGGCATTTGGTTTGTTCGTTCTGTTGATTGGCTAAGAAATATTCCTTACATACAAGTTGTTGAAGTTGGATTGCTTGGGATTCCTATTGTCTATCATACTTGTTTTGGAATCTATGCAATGATTACATCAAAGTCAAATTCTAGAAGCTCTAATGGAACAAAGCCTGCATTGAAAAATCAACGCAATCGCTCATATACTTGGCAAAGATTAACAGCTTGGATTTTGCTCATTGGAATAGTATTGCATGTTGTGCAAATGCGTTTCTTTGATTATCCCTATAAATATCGATGGGGAGATAGTGTGCAATTTTATGTGACGTTGAATGTCGATCCAGGGTTATATGCGATTGCAGATAAATTAGAGGTTAAACTTTATGATCAGCGTGCCATTGAAAGAGAAAAAGATTCTTACGCAGCGCTTGGGAATAAAATCCGTTTAGTGGAAGAGAGAAAAAAAGAGCTGACGCGACATACGGTAGAAAATGAGTTACAAGAACAATACAGCTCAGAAATGGACAATGTCTATCAAAGTCTACAAAAGTATGCATTAGCAAAAGAGCATATTAAAGGACTTGAAAGTCGAAAGTTAAAATCTGGACAAGTGATGGCAGTGTCAAAAAGTTTTGGGTCGCTTGAATTATTGAATGTCCGTGAAACATTCCAAAGCTTAATCATGTGTATTCTCTATACAATATTCGTTTTGGCAGCAGTATTTCATGGATTTAATGGACTTTGGACATTTTTGATTACGTGGGGATTAATTCTCTCTAGAAAATCACATTCTTCTGCTAAAACAGCATCGCTTGGGTTAATGTTTGTTGTGGGTTTTTTAGGTGTCATGGCTATTTGGGGAACATTTTTCTGGACGCTTTAAAAGAGTAGAATTTTAGGGGAACACTTTGAGTGATAATCACCATAGAGATAAAGAAGTAATCATCGTTGGCGGTGGCCTTGCGGGGCTTTCTTGCGCAATGAAGTGCGCTCAGTTAGGTTGTAAAGTAAAGTTAATTTCGCTCACAAAGGTTAAGCGCTCACACTCTGTCTGTGCACAAGGTGGGATTAATATTGCAATCAACTTAATGGGCGAAGAGGATTCTACAGATATTCATGCTTATGACACGATAAAAGGGGGCGATTTCCTTGGAGATCAGCCACCAATCGTAGAGATGTGTGCAAATGGTCCGACTTTAATTAAGATGCTTGATCGCCTTGGCGTTCCGTTCAATCGAAAACAAGATGGAACGATTGATTTTCGTAGATTTGGCGGGACTTTATATAGAAGAACAGCTTTTGCAGGAGCTTCTACTGGCCAGCAATTGATTTATGCTCTTGATGAAAGAGTGCGGCGCTATGAATCAGTTGGCGCAGTTGAAAAATTTGAACACCACGAATTTTTGCGAGCAGTCATTGATGATGATGGGATTTGTCGAGGCATTGTGATGATGGATTTGTATACGATGCAAATCATTTCGCTCAAAGCAGATGCTGTTGTGATTGCCACAGGCGGAAATGGAGTGATTTTCAAGTACTCCACAAACTCAACGATTTGTACTGGTGCTGCTAACGGTAGATTGTATAGGCAGGGAGTCAAAATTGCGAATCCTGAATTCATACAAATCCATCCAACAGCGATCCCTGGAAATGACAAGTTGCGCTTGATGTCTGAGTCGGCAAGAGGTGAGGGAGGACGAATTTGGGTTTATGGAGATTCCTCAAAGACAATTACAGGACCTGATGGGCAAGATGTTGTATGTGGTGAGACAGGACAACCGTGGTACTTTCTTGAAACGTTGTACCCAGCCTTTGGAAATCTAGTTCCTCGCGATGTTGCAGCAAGAAATATTATCAAAGTTGTTGATGCTGGGCTTGGAATTGACGGGAAAAAGCAAGTATACCTTGATTTAACTCACCTTGATGAAAAAACCCACCATAAGCTAGAGGCAATTTTAGATATTTATCAGAAATTTACTGGCGATGATCCAAGAAAAGTTCCTATGAAAATATTTCCTGCTGTTCACTACACAATGGGAGGTATTTGGGTTGATTGGCCAGCAACAGGTGATGCAGATCGAATGGAGAGATATCGCCACATGACAAATATCCCTGGCTTGTTTGCTGCTGGAGAGTGTGATTTTCTCTACCATGGAGCGAATAGATTAGGTGCTAACTCACTCTTGTCGTGTATTTATAGTGGAATGGTTACAGCAAATGAATTGTTTGCGTATGGATCCTCTCTTGAAAAGCGTTATGAAGATGTTCCCCATCAAATATTTGATGAAGCAGAGGCGAGAGAGACTGCTATAAAGCAAGATATACTTGAGAGAAATGGCCCTGAAAATGTTCATAGGTTGCATGATGAGCTTGCTGATATAATGGTAAGTCATTGTACGGTAGTTAGAAGTAACAAGGGGCTTCGCGAAGCTATTGAGAAGATCAAAGAGTTGCAAAAAAGAGCAAAAAATATTTCCCTCGATGATAAAAGCAGCGTAATGAATCAAACATATCACTTTGCTAATCAGTTTGAGTACATGCTTGATATGGCTCTTTGTATTGCAAAAGGAGCTTTAGCAAGAGATGAGTTCAGAGGAGCTCATTATAAAGAAGAATTCCAAGAACGGGATGATGAAAATTGGCTTAAGACGACTATAGTTTCTTATGATCCTAACCAAGATGAACCAGTTCTTTCGTATCTTCCAGTTGACACAAGACACCTTGACCCGGTAAATAGAGACTATACTAAAGCAAAACGAGTAAAGCATAAATTAAAGAATCTACCGGAAAAAATTCCATTAGTTACAGAGCAGGATTATGGCGGAAGGTAAATTTACATTAAAAGTTTTTCGTGGAACACCGGAGAATCAATTTTGGCATGAGTTTGAGCTCGATCGAGACGATGGACTAAATGTTGTTTCGGCTCTTATGGAAATTCAGAAAAATCCTATCACTAAAGATGGAAAGAAAGTTGAACCTGTTTCTTGGGAAATGGCTTGTCTTGAAGAAGTGTGTGGATCGTGTTCAATGTTGATTAATGGAATTCCAAGACAAGCTTGTACAGCTTTAATCGAAGAAATCATTAAAGAGAGTGGAAAGACAAAGATTGTTTTAGCGCCTTTTTCAAAATTCCCACTTGTGCGAGATCTTGTAGTTGATCGTACCTCTATGTTCACAACGCTTAAAGAAATTAAAGCTTGGGTTCCTTTTGCAGAACTTCATGCTGAAACATTTGGACCTACGATTGCTCCTCGCAAACAAGAAGCGATGTATGTTGAGTCGACATGTATGACATGCGGTTGTTGTCTTGAAGCTTGTCCCCAAGTGAATGAAAAGTCCTCATTTGTAGGTGCTGCAGCAATTAGCCAAGTAAAACTTTTTAATTCAAATCCTATTGGCAAAAACCTAAAAAGTGATCGTTTACTCCGGATGATGGAAAAAGGGGGCGTTTCTGAGTGCGGAAATGCGCAAAACTGTGTGCAAGTTTGCCAAAAAAAAATCCCTCTAACCCAATCAATTGCACAAGAAGGACGACAAGAGACAAGAGAGTATTACAAAAAGAAAAA
>CAYGJD010000007.1:0-90605 GCA_964350315.1 uncultured bacterium
TAGAACGATACCAGACAGCGACAGCTGTTCCCGAGTCGTTGATGGATACTTGTGGTTTAACGGCATTTTGTCCAGTTGCAGAAAGATCAGCAGGCGTTCCCCAAGAACCGTTTTCAAAAAAAGAGGCTTGAATAATGTTGTTTGAACTATTAGATCGTTGCCAGACAGCGACAGCTGTTCCCGAGTCGTTGATGGATACTTGTGGAAAATTGGACTCTTGCCCGTTTGCAGAAAGATTTGTAGCCGTTCCCCAAGATCCATTTTCAAAAAAAGAAGCTTGTACAATGTTGTTTGAGCTATCATTTCGAAGCCAGACAGCGACTGCTTGTCCCGATTCGTTGATGGATACTTGTGGAAGAGTCGCAGGTTGTCCGGTTGCAGAAAGATCAGTAGGCGTTCCCCAAGAACCGTTATCAAAAAAAGAGGCCTGAATAATATCTGTGCTATCTGTCTGTTTCCAGATAGCGACAGCTGTTCCTGAGTTGTTTATGGATGCTTGTGGAGTATCGGCATTTTGTGTCGTTTCAGAAAGGTCTGCAACTGTTCCCCAAGAACCATTTTCAAAGACAGAGGCTTGAACAATGGTGTTTGAGCTATCATTTCGAAGCCAGACAGCGACCGCTGTTCCCGCTTCATTTATAGATATTTCTGGAATAGAGGCGTTCGCTCCTGTTTGGGAGATGTTTTCTGCAGCTTTCCAATCTATTGTCAGAGCAAAAAGAGTTAGTGGAAAAAATACAATGGCATAAAGCATAGGCAAAAATCGGCTTTTCATTTAAATTGCCTTCGGTTTTCTTTTCGTGGAGAAGAATTTTAATTTGTTGAACAAAAATAAAAACTACTAGCATTCAAAGTATTTTTCAACACAAAACTTAGCGTTTTAGAGTAGATATAAACGTGTTTGTAAAACTTATAGGAAACGGTGGTGGGCGCATCAGTAGGAGCGCTCCATGAAATTCGATTTCGTAGAAGGTTTTGTGCGGGAAAGCGTATCGTTTCTTGCACTCCAATGACATTCTGTGGGGCAGAAATGAGTTGATTTCCAAAGATAGATTGGATGACAAAATATGTTCCGTTAGATCGCTCCCAGAAAACAACGGCATTTCCGGAGGCATTAAGGTAGATTTGGAGGTGGAGAGACTCGAACTCTCGTCCTCAACCGCTTTAAAATAACGTCTACATGCTTAGTCTCTCTAAATACACTTGCCTTGCTGGAAGAGACGGCCACTAGGAGCAAGCGCTCTCTTATAATCTCGGAAATTCTCTACAAGAGAAAGAAATTAAGAATTCCCACACCAGGAGCTATGACGACGATGAAAGAATTCCTGGTCTGACTCCCAAATCGTCGAGCGCCGAAGACGGTTAGGTCTTAAGCAGCTAATTGTAGAAGACTTTCGTCCTCTACGTTTGCAAAAGTATCTGCAAATATAATATTCGGCTTTTAAAGAGGCCAACCGAAATCCTCTGCATGCGGTATATTTCTCTACGACCAAGTCGAAACCAATTCACCCCCAAGAGTATTGTAGCTTTGTAAGTAGCTTAACAATCTATTCATATAAAATCAACCTTCTCAGAAATGATTGGATCTGCATACTTAAGATTTTAGGTGGGGTTTTATGAAGAGTAAAAAAGCTAAAGTATTGTGGGTTATTATTCTGGTCGTTGTACTGGGATCTGTCGGGGGGTATTTTTTTCTCTCAAGTAGCCCAGCTACTAATTATTCTTGGAATCTACTTTCGAAAAACTGCCACTTTAAAATGGATATTTCAGATAAAAGTCAAAAAGAGATTTCTGAAATTGTTGAGACTGTGGCAAATACTGGCTACCTCTCTTTGCTTGGCAAAAAGGGGCACTTGGATCGTCTGGGTGATATTGTTGATAAAGAGGTTGAGACGCTTGATTTCTGGGGGTATATTTTCTCTCAGCCAAAGTTGGCAAATGATATGAAAAAGATCCAAGGTGAGTCGATGAAGTATAATAACTTTGTTCAAAACAGCGGCAAGGGGTTTTTAAAGGCATATCATCAAAATAAATGTTTTCTTGAGCAAGTAGAGAGTTTTGCAAAATATCTGAAGATCAATCCTAAAAAAACTGTTGAATTGATGAAAGAGTGCTTGAAGAAGGGTGAGTCAGATAAGAATGCTTTCAAACCTTTTATCGACTACTTGATTGAGGAAAAGTCCAAAGCCTAACTAAGTTTTGATTAAAATTGCTTTGTTTTGGTATCCTTTTGGGATGTTTACAAGAGAAAAAGAGAGTTTTAGTGAGCGCGAAGAAAGAATTCTGAAGCTTTGGCGAGAGCAGAAGATTTTTGAAACTTCCTTGAAGGCGCGAGAAAATTGTAAGCATTTCTCCTTCTATGATGGCCCTCCATTTGCAACAGGCCTTCCTCATTACGGTCATATCCTTGCTGGGACATTGAAAGATGTTGTTGCCCGGTACAAGACAATGAAAGGTTTTCACGTCCCTCGTCGGTTTGGATGGGATTGCCATGGTCTTCCTGTCGAAAACGAAATCGAAAAAGTACACAATTTCACTGGTGCTGCGGCTATTGAAGAGTTTGGAATCGCTAATTTTAATGAAGAGTGTCGTAAGATTGTTTTCCGATTTGTAGAAGAATGGAAAAAGACAGTAGAGCGAATGGGTCGATGGGTTGAGTTTGATCGCACTTACAAGACGATGGATAAGTCGTATATGGAATCGGTCTGGTGGGTCTTTGGTCAGATTTATGATAAAGGACTTGTCTATGAGGGGTTCAAGGTGATGCACTATTCACCAAAACTTGGCACCCCAATTTCAAATTTTGAAGCAAACCTGAATTATCAAGACGTTGACGATCCGTCTTTAACTGTAAAATTTAAGCTTTCTGGCCAAGAAGGTCATCTTCTTGTTTGGACAACAACTCCTTGGACTCTTCCTTCTAACTTGGCTGTTTGTGTTGGACCCGATATTGATTATGTTCAAGTAAAAGTAAAAGAGAGTAAAGAGACCTACATATTAGCGAAGGCAAGACTTGGTGCCTTTTTTGAAGAAGGGGCATTTGAAGTTGTCAAATCGATGAAAGGATCAGACCTTAAGGGTATGAAGTATGAACCTTTAATGCCTTATTTTAAAGATCACAAAAAAGCTTTCCAGATTTTGAATAACGATTTCGTTTCTATCGATGATGGTACTGGAGTTGTGCACATGGCACCTGGCTTTGGTGAGGACGACATGGCTGTATGTAAAGAGGCTGACATTGAAGTTGTTTGTCCTGTTGATGTGAATTGTCAATTTACAAGTGATGTTCCGGAATATGAGGGGAAGTTTGTTAAGGATGCTGACAAGGAAATCATTAAGAGGCTTAAAGGCGAAGGCAAGGTCTTTAAACATGCAACCCTCAAGCACAGATATCCCTATTGCTGGCGTACAGATTCTCCACTAATCTACCGCGCTGTTACAACCTGGTTTGTTGCTGTTGAAAAAGTTCGAGATAAGATTATTGCGAATAATCAGAAGATTCACTGGGTGCCAGAGCATATTAAGAGTGGAAGATTTGGCAAGTGGCTTGAAAATGCAAGAGATTGGGCTGTTAGCCGAAATCGGTATTGGGGAACGCCAATTCCTATTTGGAGATCTGAAGATGGCGATTTAATCGTAATTAAGAGCATTGAAGAATTAGAAAAGCGAACTGGAAAGAAACTCGATGACATTCACCGCCATTTTATTGATGATTTAACGTTTGTTGAGCAGGGGAAGACTTATCACCGAGTAAGTGAGGTTTTTGATTGCTGGTTTGAATCAGGATCTATGCCTTATGCGCAAAATCACTACCCATTTGAGAATAAAGATCTCACAGAAAAAGATTTTCCAGCTGATTTTATTGCAGAAGGCCTTGATCAGACACGTGGATGGTTTTATACACTAAATGTTCTATCAACGATTTTATTTGATAAACCTGCGTTTAAAAATGTCATAGTGAATGGAATTGTTCTTGCTGAAGATGGACAAAAGATGTCTAAGCGCTTGAAGAATTACCCAGAGCCAGGGATTGTGATCAATAAGTATGGTGCTGATGCAATTAGGCTTTACCTGTTGAATTCACCTGTTGTAAGGGCGGATGATATAAGTTTTACAGAGCGTGGCGTAGAAGGCGTTATGCGTCAATTTATGATCCCTTTGTATAATTCTTATGTCTTTCTTGCAACCTATGCAGATATTTATAATTGGACTCCAACAAAAGAGGTTTTTGAAAAACCTGCTGCAAATATAGATTGTTGGATCTTGTCACATCTACAAACCCTGATTGAAAATGTAGAAACAGGTATGGATGCTTACCAGCTTGATAAAGCAGTTAATCCGTTTGTAGGTTTCTTGGATGAATTGACCAATTGGTACATAAGAAGATCTAGAACTCGTTTTTGGAATGATGAAGATACAAGTGATAGAAGAGAAGCGTTTGAAACTTTATATGTTGTGCTTCTTAGTGTCGTAAAAATTGCTGCCCCCTACATCCCTTTTATGGCAGATGCAATCTACCAAGAGCTCAAACAAGAGGGGATGCCAAACTCTGTTCATTTATGTGATTTCCCTCTAGCTCGAGATGAGATAAGAGATGCGAAGCTTGAAATGGAGATGAAGTATACTCAAGAGATCGTAGGAGCTGGCCACGCTTTAAGAAAAGAGCATAAAATCAAAGTTCGTCAGCCGCTTGGTCATGCGCATATCGTCACATCAAATCAAGCTGTAATAGATTCTGTTAAAGACCAGGAAGATCTGATTAAAGATGAGCTCAACGTTAAAAAAATTTCATTTCAACTCGATGAGACAAAATTTGTGCAACTTATGCCAAAACCTAATTTCCGTGTTTTAGGAAAAAAAGTTGGCAAGTTGATGAAAGAAGTAAAAGAAAAGATCGAAGCTCTAGATCAACCGACCCTACAACGAATATTCGATAAAGAGAGCGTTGAGATTAGCGTGGGTGAAGAGGTCATTTCTCTCACGGAAGAAGATGTCATGATTGAAAGACAAGTACATGATGGGTTAATTGCTGCTGTTATTGGCGAGATTACAATAGCGCTTGATACTCACCTTACGCCTGAGCTTGAAGAAGAGGGACTTGTACGTGAGATCATCAACAAGGTAAATACATTGAGAAAGACAGAAGGGTTTGAAGTTACCGATCGAATCAATTTGACCTTGGATACAACAGAATTGGTAAAAACAGCTTTCAATAACTATGCTGATTATATCAGAAAAGAAGTCTTGGCTAGAAAGGTTGAGTTTACAGCATGTGAAGGTGAAGTTATCGATTTGAATAATAATGCTACAAAAATGCGAATTCAGAAAAGTTAGTCAACTTTTACCGCATTTTTACTAATCAGAAGTCTCAAAGATATCTAAGAATTTTATTGGGATTGAAAAGAATCTCCTGCGTACAAAGACGTAGATTGCATAAGCCAAAAGTAGGTTTCCCCACACAATGAATTTTGGAAGAGTGAAGAATGGATAGAGAGCTCCATTTGGGAATCCAGATCTTCCTCCAGGTGCCCAGAAGAGAAAGCTTGGTACGCCACGGATGTTAGATTCAGGGACAAATCCAAAGTCTCTTGAGTCACCACTCATAGCGTGGTTGTCTCCCAAGACAAGGTAATGATGGTCTGGAACTGTGATGCCGTATGTTTTAATTTTTTCAACATCTAGAGAACCATCTTCTAATATCGGTGGGCCTTGATCTACAAATGGAACATAGTCAACAATTCTCTCTTCTTTAAATGATTCGCCTTCGATGTACTGCTTGATCGTCTTTGACTCTTTATCAAAGATTTTAGCGCCCATAACATAGAGATCTCCATCTCTAAAATATGCATATCGAGAAGGAAGAAGAGTTTGGTCATGGTAGACAGGTAAAAAACGGATGTCGCATTCGATTCCAGCGTTGAAAAGAATAAAAAGGTTCATGGGGGAAAATTGAGCAAGAGGGTGGTCTTGGGGGCATAAATAAGTCATTCCTTGCGCTTTTATCTCATAAAGCTTGCCGGCGGTAAATTCAAAAGTGCCATCAGGTATGCCACCTTTAATTTTAGGTAGGAAAGAGTTGTTTTCGGCCTCTTTAGCTGAAACACCATATCTATGTAAATACCCATTCTCAACAATAAATCTGCCTGTATAGATGTTGTTCCAGATTCTTTTAAGAGCTTCTGTTTCAAGGGGGATGTAAGATTTTTCCACAGTAACAGATGGACGTGTTCTAAAGTATGCGTCTCGATTGATCGTAGGGTGGGCTGCTGATTGGTGGTGCGATAACTCAAGGTAATAGTCAGCGACTTCTAAAGGGGCACTTAGCTGGTTTTTTTTCGCTAGCACACTTCTTCGTAAAATACGTGCCGTTGCAAAGTTTTCTATTCCCCAAAGTTTATAAATGTCAAATTTTTCAAGTTCTTTTCTGTCAGTAGTATTTGGTTTGAGGATGAAATCTGTTTCAACATTTCGTTTTGAAGAGAGGTACAGTTTTGCAATTGGGATGTTCATTTGATGAAGAACAATCGGTGAGTAGATGTCGTTGACAGGAGTTTTTGGAGTAACGGTTTTTCCTTCAAGTTGCATGTAGGGGATATGCTCGAGGTATTCAAGACTTTCTTGCTGGAGATCTTTTGAAATGTCATTTTCATCTTTGTCGATTCCATAAATTCTTCCTCCATAAAAGTAGAGGGTATCTTTTGGAAGTCCAATCATGCGCTTAATGTATTGTCTATAGCCTGGAAAAAGATAGAAATAGCGAGTCTTCACATTGTGAATGTCCATTCCTTCGCCAGTGAAGACGACAACGCCCATTCGTTTTACTTCTTTTGGATTAAAGAAAAGGTGCTTTGTTGTAAGAGGGACGTTTAGTCCGAATTGAGATTTAGAAACAACTAAGCGATCTTGTTCTTTGTAAGTCGGTCTCATAGATCCAGAGGGGATTTCGAATGGCTCAAAAGTTGATTGTCTTATGACTATAGCGATTAAAAGAGCGCCGCCAATTGCCACAGATCCTTCAAAAAATCTTTCAAAAGGAGTTCGTTTCAAATGTTCTTTTGTCAGAGAATGGAGAAGTTTTGCGTAGTTGTCAGCTTTTTCTCTGTTTCTTGAGAGAATTGCTTCCTGGAGCTCAAGAGCGCAGCGTTTAAATTCTTTTGCAATACCGTGTTCCACGCGTGCTTTTCGTTTCTTAAATGATTTGCAGCATTGAAACAAAATTAAACGGGATTTGTTGAGTCGATACATTGCCATGAGGAGCTATTCTACGAAAGAATCCTATAATCGTCAAGGAGTAAAGAGTTCTCTTGATGAGACTGAATAGGGGGCAGGGGCATCTGTCGACAAGACAAAAGAATAGGAATGAAAAGATTTTAATTTTTTTTGTAGTAGGGCTTTATTGAGTGTGAAAAGAACAGTTTCATCATTGCGTTTAAGTTCAAAGGGAATCGGAATGCCAGGAGATGAGGGATCTTCTGGATCAATGGCAAAAAGTGAAAATTTCTTATAATAAAGAGGAGCTGAAACTTCAAGTTTTACTGACTCAGGATCGTTTTGATGCATTTTCAAAAATGAAAAAATTCGGCGAGGGATCTCTATTTTTGGAGAGCAAATTCCTTTACCCGAATCAAGAACGCGGAAAGAGAGAGAAGCATCAGTAGAATCACGGATTCTTACTAAATAAGGGAAGGGGAAGAGCTTGTCTTTTTGGTTGAAGTAGATTTCAACATGTTTGTTCGAGAGCGGGGAATCATCTTTTGGCCAATCGATTCTAAAGATATCAAAAGCGCGATGGGTCGTTTTTTTTCCATTGAAGACAAGTTGAGGGAGCCACATTTTTCGATTGTCTGGTCCTTTTAGAGGTGCAGGGCCGATCTTCTTTAATTCGTCTTCTGGGATTTTATAGAGTTTTAGATCTAGGAGGTTAAGAAGGAAAGATTCACCAGCAGCAAGAGATAACCAGGCATTTCGCGAGAAAGAAAAGCACTCTAGTATTTTTGTTTCATTTAGATCTATTTCAACATCGATCCAAGAGGTGTGTCCTGGGGCTCCATTATTCAGCCATTCTTGCCATCCAGCGACCCCGCCTTTTTTTGGCCTAGCTCTTTTTGGAAAGGAGATTTCTTCGAGTACAATTGTCTTAGTGTCAGATGTCTTAATGAAGATCATGCTCAAAGAGCCTTTTTGATCACATACAATAAAGTCGCCGATATCAGCGTGGGTGAACTTTGACTTCATTGTAAGAGCATCTAATAGAGTTAGATGCATCAGAGAAAAAGCTAAGCAGATTGTGATAAGAATTCGTTTCATAAGGAGGAGCTTAGCACTTTTTGAATATTCTTGCAGTTTTTTCTTCTCATATGTTTGTGTAGATATTGGAGGGTATGACCATGTTTAAAAAATGGAAGAAAATTGCATGTATCTCATTGATAATCAGTTTTTCGACTTTAGGTTCTTGCGGTGTGTTCAAAAATAGAATAAACACTGTTATGCCCAAATCTAATGGAACGCCTCAAGAACAAATCCAATACCATAAAAAAGAGATCCAGAAAAATCGAGCGCAGGTGGAAGCAGAAGACAGGAATGCGCAACGGTCTCTTTCTAGGCGAGATATGGATGATGTGAGGTCTGCACAAAATCGCAAAATGCAATATCAGAAGAAAGTAGATCAACATACAGAAAAAATGAATCAATTAAGGGGCAAAAATGGGTCATTATAAGACGCTATCTAAAGTGGGGCTTGCTTTTGTTCTTGTAATGTCACCAATGGCTCTAGCAGCGCATGGAATGGCATCTCTTCCTGAAGAACACAACCTTGCAAAAGAAAAAATTTCCCACATTGATGATCAAATTTCATCTATGATGAATTTAAAAAATTACTATATGGCTAAAGCTGTCAGATATCGAAATAGGGCAAACCGCATTAAATATCAGAATTCGTCTGAGAGTGAAGATGAATCAAGTCAACTCATGAAGCAGGCAGAAGAATGCGACGATATCGTAAAAAAAATAAATATAGATCTTGCGAAACTTGAGGGTGAGCGCCGTAAACTCGAGAAGAAACTCTCATAACAACTGTCTAGATTGGGTTTATTCGTCTTCAACAATGATTGTTTTGATGTTTTCTGTCATTCCGCTCTTAATTATAATAGATCGCTTGGGGCGATTGAAGTGTTTTGAGAGTAAATCAACCACAGCCTGGTTTGCTTTGCCTTTATCACGTGCTGCACTCACGCGGACCTTATAAACCCCAGTTTCATCTTGACCTACAACTCTGTCCTCTTTTGCCCCTGCTGTAACTTTAACTTTTATTAACAAATTCTTGACTTTCCTCAATAGTATCAATTATTATATTATACATGAGTAACGACTCAGACTCAAATCTTTTTATTAAACACACATGATAACAAGGGATTCTGTCAGATGGAACTAGCTGCAAGGCTTGTCCGTTCTTTAAGGGGTGGCTTAATTATTTCAGGAACAACGATTGGGGCCGGAATGCTGGGGATCCCTATGTTGACAGCCTCTTGTGGTCTATTGATGGCTACAATAGTGACAACTGTTGTTTGGGCATTTATGTTGATCACGGGACTTCTCTTGCTTGAAGTCACACTCACGATGGAAAACCACACGAATTTCATATCTATTGCAAGGCGATATCTGGGGAGAACGGGTGCACTTTGTACCGGCGGCCTCTTTATCTTTCTCTATATATTTCTTTTAGTTGCTTATTTTGCAGCTGGAGCCCCTCTTTTACAGTTTTTTTCTAAGGGACTTTTTAACTACGTCTTGTCTGACTACGGAGCTCTTTTTATATTCACGTTATTTTTTGGGTCGATTGTTGCTATGGGACCGAAAATAATTGACTCAGCAAATTTGTATATGACAATCATTCTGGCTGTTCTTTTTGTTCTTCTACTCTCTGTTGGGCTTGGCGAAGTAAGATTCTCGCGAATGCAGACATTTTCAATGACAGGTGCATTGATGACAACGCCTCTTCTTTTTAGTGCGTTTGGATTTCACAATTTAATTCCATCGCTTGTGACATACATGAAGCGCGATAAGCAGGCTCTCAGAGATGCAATCATTATTGGTACAACAATTCCACTGATAGTCTACATTTTGTGGCAAATCCTGCTCATCGGAGCGATTCCGGCACATTTACTTGAACGTGCGGCAGCAGAGGGAATAACAGCGACGATGTTGTTTGCTCAGTATGCCCATAAGCCTTGGATTACACTTCTAGGGCAATTGTTTTCATTTTTTGCAATTACAACATCTGTTCTTGGTGTTTCATTTTCCCTTGTCGACTTCATTGCAGATGCATTGAAAATCAGGTCTTTTGGCCGCAGTCGGGTTTGGTTGACAATGTGGGCATTTGCTACGCCATTGTTATTAACGATGTTAGATAGAGCAATATTTATTCGAGCTCTATCCATCGCTGGTGGAATTGGAGAGTCTCTTTTGAACGGAATAATACCCATTGCACTAGTTTATTCGATGAGGTATCTTAAGCGGGTGAAATCACCACTAAGTGTTGGTGTTAATAAAGGCATTTTAGCCCTTTTAGTTGCGTTTGCAACACTTGTTTTTGGAGTTGAAATATGGCATTTAATCGGTTAATTTTTTTGCTAACATCTTTGATTACACCACTTTGTGCAGTTGATTTGTGTCAAGGGGATGACGCACCTGATTTCTTTCTAAAAGATCAAGAGGGGTATTTGCATTCACTTATGCAACATCGAGGTCAGTATGTACTGATTTTCTTCTATCCAAGAGATTTTATCCCACACAGTGTTAGTGAGGTAGTTGCTTTTGAAAAAGCCTATAAAAGCTTAAAGTCAAAGAATGTAGTTATTTACGGAATAAGCAATGACTTTCAAGAGCGTCATCAGAAGTTTCATGAGACGTTTAAGCTTACATACGATCTTCTTTCAGATCCTAATGAGGAGATTATACAGGCTTATGAAGCTAAAAACTTTCTAGGACGCAAGTTTGTTTCGTATCTAATCAGTCCAGATGGAAGGATTTTTAAGAAATATGAAGGTTCTGCCCCAGCAATGCATCCAACGCTTGCTCTCTCTGATGTCCCTTAGTTTCAATGAAAAGTGAAATAAGGATTTCAAGCTCCAAAATCCCTAGAAATATATTTCTTTCATAAATAGTCAGGTTATAAACGCTTGCGTAATTATGTAATAGTTTCGTTGATGTTAATTTAATTATGATGTCTTATGAGGATATTAAGAGAGGTATATTGTGATTACATTTGCATATGTTGCTAAAGAAAAAAATTGTGATTTTGAGAACCATCTGCGCCAATCATCTGGAATGATTAGTTGTGAAATCATCTATTGCAAAGAGCCAAGTTTTGCAAAAGCTTATAATACAGTTCTTAAAAAAGCTAAATTTGACACCATCTGTTTTATTCGAGAGGATATTGTAATCCAGTCAAAAAATTGGGGAAAGAAATTTCTAGATCAGTTTATCAAGAGTGATTTTGCCGTAGTTGGAATTGTTGGATCGATTATCGTTCCAATGTCAGGGCTTGTGTGGGAAAAAGAAGAGCCTCTTGTTGGAAGAATTTGGTATGAGACATTTGAGCCTCGTAATGAACATAGATTTTCAGAAGTCTTTCCTTCAAAAATAATTGAAGTTGTAACAGTTGATGATGCCTTTTTCTTTGTGAATCGCACGCGCCTTAAAGCAAAGTATGACAAAACTTATAAAGATGACTCATTCTACGAACTTGATTTTTTCTTAGCGAATTATGAGAGGGGTTGTAAGGTTGGTGTGACATTTGATATCAAAGTCTTAAAGACTGGGTATAATCCACACGATAAAAGTTGGTATGCAAATCAAAAAATGTTTGTCACAAAACATAAAAATCTCCCATTTAGATTAAAGCCAAAAATCATGGTATCTGACCAGCCAATCAAAATGGAAAGAATGCCAAAAGTTTCGATTGTGATCTCAACAAAGGGTAAGCCTGTTGAACTAGCTTCTTGTCTTGAATCGATTTATGCAAAGACTCTCTATAAAAATTATGAGATCATTATTGTCGATCAAGGTTCTGAACCAGATGAAATTAAATCGATTATTGAATACATCAAAGGGTATTCAAATACTCGCTTTATTGAACTGATTAATGAACACAAGCCAAGTGTTGTTGAACAGATTCTTGAAGAGCATATTAGCGAAGATACAGAGTTGTTGCTGTTTTGTGATCCTGAAGTCATCTTGCTCAATGATGCAATTTCAAGAATGGTTAAGGCTTATGTAGATGATCCAAATGCGTGCGGAACTCTAGGAATTCGAATGCATACAAGGAATAATATGATTCGACATTTCGGCCTTCAGTTGTTTTCAACAGAAACAAAGGAAGGGTTTGAGCTAGGGCTTGGATTTCAAGGTTATCAGTCAGCTTATAGATATAAGAATAAAGTAGTGAAAAACGTTTTAGGTGCTTCAAAAGACTTCTTGATGATTTCCAAAGACTTGTTTAAAGAGGTCGGCGGATTTAATAAGTCCTATATGCATTCTCTTGAGGACTTTGAGTTAAACATTAAGACGATCCTTAAAGGGAAAAAGAATTTAATCGTTGGTAATGCGGTTTGCTATTATCTAGGTCAAGATGTGCCAAAATTTATGCCTGATGACTTTACGCACCTAGTTAATTTTATTAACCAACATGTCGATACAATCACCCCTTATGTAGATTTACTATACGCAGCATGAATATATTAAATATTATGACATGTTATAACGAAATTGAGTATCTTCCATACACAGTGGAATATTATCAAGACCTTGGAATAGATGTTTTTGTGCTCGATAATTTTTCAACAGATGGTTCGTATGAGTGGTTGATTCAAAACAAGATCCCTTGCGAACGAGTCGACACTAATGGAGCATTTCACTTGGTAAAATTGCAAATTGCTCGATTAGCTACGATGCATTTTCATAAACCTGATTGGGTTATCTACGGTGATGCTGATGAGTTTATTGTAATTCCGAACCTTCCACTAAAGCAGTTGGTAGGTGTTGCTGATGAAAAAGGGTTTAATCTTATAAAGTGTCGAAAATTGAATTTTTATAATACAGGTGAAAAGAGAGAAAAAAAGAATCCAAAAGATCTATTCTTCTATTATAAGGAAGCTCCTGGATTGGAAAGAGAGATCGTTCGAATACATAAATATCAATCTCAAATTGAGTACAGTTTTGATTTTGTCCAAGTTACTGATCCAAAGATCTGTATAGTTGAAGGATTTGTTTTAAATTATGGGGGAACAAAATCAAAAGAGCAAAGAGAGGATGTTTTATTAAGACGGCAAAAGGCCTGGAAAGAGGGTTTGACATCGGTAGCTGGAGAACATTACATAGAACATAAGAATCAAGATTGGATTTGGAAGAAGAATGAATTGTATGATGTAAGAAATTTAGAATTATTGAGGGGTTTTTTGCATGCAGCATAGCTCAAAAGATGTATCAGTTATTGTCCCTTTAACAAAAAGTCGGATCGATTTTTTTGAAGGATTTATCCTTCCGTCAATTGAGGCAAACAATCCAAAAGAAATTATTATTGTAGATGATGATGCACCAGCGACCATTAAAAGAAATATCGGGGCTGAAAAAGCAACAGGAAAGTACCTCTTTTTTTGTGATGACGATGCTCTATTAAAAAGAAATTGTCTTAAAACACTGACTTCAAGTCTTGAGAGAGAGCCAGGATGTGCTTTTGCGTATTGTAATTTTGTGATGATCAATTTTCTAAATAATTTAGAGCCACCAATGAGGAATAAATTTTTCAATTCAATTCCATGGGATCCAGTAGTTTTGCGAGAACATAACTATATAGACACAGGTTCATTAATTGTGCGTGATGAATTTATGGGATTTGATGAATCGATGTCGAGATTTCAAGATTGGGAAATGTGGCTTAGGATGGCAAAGTCAGGTAAGAAAGGTCTATTTGTTCCAAAACTGCTGTTTTTTAGCTTCAAAGTAACCGACAGTATATCAACACAGGTAACAAAAGAAGTTGGACTGGCACAATTAGAAAAAGTTCATCCATATAATGATTGGCCATTTAGGGACCTGCCTCGAAATGCGAATGTATAGTGAGTGATTTATTATAAACTCTTCTTTGTTTTTCTAAATTTCAAGGGGAGAAAAATCAAAAAAATGACAAGAGCTATAGATCCAATCATAAAAAGGTCCCAGGACATAGCATCAAAGAAACCCTTTCTAATAGCCAGATAAACTTCTTTTCCATTCGTGCCGAAGTGTACAAGAGCATCATTGATACTCATTCTGCCAACAACGGCAAGTTCAATGATAGAGGTTTGTTCAGGGTTCAGTGGGATGTTTTGCAGGAGAAGATTTTTGATCGCAACAGTCGATCCAATTGTCCGTATAAAAATAGAGGCTAAGACAATACCAATAGATCCAAATACCATAAGGCACATTGTCATCACACCAGCTCCACTGCCAGAAAGAGTTTTTGGAAGTGAACCAATAGTAAAAATAGTATTTGTAGTTCCAAACATTCCAAACCCTATCCCCATCATGGCAAGAGGTGTTGCAATAGCCCAATAGCTCATAGAAAACTGAACAACTGTACCGTAAACAAAGCAAGAAAGTCCAAAAATGACAAATCCAGTGAACATAAGCTTCTTGATATCAAAGAACTTTGCTAAAATGCTCGTTGTTAAGGAAAAAGTCATCAAACCAAAAGTGAGAGGAAGAAAGAAAAGACCAGCCTTTTGAGGGGGAAGAAGCGCTATATGTTGAAGGGCAAATCCAGTGAGGAATAAAAAGGTAAAATAGCAAGTAGCAGAGACAATTCGCATGATTACGCCTGTTACAAACTGTCTGTTTTTTAATATTTCTAGATTGATCAAAGGGTTGCTAATATTATCGTCTCGCATGATAAAGAACCAAAATAAAGCAACGGCTATGGCGCACCAAGCTAATGTAGTTGAATTGCCAAATCCATATCTGCCCAGCAAGTCAAGAGCGTGGATAGTAGAAAAAGCACAACCTGATAAAAAAACAGCAGAGATAAAATCAATTTTTTCGTTGTTTCTCGTGAAAGCATCTTTTGGAATGAATATAAATAAGATAAGAAGCGCTAAGCAGGATATTGGAACGGTAGTCCAGAAAACCCATCTCCATGAAAGGTGTGATAAAACAAAACCAGAAATAATAGGACCAGTTGCAATTCCAATAGCAGCAGAGAATTGGTTAATTCCAACCGAAATAGTGCGCTTGCTTTCCACGACTGCATAAATCATTAGAGCTTGCATGCCAGGCCAGAAAAGAGCCCCAAAAACGCCTTGCAGAACCCTAAGAGAGATTAATTGCCACGCATTGTGTGCAAATCCTCCTAAAATTGTAACGAGCGTGAAAAGAACCAAACCAATAAGAATCGGAGTTTTATGACCATATTTGTCACTAATTCTTCCACCAGGAACTAAACACGTGCCAAGTGCAATCATCATGGATGTCATAACCCAATCAAGAGCAGACAATGAGAGATGCAGATCTTGTTGGATGGCGACTAATGCAAGATTGAATGCAGTGGTGTCATAGCTCACTAAAAAAAAGCATAAGGAAACTCCAAAAACTACTGCCCACGGATGCTTAAAAGAATGGTGTTTCCCCATAAGATGTCATTCTACATTTTGATGGGAATATTCTAAAAAGATTTTTTCTAAAATCCATATTCAATGCCGAGGCTTAAGCTCTCAAATCTTTGAAACAAGTAAGGTCCATTACCAAGTCCGTTATGATAGATAAGAGCGATTCGTCCCTGCTTACATGCTTGAGGAAGCCTTCCCCAGGAAATTCCACCTTTAACGCTTGTGCTTGGTTCGTAATTAAAACGTTCCCAATTCTGTATATCGACAGCTAAAAAAGGTTGGCAGAAAAAATGAGACTTTATCGGTTTAAATGGAAAACAGTAAAGTTCTCCTCCGTAAATAAAGTAATTGCTACTTTGGTTTAGAGTCGTAACTGCACCACCAAAGTATAGTCGGTAATACTTGTTAGTTTGAACAGAAATTACCATTTCAAATGGAAAAATATTGATAGATTTTCGGTAATTATTGTTATTTTTAAGGTCAATTGCCAACATGTCTCCTAAATGAGAACATAAATGCCAAAAAGAGAAACGATAAGAGAGAGGGCCTGTTGTGAAAGATCCGATGCATGCGATCTTGTAGTCGATTTCCCTTAGCTGCTGGTCTTGTAGAACTTTTAGAATTCCGTAGTTCACAGCAAAAAAATCAAATTGGGCAGAAATTTTGGTATTGAATGTATATAGCCAGCGCATTAATGGTATATAAAGTCCGATCGCATAATCAGTTACTAAGCTATTTTCTTTATTGATTGGGACTTCTGTGTTGTACAAATATCCTGCCCAACCCATTTCAAGTTCTAATGGATTTGCAAGCAGAGGAGAAAATATCACTGTATGTGGAAAAGGTATAAACCATTTTGTTTGTTGTGGCTTAAACTCTTTAAGTTCTTTGACATTTACTGAAGTGACATTGGGGTATGATTTTACAAAGGAAAGAATGCTTTCGCGAATGCGAGTATTTGTTGGTAAATATAATAGAGTAACTCCTCCTATACTGTCTACAACCACGCCAACATTCGGCTCTGAGTATTCACGGTGAATGATAGATGATAGAGCGCCTTGCAAGAGGAGTGGATTAAAGGTTTTTTCTTTTGTAGAATACTTATTGGATTGAAACGGGTTTTTAAGTTCTACGGCATGAATAAAACAGCAGTGTGTTCCTGAAGCAAACAAAAGAGAAAGAAGAGCAAATAATCGTGGCATGCATTAAAATCCCCACGAACCTCTGATCGACAGGTACTGACTATTTTCAGTAAAGAATTGCCCTGCGCTCAAACCGTTATGGTATTCTAAGAAGAGGCGGACTTTTCTACCAGCTCCTTGGAGTTTTGACCATTCATACCCAGCTTGGACGGTTCCACTTGGTCTAAAGTTATTGATTTGCCAAAGTTGCAGATCTCCTGCGATAAATGGTGCGCCATATAATCTGTGATAATAACTTCTTAGGCCAGAAAATCTCCATTCGAAACCAAATTCGGCATAAAACCAATCCATTGGATACGATTGGTCGCTGTGTACAACGAAACCAGGTCCTGCATAAAGGCGAAATCCATCAGTAAGTTGGTATGATGAAATTAAATCGATCGCTTCAAAGCTTGGGTTAACTCTTAAAAAACCTGGATTGTTAAACATAAATTCATCACCTAGGTGAGAAGAAATATGATATGCGCGAAGTCGAAATGCCCATTTATCAAAAGCATAAGATAGGGGAATTGATAAAATGTAGTCTGTGTTGATTAATTCGGCCCATTCATTATTTGGAGTATTTGCAGGATTCATATCGAAATCTGCCCATACGCACGCTGCAATGTCGATTTGTAAATCACCATGCGCTGGAAAGACGTTAAACCAACGAAAAATGGGGAATATATCTCCTAAAGAGACTGCAATTACGTTTTTAGCAAGAGTTTTGTCAAACCAACGGTAGGCAACAGAATATATTGGTTCTCTTGGATTTGCAATAATAGGTTCAAAAAGAACAGTAGATTCTGGAAACCATACACCTGAGACTCGTCGGATAGAACCTTGACGCTCCTCTATCTTCTTTTTAACGCTCTCGTCAATTTTACCTTCTTTTACGTCGTATACATTGGGCAAATCTTGAACAAAAGCCATGATCGATTGTTTAATGCGATCATCATTGGGTAGATTATAGAGGTGAACAATTCGATCTTTGTCGACATAAACAACAACATTCAATTCATAGTAATTGGCGTCGATTAAAGCTTGAATATATCCTTCGAGGTAGGATGCGCTTTCTTCTTCTAAGCGCCCTTTGGGGATTTGATCTTCTCGTGAAAGAGAGAGGCGATGTCTTTTTTTACGTTCCTTTTCAGCGACCAATACAAAATCATCTGCCATGTCCGGATCTTTAGTTTCATCTTTGTGCTGGTCGATAAAAGTGATATTTTGAAAATAGTTGCCTGCACTTTCTGCTGTAGAGTGCAGAGTAGAGGAAAAAGGGGATAGGCACAAGATAGCAGAGATAAAAAAACATTTATGCATAATAGGTTCTCTTTGACTGTCTAAATTACCAATAATATTTTTAATCATTACGAGCAAGTGCCTATTTTTCGTAAAAGAATATTTTTACTAGTAGACAGGTATTTGCGAAACTTTTTATAATATAGCTGTAATATAATAATAAGGAAAAATAGTTGAATAATCCGATCGCACTACTTTTGGCCTCTTTTATCGCGTCAACATCTCCTCTTCCAACAGAGGCTCTGTCGTTTAGCGGGAAAAGACCTGTTATTGAAAGAGAGATTATTGAAGAAGATATCTTTGCTATGTACCGTCATGTCGTTTCTGAGCATTCAAATAATGATAATATAGTGATGAATTTATATGATAAATATGAAGCCCTGCTAAAAGAGGAGGCTAAATCTAATCCTCAATTTAGTGCAGAACTTGTCCTACAATCAATAACATATGCTTCAGAAAAACACGAAGGGCAAGAAAGAAAGTACACAGGGGTTCCTTATATAATGCACCCAATTTCAGTATCATTGATACTTTTTGAAGAGGGAGGCGTTCGTGATCAATACGTGCTAGCCGCTGCTGCTCTGCATGATACAATTGAAGACACTGATGCAACGAGTGATGAAATTCAGTATATGTTTGGAAAACAAGTGCGTGATTTAGTAGAAGAAGGAACAAACACATTTGATTTGAGAGTTCATTCAAAACACGCTTGGATTTTAGAGCATGCCAAAAACATGTCACCAAAAGCGCAGTTAATCAAAGCCGCTGATCGCACGCATAACCTAAGATCCTATAATGAGATCATGTTTTCAGAGGGCAGTTTGCTTCAGCAAAAGAAAAATGCTTATTTTGTGGCATCAACAGAACTTGCAAAAGTTCTCTCTGGACAAAATGATAAGATTGATGCTGCATTGAAAGCAGAGATCGAAGCCTATTTTAACCAAGAGCATTAATCAGACTCTTTTCTTTTCCAGCTCTTTTAACCACTTTCTAACTTGTCTATTTGATCGTAATATAGATATTTTCAAGTGTCCGTAGGGACCTTCTTCAAGGAGAGTTTTATAAACCCTGGCTCGTCTATTGTGAGTGTTTATTGCCCAGAGAAAGATTGATTTTTTAGAAAAAAACTGCTGCTTGAAAGTTTCAATGTTTCCCCCAGCAATCGGCTGCTTTTTTATGATGTTTTTCATTGTACGTTTGAAAAGTTGCCACATGACAACAATGAAGGGGAGTTTAATCCAGATAAGGTGAGTTGCCTTTTCCCAAACTAGGTCTCTTGTATTAGAGTAGTTTCCACAAGCAACCCAGGTCTTTCTAGAGCAAGCTTCATCAATGCTTTCTACAAAGACTTTTTCATCGATCTCAACCCAGTTTGGTTGCCAGAAATAGGCATCCATCTCGATATGATCGCATTCTAGTATATCACAAATCTTTCTAGCTAATGTCGATTTTCCAGATCCGCTGGTCCCAACAATTGCTATACGATACTCATTTTGGGTCATTTAGTTGGGCTTCAATTAGTGCAAAAATCGGGTCAAAATCTTCTTTGATTAATCCCACAGTGATAGATCCAGTAACAAATTGATTCAGCGCTTCCCACTCTTTTAAATCTGAGCTAAAAAGAAAATCTCCTTGATGAACGCGGACGTAAAAATCTCTTTTTATGTGCAGAGAAAGGTCAGCCTCATTCGAATTTAACTCAAAAAAGTCACCTTCGATTTTAGGTTTCAAAGGAAGATCAATTCCACTTGGAAAATGAAGAGCTATGTTTTCTTTTTTTCCTTCCATAATGCTTAGAAGTTCTTCTGCTTTAGCCTCGCGGATGTCTACAAAATCAATCAACAAAACTTTTTCATCAGGATAACAATCAAGCATACATTCGTCTGAGTGAGCTTCTTCATGTGCATATGAGCCAACATGTGCAAGTAAACTAAGAACTGCAATAGAAAGCATTTTATTCATACCTACCTCCAAGTAGACTGACATCCTAAAACATTTGCAAACACTTTGCAATAAAGAAGTATGTTTGCTAAAATCGCCTCTGAATAAGGGAGATTATACTGTGACACATACGATTTATGAAGAACTAACGCCAACTTTTGTTGAACAAGTAAAAGTTTCGGCTGTTTTTATCGAGTGCAAAGGTAAATACCTTTTTTTAAGAAAGGCAGCACCTGCTCATTTAGTGGGAAAATGGGGTGTGCCTGGTGGTAAAGTTGATGAGGGAGAAACGATTGAAGAAGCTGCCAAAAGAGAATTACAAGAAGAGATCGGTATAGATGTTCCCTCGCATGCTATAAAATATCTTAAGCCACTCTACATCACAACAGAATATGCTTCATTTGGATTTTATATCTTTGCTTTGACTCTTGATGAATTTCCTGAGATTAAACTTTCTGATGAACATGATGAATATCGGTGGTTAGAAGAAGAAGGGGTAGAACAGCTTGATCTAATGGCTGGTGGGCTTATCCCATTTAAACACGTTGTGAAGTTTCTAGCTCATCAGAAAATGACAAAAGCTGTGATTAGTGCTTATCTGATCCTTTTAGATGGAGACAAAGTTTGTCTTGGTTTGCGCCAAAACACTGGATATATGGATAATTATTACGGATTAATCTCAGGTCATGTGGAGGCAGGAGAGGCAGCATCTGTTGGCATGGCAAGAGAGGCTCTAGAAGAGGCTGGGATTGTCATTGATCCAGACACTCTTAAATCAGCTCACATCATGCATAGAACATCTCCAAATCGTCTTAATATAGATGTTTTCTTCTCTTGTACAGAGTTTGAAGGGAAGATCGAAAATAAAGAGCCAAAAAAATGCGGCGGTTGGGGATTCTTTCCTATCAATAACCTTCCAGAAAATACCATGGACTACGTGAAGCAAGCTATATTGGAATATAGCAAAGGCAATCCTTACTCAGAGTGGGGATTTACCAAGATTTCTGATTGAAAAACAATTAAGAATAAAAATTATTTTATATGTTGCGAGATTTGAATCTCTTTGATATAATTCTGCCCATGGAACAACATGTCTACGCATATTTTCCGTTTTTTTCATATTGGTATCTGTAATAACAGGTAACCGTTCGGTGTATTAACACCATTTTTTCTTAAAAAAAACCAACCAAATCAAAGGAACAATCTTCTCAGTATGAGGTGAAGTATGGATCATTTTAAACAAGGACAAAATAATTTTCTCAGTAAATCTAATAAAGCTTCTTTCTGGGGCTTTAGCTGGCGATATTATTATAGCTACTATCCCGTTTAAACAATAAACCACACATTCACTTAATATAGGAGAAAACTCATGGCGGATGCCGCATGTGTAGCGGTAGGCTCATGCCTACTCGCAAGTTGTCTTATGTCTGAAAAAATCATAGCAGACATTCAAGATGAAGAATTAACTAATGAAGCGCATATACTTGCGCTGATTGAATTTGTTGCAAAATCAGCGCTCGAAACATTAAAGGCTTATCAGGCGCAATCTTTTGATAAATTTGATTCAAACCCAGCGGATGATGCTTGTCAAAGTAGAGCAGCAATTTTGCTTGATTTATCAACAAAAGATCTCTTGCCCGAATTAGTAGAGTTAGGGAGGGTTTGTAAGCAAATTCAAAAGAGTGTAAATACAAGAAAAAACAGCGTAAACCAAGGTAAAAGTGTTGAAAGTGTTCAAGAGTTTTTTCAAAAAAACCTTTCTGCATTGAAGGTTTCATATGAAGTTGAATTTCTGATTCAAGCAAGAGTTCTTAAAGTGTTACGTCAAAAGGTTGATGAAACGCCTGAAGGGCTTGCAATCACTAAAACTGACAGCAGCCTTATTTCTAAATTGGGCAAAAATATGGCTCATTTCCCTACAAGAGAAACAAGAGAGATTGTTTCTCATTTACAGGTGAGGCATTCAGAGCAATCAATAGAGATGATGCATCAACTTGCAATGTCGGCATTAGCAAGAGAAACCTCGCTTCCAGAGAATACAGTTCGTTATACTTCGAATGAAGCGTATGTAGCCAAGCATTTTAGTTGCCACTACTTTGAGGTGTTGACTCTTTTTGATTTAATCGAGTGCAATGAGGCGATTGTTGAACTTCAAGTTCATGAGAGTAGTAGAGTTAAATCTTTTAGTCTCTACTTCGATCAGGGGACTTTGATTGATTCTTTGCCTCTTGGAGCAAAAGTAGTTGTTATTCAAGCAGGAGTAAGAGCTACAAGGGATGAGATTATCGAAGAAATAGGAGCAAATGGGTTAAGAGAGGCGATTCTCTCTCAAGCATCTTTTGCCCCACCGTTTCATCCAAAATCGATTTTGGCTGATATTAAAGTTAAAGAAGCAAGAGAACATATTGAGCTCTCTCGGAGAACTGTTTTATTAAAAACTGTGCAAATTGATCATATCTATTTAGATCAAGTTCAGACGAGGAGGTTAGGAAGATGACAAATCTCAAGGGTCTTATTTTTGCAAGAATGTGTCGTTTTTTTGCACACTACGGCGTTCGTACTTTAATGGTACTGTATCTCATTGATATTCTCTCTTTGAATGAGGGGAAAGCTTTTTCGACAAGTGCAATATTCGTCACATTATTTGAACTAGGTTCCATCTTTGGTGGAATTCTTGCAGATCGCCTCCTTGGGTTTCGGCGCGCACTCCTTTTGGGGGGCGCGTTGTTAACTCTTGGTTACACTTCGCTTATTTGGGAAAATCATTTAATAGTCTCTTTTGGCTTACTGATTATGGGTGGAAATTTGCTCGTTTCAAACTTGCCTGCAATAATTGGGAAATTGACCAAAGATGATCCAATTAAGCAGAAAAAAACACTTACAATTATGTATGCTATGCAAAATCTTGGGGCGCTTGTTTCAATTCCACTTTTAGGGGTTCTTAAAGATCTCTACGGTTATAACATTGCCTTTTGTGTAGCAGGAGGTGTGATGGCACTTGGATTTTTCACTCTTGCATTTTCTAAAATTCCACAAGAAAAGACCTCAAATCAAACAGTTCTTTTCCCCATTTTGGGATTTTTATCAATGCCTTTAGTGGCTGCTATTTTAATGATTGATGATAGGTTGGCAACTCCTGGGATTATTGTATTAGGGGTTGTTCTTTCTATTATTTTTGTATTAAAAGTCTTTTCCTCAAATGCGATTTATCGAGAGAAAAGGAAGATGTTTCTGATCTCGCTTGCAGCATTAGTGATCTTCTTTTCTGTAGAAGATCAGATGGCGACATCATTGATTCTTTTTGCAGATCGTGTTTGCGATAGGCAGCTTTTTGGAGTGACATTGCCCTCATCATTTGTTGGGATGATGAATCCTATGATAATCATTCTCTTTTCTCCCTTGATTGGAAGGGGAAAGAATCGAATCATTCTCCCTTTTATTGCCTCGGGTTTGGCCATGTTAGTGTTGTCACTTTTTCATGCTCCATCAATTATTCTTGTTTTGGGAGTTGTAGGCGTGATCTCCTTGGCAGAATTGTATATTGGGCCTTTGGTCTTTCAGATAGCAGCAGAATCATCTCGGGAGGATGCAAGAGGAGAGGTAATGGGAATGATACCCTTGGCTTTTTGCCTTTCATTTATTTTATCTGGTTTACTTAGTAGGATGACTATTGCTCAAGAAAAGACTTTGCAAGTAGCTGCGTTTTCCGCGGGATTTCAAAAAATGGGTATTCTTCTTTTTGTTGCAGCTTTACTTTTTTTCATAATTAAAAATAAGTTTAGCAATAAATTGTTAGTTACTTATGGGAATTAAAGGAGATTAATGTTAAAATCATTGAATCATAATGAACAAACCAGGTTAGTATACGATGATTGAAATGGGCCTTACAGCTGCAGCAACGTGGAGTGTTTTACCCCTTATGAGGGCAACTCCTCTCCTTACGCAATTTGGATCTAGCGAGGGGCTTAAAAAGGATCAAGCTTTAGTTGATAACTTGAGATTTCGTATGAAAATTTCAAAAGAAATTATAGTCAAGCAAACGCCTGCAAATGGATATTTTGAGTTTGCTGCCTTTGGCGCGTTAGCCCTCCCATTTGAACAGTCATTTCTTGTTCCACAACTTGGATCTGAAGATTGGGAAAGTGTTCCAGAACATCAACGTCCCTTCATATATGCTCATGAAATCGCTCATATCGAAGCAAATGATATACTAAAAATGTCTTTTATTGCCTTAATTACTCATATTGGCGTGACAGTTATTGTAGTTTTTCTCCTTCCAATTGAGATAGCATATGCAATCGGTGGAGTTTGTGCCTTTTCTGCAGTGGTTCTCTATTCAAGACATATAGAAAAGAGGGCAGATTTACGAGCTTGCGAAGTTTTAACAGATGAGGAAATTGCAAATGGTATCCTTTTTTTTGAAGGGATGAGACATGAGCAAAAACTTATTCGATTAGAAGCAATGCAAGGAAATTCATTAAGAGATCTCTGGGACAGAACATTTATAGATGACCAAGGCAATTATTCAATGGATGTGTTTCATCCACCCCTTACTGATAGAATTTCGTATATGAAACAATCGATCAGGGATCAGAGAGTAATTGAAAAATTAGATAATGTTCTACGGGATCTGCAAAGGAAACCTTTGTAGATGGAAATTTTAGCTGGTGCTACAGTCGGTCAATCGCTTTCCATGTTAGTATCAATGTCTACAACAAGTTCGAAAGATCAAGAAATCACAGAGCCAAAACTTTTGATGCTTTTTAATGAAATGAAAACCCGAATGGGTTTAGATAAGAGCGATATATCCTTAAAAAGCAATTCTGAAATTAACTCGATTTGCGCAACTGGATCCTTGCTTTTTGGGTGCAAGGGAGTGGTTGTAATGAACTCATCAGACTATTTCAAAGGAAAGTCAGACGCTACTATTTCTGCAGTTTTTGCGCATGAACTTTCTCATCTTAAGAACTATGATTCAACTCGATTGCCAGCATTTGTCTTTCTTGTCCAATTAATATCAGGTGTCGCTTTGATGATACTATTTTCTACTCCTGTTCTTCCGGCATTCCTCATCTCTTTTGCATTAACAGCAGCAACCAGTTTTTTTGCGTTTCTTCCTTATATAGAGATGCAAGCAGAAGAGTCTATGGGTGATTCGTTAAATGATAAAGAGCTTGCTTTATACATTGAATATCAAAAAAAGCAACTGCAAACTGCAATAAATATTCGTGCTAATCTTGATTATAGTTTCTTTGACCGCATGAGATATAGTGAAGAGGGGAATATTCGTACAGATTTCACTCACCCTTGTAGAACTAGTGTTGTTGCAATGCTAGAGAAAAAGCTTGCAGCAAGAAGGGTTGCGACAATCTCAGTTTAGGTGTATGATCCCCCCAAATTATGGGAAGAAAAACCTCTATATTCGCTGTCATGTTAGGCAATATACTTGAGCATTACGACTCTGCTATTTTTGGAGTATTATCACCTTTTATCGCTCCTATATTCTTTAATGACAAAGACCCGATTGTTGCCTTAATGTTAACATATTTGTTAATCCCTTTAGGTCTTTTTATGCGGCCATTGGGAAGTATTGTTTTTGGTCGACTGGGAGATCTTAAGGGAAGAAAGGCTGCTCTTTCAAGTTCTTTAATAGGAATGGCCATATCGACGATGATTATTGGATGCTTGCCGACTTATGCCAAGGTTGGTGTTCTATCACCTCTTTTATTGCTAATATGTAGATTAGCGCAGGGTTTTTTTGCTGCAGGAGAGACAAGCGGAGGAGCTATTTATCTTCTTGAATCATCAGATGAAAAAAAGTCTGACTTTATGAGCGCTCTTTATGATTCATCAACGGTTGTGGGAATTTTTCTTGCCTCCCTTTTTGTCACATTTCTTGCAAAATATGAAATTATTGATGTTGCGTGGCGCTATCTATTTTGGATCGGCGGTTTGGTTGCCTTTTTTGGTGTTTTTCTAAGAAGAAGGGGAGTTAAAAATGCAAGCGATCAATCGCATATAACTGTTCCAAGTACCATGGATGCGATCAAGACATATTGGTTTCCATTTCTTGCGATTATCATTACATCAGGATTCTCACATGCAACATACACCTTTCCATTTACTCTGATGTCGGGTTTTATCCCGTTGATTTCTAGCCTAACTAAGTCTCAACTTATAGCAATGAATACACAGCTTTTACTTTTAGATCTTATTTTGTTGCCGATTTTTGGGGTGGTTGCTATGAAGATTGGAAGAAAACGTCTTATGATTATTGCAGCAAGCCTTACTGCAATTACAACGCCGCTGTGCTTTCTCTTTCTTGATCTTACTTTGCTTTGGCAGGTAGCTCTATTTCGAGTCGTTGTTGTGACGTGTGGGGTTGCTTTTGCTGCGGCCTACCATTCTTATGCTGTCGCTTCTTTGCCTATGCAGGTGCGCTATACATTAATATCACTTGGATCATCAATCGGAGCGCTTGTTCTTGGGAAGCCGGTAGCTGTGATTTCGTTAGCTTTTTACCACATCACAGGATCTATTGCTTCTGTGGGGATGTATTTTGCCTTTTTGGGACTGCTTGCGACTATTGCTGTTATGAAGGTAAAAGATCACGCCTACGTAGCTTATAAATGATATTCAAGATCGTTAAAACGATAATAACAGGATAGGCAAATGTAATAGGATAGTGAATTAACATCATGATTCCGTCAAAGCCCACAGGAGCCATTAGTGTTGCAATAACAAGTTGTAGAACTAGAATAGATCTGTAAGATGCCCGGCCCTTTAAAATTTGGTGAGAGACAATCTGAGCGATGGTCATCACCAAGCTGATCACAGTAGTAAGGCAAGCAAGGGCAATTGCCATATTGGCAACAAGGCCAAGAGTTGGTCCCAATGCAGCAATAGAAAGATGCGTCATTAATTGAGCAGGGGGGATGCCAACAAGATATGGCGCGTAGACTGCTGCTGCATGAATGAGTCCAAAATAGATTAAACCTAAGAAAAAGCAGCCTAATAAGCCTGCCTTTAGGGTCGTTGTAAAGGTGTGTTTTGCTGACTTATCTTTTGAATGAATCTCTATCATCGTCCATATTCCAGCTGAAAAGTAGATAGAGGCAATCAAATCCATCGTGTTATAGCCAGTGGTGATTCCAGCGCCAAAAGCATGCGCTGCTGTCATAGCATGGTGGTTTGCAATTGGGGCAATAGGAGAGAGAATACTTTGCCCGATAATCAATAAGAGGCAACCGATTAGAAGGGGAGAGAGCACATAGCCAAGCACAGGTAGTAGGTATTTTCGTTTAAAACATAGAATCAATCCTAGAATGCAGAAAACAGGGGCAAAGATCCAAAGAGATAATTCAGGTATGATTGGAGTAATTGCAGCGTGAGCAACGGTTATACATCTTGGCAGGACAGCAAATGGGCCAAGAAGTGCAAGAGTGACTCCTATGAGAATGCCCCCACCAATCTTACCGGCCCGACCGAAGAACTGCGTGCAGTGGCCACGATAGAGGGTTCCCCCTAACAATCCAAGAAGTGGTCCGCCAATCCCTGTTAAAAGTAGGCCGCCAAAAGCCCATCCAAAATGGGTTCCAGCTTGCATGCCCAATATTAGAGGAAAAATCGCGTTCCCAGCCCCAAAAAACATCGAGAAAATCGCAATAGCCATGGAGAAAATTGTTTTAGTGAAAAAGCTGCGCATCTAAGTCTTCCAAAGTAGTAATCATTTTTTAAGCAAAAAGATAGTTAGAGGGGGTGTTTTCGCTCATAATAGGAAATATTTTATCATTTTTTGGGGTAAAAGTCAAGTCTTAGGCCTAATCCTTCCAGTTTTGCCACTTAAGTAGGTGAGGGTTACGTTTGCTTTCGGGCGTGTTTGCATAATAAACAGAGAGCCTAAAGACGTAGAGCATACACCTACAGACCTTTTTACCCTGATATTCGCACAGATTTTCATACATGAGTTCAGGATTTTCAGGTTTAAGGCTAGAGATTGATCGGTAGCCAAGATCCCATAAATCGTTTGCAACAGCCTTTCCAACACCAGGCATTTCGCGGAATTCTTCTAAGACGTCTTTTTTAATGTATCTCTTAATGGCCACAGCTACAGTCTGTACATGCTTGCATTGGGCTGCAAATTTCGATCAAGATTCCATTTGGATCTTGGACATATGCGTCTCGTTGTCCCCAAGGCTTGTTTGAAGGTTCTGAAACGACGATAGCACCTGCTTTGACTGCCTGTTTAAATGTTGCATCAACATCTTTAACAGCAAAAGCAATTTCCATTGCAAAGGGAGGCTTAGCTTTGTCAAATTTTGTGACATCTTTGCCCAAATTACTTTTTGCAAATTCAAGATCAACAAAACCAAGGGCTGTTGTTCCAGTATCTAATTGTGCGTAAACACCACTTTCGTCAATAAATGCAGTTTCAACACCAAATGCTTCTTCAAAAAAAAGCAGAGTTTTTTCTAAATCTTCTACATAAAAAAGAATATTACTTAAAGTTACCATGAGTAAATTTTAAAGAAAGATCGATTTTCTTACAATAAGAAGGTTACTGGGTGAGCTTTTTTTCTTGTTCTAGATTGCAGATTTCAGAAGAGAGGATTTTTGTTGTAAGAAAACGTTTGGCTTTTTTAACAGCGTCGCGATTTTGACAAATCCAACTATGTCCTGCTCTGCAACCTTTGTGATAGTGTTTTGTCGGTAAACAAGTTTCATTAAAGGCAACTTTCCCATCATTGATTCCTTCAATAGAAGGATTCCATCCAACAGTTCCGCCGATGACAAGAATAGGCATCCCAGCAGGAAAATTTCCAATATGATCAAAGCCATCAACAGGCGTGCTCAATAATTCTTTACCAGATTTTTCTCCCACATACCATCGGATCAAAGCATAGTTTGAAAGAAATCGGGCATAACAAGAACCTCGGTTTGGAGGGGCAATTAATACAGCCCGTCCGATCTTTGCTTCTGGAGGACAATCAGGATTATTGAGAGCTCCTCTAACAACTAAACCGCCCATGGAATGAGTGACAAAGCTGATCGGTTTACCTGGGTTTTTTTGAGAAATTTTCTTCAGTTCTAGAACAAGAGCCGCAGAGTGATCTTGGATACTCTTTTTTCTACTTGGATATCCCCAATTGAGAACTTCCCAATCATCTTGATGAAGAGTGTATTCAATAGCAGACATATTCATACGCGATCTCAAGAAACCGTGAACTAGAACAACGCTTCCTGATTTAGGCTCAACTGTGTTCGCAAAAGCTCCTAGAGGGAGGATAAAAAAAAGGAATCGAATAAGATTTTTCATGCGATCAATTATAGTTTGGAGAGGGTTAAAGTGCAAATCCATAGGTTTTTATGTCTAGGCTGCTTTTCAGAAAAACTTTTATAAATCCAGATAAAACTAAAACACCTTTGAAATAATTCAGAATATAAATAATTTTAAAACATGATCAATCAAACTAATAAGCCATCTTTCATGGCAGCCTTAATTATCAGCGCAGTAGCTTTAGGAAATGCTGGAAGCACTCTTTATCTTCCTGCTATGGTAGAGATGGCAAGAGACTTAGGGACAACGGGCAGCGCAATTAAACTAACTCTTTCTTGCTACTTGATTTCTTTTGGGTTTTCTCAACTTATATATGGCCCATTATCAGATGCTTTTGGAAGAAAAGTCAATTTGATCTCCGGCTTCCTTATATTCATGGTGGGAAGTTTTGTTAGTATGTTCGCTAATTCAATAGAAATCCTTATCATAGGGCGGGTTATTGAAGGCGCGGGTATTGGAACTGCAAATAGTGTTGGATATGCGCTTATAAGAGATGTTTTCTCTGGAAATCAGTTGCGGCGTTGTCTTTCTTACTTAAGCATTTTTATTGGAATAGCATCCATCACTGCCCCTTTAGTAGGAGGGTATTTAACTGAATATGCTGGGTGGAGATCTTGTTTTGCTATGTTAATTTTTATATGCTTTGTGCTTTTAGTTTTAAAGCTTTTGTTTCTCCCTGAAACAAATAAAAACTTAAATCGAGATGCCGCACATCCAAAAGTTGCTCTAAGGAATTATAAATTTCTCCTAAAAAGCAAAGAAGTGATGCGATATGTTATTTCTGCATCTATTGGATTTGCAGCTCTTCTTGTAATCAATGCTATGCTTCCTTTTATTGTGATAGATAGACTACATGTCTCTCCATCAAAGTACGGATTATTAAATATGTGTATTGGAGCAGGCTATGTTTTAGGAGCTTTTTGTGGATCAGCCATTTCCCATCGTGTTTCAAAATTTCGTACAGTTGTTATAGGCATAGTTTTAGCAATGTGTTTAACGATATTCAGTCTAATTTTTACTGGTTACTTTTTCAATGTTGGTACAGTAATTGGGAGCTGCACCATGATTTTATTTGGTATTGGGTTTATTGTGCCAACGTCGTCTAGTGGAGCAATGGAACCATTTCCTCAACTTGCTGGGAGCGAGGCTGCTCTTCTTGGGTCAATGATGTTCTCAGTTTCAGCTCTTTTTACAGCAGCAGCATCACATCTTTCAGGAAACACGGCAGCTCCAATGAATTTTCTTTTAATTGGAATGTTTTTATTATTATTTATCTCATTTATTTTTCTACGTAAAACCAAAAAGGCTTAAAAAATGTACCGTCATATTGTTCTATATACTTATAAAAATGATGTCACTAAAGAAGAAATTAAGAAAATTTATAACGATTTAGAAGAAATCAGTGCTCGTTTAGAGGGTAGAATTTCCTACACTTGGGGAACTTATGATAGCGATGAAGGGCGAAATAAGGGGTATACACATGCACTTATTACTGATTTTAAAGATAGAAAGTGTCGGGATGCCTTTCTCAATGACCCGATTCGCATAGCCTTTTCAAAGCAAGAAGTATTACCTCGAATGGAGCGTGGTGTCGATTCCATCATCTCTTTTGATTTCATTTGGGAATAAAATTAGGTACTACAAGTTTAATTGAATTAGATTTTTCATGCGATCAATTATAGTTTGGAGAGGGTTAAAGTGCAAAGCTATAGATGTTCGCCTGTAGTTTAGTTATCAGCCAGTCTTGCATATTGGTCGCTTAGTTGGAATTTATTCCACCAATCTTGAACAAGGTGCCAATCTCTATCATCTTGAGGAGTACGAATTCTTTTTTTGTCTGGATGATTTATGAGTGCATAGGCTTTATAAGCTTTTCTATAACTATATTTTGTATTTAGAGATTTCTTCTCATGATTGATTAATTCAAGTGCGGCTTCAGTCTGCTTTTCATCGCCTTTTGCGAAGGGATTATAAAAGTCAAAATTAATGTTTTCATCGTCGCAAAACGAATAAAAATCGTAACGAGTGTCTGATTCTTGATAATCAACAATTCCAAGACTTTCTCGAAAATAGGTTTTGATCTCTGGTTGAGTTTTTTTACTGAACATTATTTTAATTCCAGCAAGAGATCCGTATTTCTTGAAAAGAGATTTTACATTTTCAAGACTCTGCTCGCCGCAAAAATAGTAAAATCCTGTGAAACCAAAAGAGTCTACATGATTCAAAACAGTAGGATCCAGGTCAACAAGAAGCTCTACTGTTGAAGCATCTGCAAAACGGCAAGCCTCTATAAATGGGGTTCGTATATTGCTTGGTCTTAGATTGTGGTCTCCAATTTGTTCTGAAAGAAAACTAGGGTCAAGGGAATGGAGCCATTTTATAACTTCTTTATTGCCAAGTGCACAAGCATGCATAAAAGCTGAAGCATTGTTAGGAAAAGAGCGTTCTTTAAGGACGTTCGGATCGAGTGCATACATTGCTTTCATTTCTTCAAAAGAGGAGGGGTTGGAGCTTAATTTAATAAAGTGAGGAAAAGATAGCTTATTTTCTTTCATGTAGTAAGCGTGATCGCTTTTTTTGAAATATTGAATTGTCATTATTGCCAATGCAATTAAGGGAAGAATGATTGTGATGTAGGAAACAATTTTCACTGCCGTATAAAACAGATGTTTCCAAGAGGTGCATTTTTCCAATTCAATTAAATGATACTTGTTTTCGTGTGTCTTTGTAACTTTTCCTAAGTATGTATAATCTGAAAGATAGGCTTGAGCAATGCGAGAGATCCCTTCCCAGCTAAATTTTTCTTTAGGGATGATGGCTGTGTCAGTAAAAAAAGTGTCTCCTAAACGAGAATAAGGTCCTTCATTGAGGGGGCCTTGCAAAACAAACGTATTCATTCTTTTAAGTCTCTTGTTATGAGTTGCATTCTGGAAGGAATTATACACTTATGATTATTTAAATTCAATTGAGAGGAGCTTTACATCTCGTGTCAATAATGAACGAAATGCAATGTTTAGGTGTGTAGTTTTTTTTTGATATAAAAATTTATATGAATCTAATGTTTGCTACACTAAAAATAGCTATTTAGTTTTAGTCCCAGCTATCACTGTAACTGGTGGGCATGAGAGGTAGGATGGTTTAGAAACAGTAAATTCCACATTTTCTTGAGTCGCAAAGAACTGAACATATTGCTTTGTGGCAAAGATGTCAGAGATCACAAAACGACCACCTGGTTTGAGTGTGCGAAGCAGCTCTTTAAGAGCAATAATGCGTCCTTTTTCATCAGAGATGTTATGAATGGCAAGGTTTGAAATAATGATATCAAACTTATCATCAGCAAAGGGGATGTCACACATATCAGCTGTTTGTAGATCGATACGATCATTGATTCCAAGAATTTCTGCATTTGCCCATGTAGCATTTTCTGAATTGTTGGATTGATCACGATTCAACCAAAGGTCTATCCCATAAACATGGCCTGTTGTAACTCTCTTTGCAGCTTCGCAGAGAAAAATCCCTTTCCCACACCCCATATCAAGTATTACTTCATTACCTGTGAGTTTTAGGTCGTCAATGAGAGTTGCAAGATGCTTTGGCTTGAAAACCCAAGAAGTATAAACCATCCAGAGGGCAGTTAAAGCAAAAGTTAAGGAAGAAAGGATTCCTTCTACTAAGAGGACCCAAAATATTATTCGATGATTGATTAACACAACAGAGCAGGTCATTAACGAGAAGAGAATGGCAATAAGAAAGAGATTTCTTATGACAGTTGGGGCATCTGTTCCAAAATTAGTTTTTTTTAGTGTGGCCGTCATCGTTTTCATAGTTGCAAAGCCTACAATCATGACAATTTTTGTGCAATCTTTTCATTTAGAGTAAAAGATCGTGGAAGAGATTAGGGTTAGTTTAGATTAGTTTGGCTTTCCAAAGATCATTGATTTGAGTGAAGTGTACAAGGGCACAATTGTCTATATTCCAAGGATGGTCTGTGATTTTTAGGTGGTGGCAGAAAGCGTAGTGAATCCCTCCATGCGCTACGATGAGCGATGGGCCTGGATGGTTTAGGGCTTCTGCGAGTCCTTTTTTTGCTTGTTCAAAGAAAGGAGAGACGATTTCACAAGGTTCGTGGTGGACCTCAAGTTTGATAATTTTATGCCATTCATCAGCAGAACATTCTTTTAAAGTTTCGATTTTAATTCGAGCGCATGCGTGATCAGCTGTTGCGTGATGCATTGTTTCAAGGACACGGACCATAGGGGAGTGGCAGATTGTTTTGATGGGCAAGTTTGCCACAATACGGCGAACTTCTTTTGCTTGTTGCGCACCAGTTTCGTTTAGGGGCAAGTCCTTCCCACATCCTGCAAAAACTTTTTTTGCATTGAAATCAGTCTGACCGTGTCTAAGTAAATAAAATTCTTTCATAGCGCAAGTATGAGGGATGAAGATTTTTTTTCCAAAGAGAAAATATTTCTTATTACCTCTTGATTCATTCAATTCCAAAAGATTTTTTTGCTATCAAATATGTTGTAGCAAATATTGCAGTTCCTAAGCTTTTGGGCTTCCATCCTCGCATCAAAACTTTTCCGCATTCAAAAATGCGATGTGTGAGTGGATCAGCTCTAGTTGTTGTGATGATCGGGACATCATGTTGTAACATAGTAAATGCTGAATCAGCTGGGTGGACAATAATACTTCCTAATCCACCACCGGTAAAGGCAGCGATATATGCATTGAACCAATTTTCACCAAATTTTTGATTCAATTTGGCTTCAAGTGGTGCGCTTCCTCGAATTGAAAATAAAAATCCTGTTTCACGTACAGAAACAGCCTTTATCTGAAGAGGTTTTAAACGTAGGACAGATTTCCAAAATCCTTTACCAGCGGTCTTTCCATTATATCCAGCAAGAGCCCATGATGTTGAAGCACCAACAATTAGGGAGCTTGTTACTGTAAATTTTGTTGTGTCTGGCTCCATATAGTGAGCTAAGTACTTTTCTACCTTGTCTTGCATCAATGTTTGAGAGCCAACAATAATAGCGACAGATGGTGCTCCCTCAATAACACCTCGAGTGAGAGCGCTTTTTAAGGTTTGTTTAGGGATTTCATTTCCGAGTTGCAGAGCAGATTTTTGTATCCATGCCCAATAGCAAGGGATGATAGCTGTGCCAGCAGCTATTGGCTTTGCAGCTTTAAACCAGCATTCTTGTCCGAAGCTTGTAAATGGGCCTCCGGGGCCACAAGGAGATGTTTTCATAAGGACCTCTTTTTTTTAGATAAATTCCTCTTTCGACGTAAGATCTTAATCAAAGCTTTATATTGTACAAAAAATACCTTAACAGTGTCAATTTATTTTCTAAAATAAATTTTCAAAGTCTAACCTGTTTTTGTGAAATCGTTTTTAATTATGAAGTTTGATATACTATTACTATGTCTTTACAGAATGAGAGCGTTACGTGGTGGATCTTAATTTAAATGATTTTAGACCAATTTCTTCTTGGAATGATGAAATAGGTGGTAGACTGTGGCTAAATCCCGAAGTGGGGCCTATGTATACTGAAGTGGGGCCTATGTATACTATTGATGAGTCGACTTCTAGAAAATATTTGAATCAACGAGCCCAGGTCTTAGTAATAAAAAATTTCCTTTTGGTTTTAGGCTCGCCAATTGCACAAATTTATTTTCTATCAGCAAAATCGCTCTATCTAATCAGAGATCTATTTATCAATTTACTCTGCTGCAATGTAGCATCATTAAAGAATAGGATTTGGCAAGTAAGTAGAAATGTTGGAGTACTTGTTTCAATGCCTCTCATTTACGTTCTTCTAGAGCTTTCTGCGCTATATGGTCTTGTAAGGCCATTTGATGGAAGAAAACTCTATGCATCGTTTGAAAGGTTAGCCGGAGATTTCGATTATCTAGCCCCTTGCTTTCAGCCTGAACCTGAGCGCCATTTATTTGGTGGAGCCATTGATGCAAGAGATGCTTTTTAGGTTTTGAGTTATTCCATTAGATATTCATTCAGTCGTTTTGAGTTGTGAATTTTTGCATAGAGTTAGATCTGGCAATTCATTCAAAAAATCTGAGCCGACGAGGGTTGGGGGACCGGTTAGGCCTGGCCAGGGGCGTTTGGGATGGTAGACTTTGTAGTGTTTGAAGGTGTCTGAAAAATCAAATTGTCCGTCTTTTTGTATGAGGCAATCTGTGTGGTGGATGATTTTGCCAAAAAGGCCGTTTTCGGGAAAGAAATCGCAGTCGTGCACGATTGTGTATTGGGATTTTTGCTTCATTCGTTTGATTGTTTCAACTCGTGCAAGCCATGGCCATTGGTCTACAAAGCAAATTGAATATTCTAAGGAGTTTATGTAGTTAGAGTGCTTAGAGTTATCTAGGAAGTTTATCCAATCAGCGGGGTTGGTGCTTTCTTTATCTCCGGGGACATAAAACATTTTGTGCCAGCCAGAATGGTCTTTTTCATATCCTTTTCCTAGGTACTTGTCCTGGAACTTTTTAAGCCATTCTTCGTTATTGTCGATGGTGATGAGTGTTCGTTTGGTCTTTTTACACATCTTATGTAGCAAGTCGGTGCTGCAATGACCGCTTCCGAATTCAATGATAGGTCCAGAAGTTTTGTTGACTAAAGAGGTTAAGACTTCTTGATGGGTGCCAAAGGGGTTGTCTTGATGATTCTTTCTCATGAATGCAAGGCTAGTCATGGGGGCAAAACATGTCAATTGGTCATTTAAACAATGATTTTAGCGGTAGTCATCTTGCCATGGGTAGACTGATTGAAAGACACTCTTTTCCTGAGGCTTTGTAAAGAGTATTTCTTTAGAGCCATCGATTACAGCTAAATATTGATCTTTACCAATCGGGGTAATGATCATTTGCCCTAGTTTGTCTTTTTCAACGGAGAGCTTTTTGTCTTTAAAAACTGATTCGTGGATCAGCCAGTGGGAGCCATCATCAAGAAAAATATGTACAAATTCTAAAAATTTTCCTGTGTATGGGTCTGATTCCATTTGATAGGAGACGATTTGTCTTGAATAGGGAAGTTCTTTTGCCTCTACAACTTGTTCCATGTGTTGAGGTTTATTTGAAACTGGTGGCAAATCTACATCAATTGTCATAATGTCTCTCCTTATTTACATATATAATAAAGGCTAAGTAAATATGGTGTCAACGTGCAAATTTCATAATATTAAAGATTAAAGTACCTGTCGTTAAGTGGCAGTTTTTTTTTGAAAACAAGTAGAGTATTGCAACTCAATTTCTATCGTGGTAGTAGGGGAATATGGATGCTACAAGATTAGAAAATATCGATTGTCATTTCCGAGCTGCGAATTATCTTTCTGTTGGGCAGATTTATTTGAAAGAGAATCCTTTTCTTTGCGAGCCGCTTAAAAAAGAGCATGTTAAGTCGAGATTGCTGGGGCATTGGGGGACTTCTCCTGGGTTGAATTTTATTTATTCGCATATCAATCGTTTGATTCAGGATACAGGCGAGCAGTTTTTGTATGTGACGGGACCAGGTCATGGTGGTCCTGCGATTCGTGCAAATGTTTATCTTGAAGGAACAATGACTGAGGTTTATCCTGATATTGATTGGTCGGTCTCTGGTGCGCGTAAGTTGATGCGTGAGTTTTCTTGGCCATGTGGTGTGCCAAGTCATGTCTCTCCTCCAACTCCTGGTTCAATTCATGAGGGGGGTGAGCTTGGATATTCTTTAGTTCATGCTTTTGGTGCTGTGATGGATCATCCTGAGTTGAATGTTGTTTGTGTTGTGGGTGATGGCGAAAGTGAAACTGGGCCGCTAGCTGCTAGTTGGCAATCGATTCGATTCATCAATCCTCAAAGGGATGGTTTGGTATTGCCAATCCTTCATTTGAATGGTTTCAAGATTTCTGGTCCAACGTTATTTGGGCGGATGGATGATGAGCATTTAACGAAATATTTCGAGGGTTTGGGTTATCAGGTTCGTATCGTAGATGGGGATGATCCTGCTCTGATGCACAAGGCTTTTTGGGAGTGTTTAGACTGGGCTCATGAAAAACTCAATGAGGTGCGAACTCTTCGAGGTCCTTTGAAGGAGCCTTCTCCTCTTCCATTAATTATTCTTCGAACACCGAAAGGTTGGACTGGACCGAAGTTCATTGATGGTAAAAAAATAGAGGGGTCGTTTCGATCCCATCAAGTTCCTATGTCTGATGTAGTTTCAAATCCAGCTCATTTGGAAATTCTAGATGAGTGGATGAGAAGTTATAAACCAGAGGAATTATTCGATAACTCAGGAAAACCGAATGCTAAGGTATTGGCAAATATTCCTGAGGCAAATTTGCGAATGGGAGCGAGTAAGTACGCAAATGGCGGTCTTATACTAAAAGAATTAAAGATGCCTGATTATAAGAGCTATGCAGTTGCGGTCTCGCAGCCTGGAGGGGTTGAAGCAGAAGCGACTCGAGAGTTGGGAAAATTTGTTCGCGATATCATGAAACAGAATATCGATAACTTTCGTGTCTTTTGCCCTGATGAAACAAATTCTAATCGATTTAACCACCTGTTTGATATAACAGATCGGATGTATGTCGGAGAAATAGAAGATGGCGATGAAGCTCTTTCTTCTGATGGGCGTGTGATGGAGGTTTTGAGTGAACACCTTTGTCAGGGATGGCTTGAGGGGTATTTGTTGACAGGACGTCATGGTATTTTCCCTTGTTATGAGGCGTTTGCTTTGATTGTAGATTCGATGCTGAATCAACATGGTAAGTGGCTAAAAGCTTGTCTTGAGATTCCGTGGAGAAAACCGATTGCGTCATTGAACTATCTTTTGACTTCTCATGCTTGGAGGCAAGATCACAATGGATATAGTCATCAAGGACCGGGATTTATTGATTCTGTAATGCAGAAAAAAAGCAATATCGCACGAATTTATCTGCCACCTGATGCAAACTGCTTACTTGCTATTGCAGACCATTGTTTTAGAAGTAAAAACTATATAAATTTGATCATTGCGGGTAAGCAATCATCTCCTCAATGGCTTGATATGAAGAGTGCGATTGCTCATTGTCAGCGTGGCATTAGTAATTGGGAGTGGGCAAGTAATGATGGGGGTTCTCCTGATATTGTTTTTGCATCAGCTGGAGATACGCCCACACTTGAAATGATGGCTGCTGTGCAAATTCTTAAAGAAAGATTGCCAGATTTAAAAATTCGTGTGATTAATGTGGTTGATTTGTTCACTCTTTTAAGAACAGAAGATCATCCACATGGTATTGATGAGGAGACTTTTAATGCTTTATTTACAGAAGACAAGAATGTGATTTTTGCTTTTCATGGCTATCCAAGAGTGATTCATGAATTAAAATATCGTAGAAAAAATCCAGAGCGCTTCCATGTCCAGGGGTATATTGAAGAAGGTACAACATCGACACCATTTGACATGGTTGTTTGTAATAAGATTAGTCGGTTCCATCTAGTGATTAAGGCGTTAGAGTTTTTGCCTCAAATTAAAACGCATGCAGCAGATATTGTCGAAGAGCTTAATCGCAAATTAGTGGAGCATAAAAGCTACATCGCACATCATGGGGAAGATATGCCTGAAATCACCAACTGGAAATGGAACAATGGCAGATAATATTTTAGTTCTCAATAGTGGGTCTTCTTCTTTGAAGTATTCCTATGCAGATAAAAGTGGGGCATTTGGTGATCTTGATTCGTTAGATGACCAAATTGAGGCATCAGACAAAATTCAAAATATTGATCCAGCTGCGATTGGTCATCGAGTCGTCTTTGGCGGAACAGAATTTCTTCAACCTGTTGTGATTGATGAAAATGTGATGGCTAAGTTACATAAACTATCTTTGTTTGCTCATTTCCATATGTCGATAGAAATTGCTCTAATTAAAAAGATGCAAAAACGATTCCCTAATGTGAAACAAGTTGCTTGCTTTGATACAAGCTTTCACCGGTCGATGCCAGAAAAAGCTAAGTTGCTTGGCCTTTCTCAATCTTTACATCAAGAAGGTGTACAGAAGTATGGATTTCACGGCATTTCGTATGAATCGATTTTAGCACAGATGAAAAATGTCCCTAAAAGATTAGTGATAGCTCATCTTGGAGGTGGGGCGTCGATTTGTGCATTGAAAGATGGAAAAAGTGTTGATACTTCAATGGGATTAACTCCTCTTGGAGGTTTAATGATGAACACAAGACCTGGTGATCTCGATCCAGGTGTCATACTCTATTTGCTTAAAGAGAAAAAAATGAGCATTGATGATCTCGAGTATTTTCTCTATCACGATTCAGGGTTGAAAGGGATTTCTGGAAAACCTGCCGGCATGAAAGCACTTTTTGAAGAAAAACAATCTCCTGCGATTGAACACTATTGTTACCGTGTTGCAAAAACGATTGGAAGTTATCATGTTGTTCTTGGCGGCATTGATAAGCTTGTTTTCACAGGTGGCGTTGGAGAAAATGAGAAAGAAATTCGGGAGATGATTTGCGATCAACTTAAAGTTCTTGGATTATCACAAGATCAAATTGTTGCAATGCCCTCGCAAGAAGAAAAAATGATTAAAGAGCATACGCAACGCCTACTTTAAGCAAACACTTCGCGTCTACGATTGCGGTGTAGTTCTGTTGGATTGAGGTGTGTTTCACCTTCTCGTTTTGTTGCAAGCTGTCCACATCCACCACTGATATCAACCCCTTTACTATAACGCACGGGAGCGGGAATGGAGTGGTCTGTCAGATAGGTTTGGAATGCATAGATTCGTTTGGCATCAGAGGGGCGCATTTCAACGCCTGGGAAGTGGTTTATTGGGATAAGATTTACTTTGGCATTAATTCCATCGAGGAAGCGCACTAGATTTTTCGCGTCATCAAGAGTGTCGTTTGATCCTTCAATCATGACGTATTCAAATGTCACGCCGTAACGCTCAGGGGCTGGATAATTGATAAGGGCCTTTTTGAGCTCGGTTAATGGATATTGCTTATTGATAGGCATCATTTCACTTCGTTTTGCATCGTCTGCTTGGTGAAGCGAAATTGCAAGGCGTACGGGAAGGTCTTTGCCTAGTTGCACGATCTTAGGGATAACCCCTGCTGTTGAAACTGTGACTCGTCTAGCTGATAAGGAAAATGCATTGGGATTAAGCATTGTTGAACAAGCTTTAACAACGGCATCGTAATTGTCAAGCGGCTCTCCCATTCCCATGAATACAACGTTTGTGACTTTTAATGGGTTTTCTTTTTCTCTTAGGATCCGGTTAGCAAGCAAAAGCTGTATAAGAATTTCTCCAGAACTTAAATTTCTCTTGAATCCCATTTTGCCTGTTTGGCAAAAGGTGCAGCCGCGCTTACATCCGACTTGGCTACTCAAACAAAGAGTTGTCCGATTGTCGTAGGGCATGATGACAAATTCAATGAGCAAATTGTCATGTGTTTTCAATAAAAGTTTTTCACTTGTGTCTTTGGAAATCAGGTGTGAATCAATCTCGGGAAGGTCCCAATCAAATGAAGAGGTAAGGGTTTCTCTAATTGTTTTTGATAAGTTGGTGAATTCTTCTGGGTTTGATAGATTATGATGGAAAATCCACTGATAGATTTGGAGTGCCACATAAGAAGGGAAGTTCTTTTTGAGACACCAAGCTTGCCAATCTTTATGATCTAGATCATAGGCATAGGGGATTTGATTTTCCTCTGTCATACTCTCTCTTTTCATTCTTAGGAGAGAGAATAGTTGGTTTACCCTTTTTTCTCAACGTGAAAGGCAACTCAATATTTTCTTGGGGCAGAGAAAGCCTTTGGTTCTCTTTTAAAGTAAAAATTTATTTAACTTTCTAGATCAGGAAGGTTTTCCCACCATATCTTTTCCGCCTTGATTGTGATTGTAGTAAAATCATTTACATTTGGATGTGGAGGATAATTTCCCCACTGGATGCCTAGTGAAACAGTAGAATTGTTATCCATTTCAAAATCTAAAATTTCTGCTGAGTCGTAATCTTTTGTTAAAATACCAAGAAACAATTTCTCATCGACTTCAATGCCTTTTATGTTAGAAATATGCAATTTCCCCTTAATTCGATCATCTGAGGATAAAACAATATTGCCTGGCAGTTCCTCAGGATCAACTTCGGAACTTTTCATAGACAAAACAATAGTCTTTCCTTGATGGTTAATGCCAAGTAAAGAGCCATCATGGAAAAAATCCTTGTATATAGAAATATTCATATTAATCATCCTTAACCGTTTTTACCACCAAACCCAATCTGGAGGATATAGATGAGATGCTTCACTACCCTCTGAGACAGATCTTCCTCGTGCATCTAAGTAGGCGTCATGCTCTCCAGTTTTATTTGGATTTGGTCGATGATAATGATCGTGAGATTTGTGACCAAACTTACCGGGTTTTGCTTCATCTAACCTAATCTCTTCGCCTGTTTCTTTATTTCTGTAATTATGATGTCCATTACTTTTAGCCTTGGGATGGCTAACGTCTTCCCAATTTTTATCTTTTTTAGGATTTTTTGGAAGAGTGGGATCAACTCCACCTTTCTTACTTCTTTCCATCGTATTGAGGTCAAAAGAAGAATCATCGTGAGTCTCTTTGTAATGTTTATAGCCTTTGTAGCCCCAATATCCAATGGTAGCACCGGTTTCTGCCGCTAAAGCATAGGGAGCCCAAAACGGAATTTTAACCACATCCAGAGGTCAACCTTTACCTAGTGTTCTCCTCTCACACTCTTTTAACGCTTGTTTAGTTAGAGCGTAGTATGGTAAACTTGCTCCCCAAATTATATTAATTTATTGCTCAGTGGCTCTTCCATTGGCCCATGGTTCAAAAACGAGACTATTCTAATCACAAATGAATATATATTATTCTCTAAAACACACATATTATGAGCTCAGGGATTGCTGCCAACCCAAAGCTGTCTATAATGAAGATCTCGGCGATTTGCCACAGTATGTTGAAGATTTGACGAGTCGAATGAATTATGAAAAAAAAGTGCATCTTTCTTGGGCAGAAGGAAGTGACATCACGATGAGAGCTAGTTTTGGTTTTTGGAAATCTGGTATCATTGAGGTTCCATGGGAATGTAAGAAATTTTTCTTAGATACTAGTAAGTGGACCAGAGTTTGTGCTACTAGAGCCAGCTTAGCACATGAATTAGTTCATCTTAAACTTCACCATGTACAAAAACAGATTCTTGTGCAATTGCTTATCTCAGCGATTGTTATGATTGTATTTTCAGCTACACTTTGTGTCATTATTGCTTTCGCAATTGATTATTTTCTAACTCCACGAGTTCTCAATTACTACATTAGATATCATGAAAAACAGGCAGACTTACTTGCCTGCGAGGTATTAACAGAGAATGAATTATGTGCCGCCGTTTGTTATTTGGAAAGAGAAAGAATCTATAATATCAAAGACTATTTATCGACAGAAAAAAAGAACAAGACGAAGTCTGTTTTTAACAAATTCCCCCAAAAATGCACAGAAGAAGGAAATATCATAGCGGATGTGGAACACTATCCATTAAGTGAAAGGATATGTTATCTGAGAGAAAGGATTAAAACTGAGAAAGGAAAAAAGTACATATCGGAGTACTTCTCTTATCTCAAGCAAATTTAATGAGGTCAGCGTTAGATAAGGATTTAAGGCCTAAAGGAAATCAATTGGTCGGTTGAGGAAGAAAAAGGCTGTTCTATGACTCTCAAGTTGGTTAGACGATTTCATTTTCTTGTTATATACCGATCGCACTTCAAAAACTGGAGTTTCTGCGCCGCCAAAACCCTTTCCATTATCCATTGTTTAAAAATTTTTGCTATATTGGCTCTTTTTAACGATAAAAGGAACTTTTTATAGGAATTACGCAAATACTCAAGAATGGGCGACAACGAGTTTTGCCAACGCGCTTCTCTTGAATAAAACTAAAAGTAAGATGACTTATAAATATCGCAGCTAGACTGGCAGAAGCAAAAGGGAGTAGCCTTGCTATTCGTTTTGATAACTGGCATGATACTAAGGCTACATATAATCTACTTAAGCAGCCAATTATGACGCCAGATTCCATTCAAAATCCTCTTTTACAGAGAGAGAAGTTACGTAAAAAATACGGGAAAAAGAGCACATGTTTAAGTTTCTAGATCTGGGATATTTTCCCACCATACATCCTTTACATCGATAGTAATAGTAGAACAATCATCGACTCTATTTTTAGGAGGGTAATTAATCCAAATAACGTGCAAAAGCACTTCATTATCTTTGATTCTAAAACGAAAAATGTCCCCATCATCGTAGTTCATTTTTAAAGGGGTTGCAAGTTTTTTATTATCAATATAAATATTTTTGAGTCCATTTAAATGAAGTTTTCCCTTTATTTGTTTTAAATAAATCTTTCCCTTTATTCGCCCTTCTTTTGAAAGAGGAATAGGATCCTTGATATCTTCGGAATGAACTTCTGCACTTTCCATGGTTAAAATAAGTTCACCCTCATTTTTGCCATATTCAATTGCAATCAATGATCCATCATGAAAATAAGACGTGTATTTAGAAATAGTTGCTTTATCAATATACATAAATTTTTCTCTTTATAAATTTATTCCCACCACACCCATTCTGGCGGGTAAAGATGAGAGGCATCGCTATGTCTTCTGACTGGATTAAAATTCTTATCTAAATATTCATCATGCTTGCCAGTTGAATTTGGATTTGGTCGATGATAGTGATCATGCGCCTCATGACCTGTATCTTTTGGATTTCCTTTATCTAATCTAATTTCTTCACCTGTCTCTTTATTTTTGTACTTATGATGTCCATTTTTTTTTGCTTCTGGATGACTAACGTCCTCCCAATTTTTATCCTTCGTTGGATTTTTTGGAAGAGTAGGATCTACATCACCTTTTTTACTTCTTTCCATCGTATTGAGGTCAAAAGAAGAATCATCGTGAGTCTCTTTGTAATGTTTATAGCCTTTGTAGCCCCAATATCCAATAGTAACACCAGCTGCTAACGCTGCTGCAGAGGGAGCCCAAATAGGCGCTGAGACGGCGGCTCCAGCTCCCCATGCTAAGCTTATAAGGGGCGCAGCTATGGCAAATTGTCCATCTGGATCGATAAAATTTGCAGGATCGCCCAAGCAATATAGATAAGGATCATCACTTTGCTGCATTGGATCAGGAGTTAGCCATTCTCTTAGTTCAGGAGAGTAATAGCGCTCTCCAAAGTAGACTAAATCTGCTTCTTTATCATAATATTTCCCTGAAAAGATCCAGGAAACAGGGGCGTTTTGATCAAGATCTACTCCGAATAAATCAGCTACAGCTAAAGGAATTTCCTTGCCCGTAGAAATGTCAATGAGTGCTGTGATTGTTCCTTGAAGATTTTGCACGGGTGCATAGATCGCATTTTGTGTTTCGATAGCCACAGGTCTTAAAATATCCTTATGTGCGGAAATTCCTGGAACCCGAAGCTCAATTACATTTCCTGTTTCATTAATGCGCGCAAGCTCATTAATGCCGTGATAAACATAGTATTCTGCTTGTCCATTAAGTGTTCTAGAAATTCATTTCCTGTTGAGTCGTATTCATATTCAATGATGTCTTTTGGAGTAGTTACTCGAATTAAGCGATTTTGCTTATCATAGGCAAACATTTTATTCTCTAATCGAATGAGATTTCCTAAAGAATCATACTCTGTAGATAATTGTGTATTTCGTTCTTTGCGATCAGTTTGTTCATCTACGGAATCGAAGTTGTTGTGATAAAATCTTTCCCCTAATACATTCGTTAAGCATTCAGAAATAAGTTTTCCTTGTTCATCATAGTCATATGAACATGTATACATGATCTCATCTATTTTTGAGAGTCTCTCGATTTGATTAATCTGGACACCATCTGTGAAATAACGAACACACCCATGATCACATAATTTTAAAGTATGAACATCAGAGCTAAGGGATGCAATAAAACAGAAAAAAAGAGAAAGAAAAAATCTCATAAAGCTCTCCCAATATGAATGGTGAGACTATAGGAGAAATAATTTTTTTGTAAAGTTAAATCCCGTGAATTAAGAAAGTTAATGATTCATTACAATAACGCCGCATATGCCTGTTATGGTGATGAGGGAAAAAATAAACATTTGACGTGCCCAGGCAACATCGTGGGTAGTTTTGAATCCTCTTATCCCAAGAACGAGCCAGACTAGGGCAAGGGTAGAGGAGATGGCAAGGTACCAATATCCTGCATAGCCGTAGTAAGTAAGCAGGGGAATTGTGAGGGCAAATGCAATGAGGTAGAGAAGCATGTGAATTTTTGTTGTGGGGATTCCTCTTGAAACAGGAAGAACAGGGATAGAGGCAGCTTCATAGTCATTTGCATGGCGAATTGCGATGGCGTAAAAATGAGGCATTTGCCAAAGAACTAAAATAGCAAAAATTAATAAAGCTCCAAGGTCTAGACGGTTGCTTACTGCAACGTAGCCAACAACTGGGGGGATTGCGCCAGAGATACTTCCGACAAGTGTTGCATATTTAGTGTGTTTTTTAAGGAGGCTATACATGCTGACATAAATGAAAAATCCTAAAAAGGCAGTTGCTGCTGCTAGGTAATTTGCAAAAAATGCTAGAATAGCAAGACCAATTAAGCCAAGCGCCAGTGCGAATAAAAGAGCGCTTCTTGAGGAGATAACATCTCCGATTGTCGGGCGGTTTTTTGTTCTCTTCATTTGCTTGTCTGCGTGCCGGTCGATATAGTTATTACATACGCAAGCAGAAGCTATGACAAGACCAAGGCCAACAAGAGTTTGTAGAAATAAAACAGGGTTAATTGTAGCAGTGCAAGCAAGTGCAAATCCAGCGATCATTGTAATTAAATTACCCATGATAATACCTGGTTTTGTCAGCAAATAGTATGTCTTCATAGAATGTTCCTTACATTTTCATGTATGGCATGGTGCGCCAGTTGAGGGTAAACATGATCCATATGGTTCCACCAATAATGATTGTTAAAACAAGGAGCATGAATAAAAAGACAAGTAAGTTTCTTCTTGGTTTTTCTTCTTTTCCTAAGTAGAGAAAGAAGATGAGCTGTATAACGGTTTGGATGATTCCTAATCCTAATACAGTCAAGATTAGGGGCATTTTTGGCATAACTTTTAAGACAACACAGTAGTAGGCAGCAACAGTCAAACAAATTGAGCTGATAAATCCAAATAGGTATCCGGCAAGTCCGCTTTGATGTGTGTGTTCTTTCATTTAAGCAAGCCCCATCATGTAAACAATTGTAAAAATAAAAACCCAAACAACATCTAAAAAGTGCCAAAATAATCGGAAACACATGAGTCGTTTGTGTATAACAGCAGGAAATCCGCGTTTTGATATTTGCTTGATCATTACAAGCATCCAAATAAGTCCAATAGAGACGTGGCATCCGTGTGTGCCAACGAGAGTGAAAAAGGAAGATAAGAAGGCGCTTTTTGACGGACCGTTCCCTTCTCGGATAAGGCTGACAAACTCATGAACTTCCATACAAACAAAAGAAAGACCAAGTAAAAAAGTGATTCCTAAGTAGGCAAGAACGGCGCTTTTTTTTGCTTTTTTACTCGCAAGGCCTGCAAGTCCACATGTGAAACTACTGATTAAAAGAGCAAAAGTCTCTGCAAGAACAAGTTGTGGATTAAAAAGTTGTTGTGAGGTTGGCCCTCCAAATGTCGAATTATGTAAAACAGCATAGGCAGCAAAGAAGGTTCCGAAGAGAACACAGTCGGTCATTAAGTAGACCCAAAAACCAAAAATGGTTTTATCGTAATTTTCTTCTTCGTGATGTGCATGAACTTCTGGGGTCATTTCTTCTCTCTTCTTTTATCTTCGATTTCTTTTATTTCCTTAGCAGTGATTATATACTCTACGTCGTCATAGGAGAGGTGTTTGATGACGCAAAAAAGTATTGTTAAGAAGGTTGCAACGACAAGCCACCAGATTTGCCAAACGACTGCAAATCCTAGAATAAAGACGAAAAATCCAATGATGAGTCCCATTGGACTATCTTTTGGCATGAGGATATCTTCATACTCCGCATGCTCAGCTAAGTCAACGCCATCTTCTTTTGCGTGCCAGTAAGCATCAGGCTTATCAACTTTAGGCATGAGCGCGAAATTATAAAGAGGTGGTGGTGATGGGATTGACCATTCTAATGTTCTTCCATCCCAAGGATCGCCTGTTAGATCTTTGTTTTTCTCTCTGTGCTTATAGCTGTAGAAGACTTGGTATATTTGAAAAAAGACACCAAGAGTGATGATTAGTACTCCGACACCAGCGGTGATCAGTAGTGGTTGCCATCCATTTCCAGCTTCATATTGATTCAATCTTCTTGTCATCCCCATGAGGCCAAGTACGTATAGTGGCATAAAAGCAACAAGGAATCCAATGATCCATGACCAAAAAGCCCATTTACCAATTGTTTCGTTGAGTTTGAATCCTGTAAATTTAGGAAACCAATAACTTACGCCTGAGAAAAATCCGAAGACAACTCCACCGATAATAACGTTGTGGAAGTGAGCGACTAAAAAGAGGCTGTTGTGTGTTTGAAAATCTACTGGAGCAATCGATAATAAAACCCCAGACATACCGCCGAGGGTGAAAACAACAACAAATCCAATAAACCAAAGCATGGAGGTGTGTAATCTAATGCGGCCGCGGAACATAGTGAAAAGCCAGTTGAAGATCTTCACCCCTGTTGGAACTGCAATGAGCATTGTCATAGCGCCAAAGAAGGCATTGACGTTTGGACTTGCTCCCATTGTATAGAAGTGGTGGAGCCAAACAACAAATGAAAGGACGGTAATTGCCATGATAGCAAGAATCATTGAAAGGTAACCAAAAATGCGTTTTCTTGAAAAAGTTGCCACAACTTCTGAATAGATTCCAAATACAGGAAGAACAAGGATATATACTTCTGGATGACCCCAAGCCCAAATAAGGTTGACGTACATCATTGGATTTCCGCCGCCTTCTGTTGTAAAAAAGTGCATATCAAGAACTCGATCAAGAGTTAAAAGGGCAAGAGTTCCTGTTAGAATTGGGAAGGCAAAAATGATAAGAATCATGCAAGCAAGCATTGCCCATATAAATATAGGTAGGCGCATGAAAGTCATACCAGGACAACGCATTTTGAAAATCGTTACAAAAAAGTTAACTCCAGCTAAGAGACTTCCAACCCCAGCGATTTGCACACTCCAAATCCAATAGTCGACACCAACCCCAGGGCTATATTTTAATCCTGAAAGTGGGGGGTAGGCAACCCAACCTGCTGTTGAAAATTCTCCGATTGGCAAAGAGACGTTTACAAGTAAAAATCCTGTGAAAAAAAGCCAAAAGCTAACTGCGTTTAAAAAAGGAAATGCAACATCTCTTGCACCGATTTGTAGTGGAATAATCAAGTTGGAAAGGGCAAATACAATTCCCATTCCCACAAAAAAGATCATTACAGTTCCATGAGCTGTAAAAACCTGCTGATAATGGTCTGCAGTTAAGTAACCTGAATTTTCGCCGACGGCAATTGCTTGTTGAGCACGCATCATGATTGCATCGATGACACCTTTAACGAGCATCAAAAATGCAACAAAGAAGTACATTAAGCCGATTTTTTTAGGATCAAGAGTCGTAAGCCACTCTTTCCAAAGGTATCCCCAATACTTCTTATATGAGATAAAAGCGATCGCACCAATTGTCATAAGACCCATGATGGCACTTGCTCCCATGATAATGACATCATGTTGGAAAGCCTCTATTGTCAATTTGCCAAATAGGTCACTGTACTTCATGCGGCATTGAGTCCTTCGTTAAAATCCAATTAAACAATTTAGGGTTTTTAAGTGAGTAATATCGTATAGGATTTTTTTGGCTAGGCTTTACAAGTTCAATGAACGTCTCTTTATCCAAAGTTCTTTTTACTCTTTGCATTTTCTTTATCCATTTGTCAAAGTCTTCTTGGCTAGTTGCTTGAGCATTAAACCTCATTCCTGCAAAGCCATCGCCACTTAAATTGGCAGATACACCTTTATAAGTTCCAATCTCATTGGCGATTAGATTTAATTCAGTTCTCATTCCTGGCATAGCAAAGATTTGACCCCCTAATTCAGGGATCCAAAATGAGTTCATCGGCGCATCAGCTGTAATCTCAAAATGAACGGGAACATCTTTAGGAAATCTAATGTAGTTGACAACAGCGAAGCCTTCATCTGGATAAATGAATAACCATTTCCACTGAAGGGCAACAACTTGAATTCTAATAGGCTTTTTATCGCTAACTAATGGTCTGTATTGATCCAACGTAAAACAAGTAATCCAGTTAACAGTCCCTAAAACAAGGATGATAATAAAGGGGATGCCCCACCAAATTGTTTCAGCTAAAGCGCTATGTCCCCAATTTGGAGTATACTTAGATTTTTCATTTCCCTCGCGATATCGGATAACAATAAAATAAGTGAGGAGGAAGACGGGGATTACGACAATCAACATGACAAGAGTTGCAAATATAAGAAGATCACGTTGTTGAACTCCAATCCAACCTTTTGGATGAATGACAACCATGTCTGTTCTCATAAAGAGTAAACAAGTGAAGACAAACAAGATCAACATCAAAATTGTATAAGCAGCGAGTTTTGTCTTTTTATTCATCATGAGCCTAGATTAATAATAGTTCTCACCCTATGAATTAATATTAAAAACGTCCACTCTTTTTTTGAATATTAAGTTTAGATATTCAAAATCACTCTCTTAGGTTTCAATTAATAAATTTAATATTCTCTGTTGAAGGTAAATCACCGACAAATTGACAATGTTATTGAGGTTATGCTAAGATAAGACCCTTAAAAATAGGGAACATCGTATTATGCAAACAACAATGGGGTCACAATCAACTTCTTATTTCACAGACATTCATGGCATTAAATTTTTTAACAGCCCCGCGGAATGTATTTCTCATTATGATAGGAATGATTTATGTACCAAGATTGTAAGTTTTGCTAATGTTGTCTTTTCTATTATTACATTCACTTTCATTAAGATTTTTAGATTTGCAAAGGTATTTATCTTTGGTGACCCTGAAATGAGGTCACTTGAAGTCGTAAATCCTCAAGTGGCTCAAAGAAAGCGACTTGTAGTCTGTTTACATGGGTTAAATCATTCTCCAGCACAATTTAAAGACATCTACAATGAAATGAAAAAAAGAGATCTTTCAGATACAACTGTCTTTGCACCTCGCATACTTTCGAGTGGTAATGCCCCACTTGATGAAATGATTTCAGATATCATAGAGAAAATGCAACCATGGTTTGAGCAAAGAGAAAAAAATACAACAGAACTTGTTTTAATAGGGATTTCAAATGGTGGAAGACTTATTCGAGCACTAGAAGCTCAGTTGATTAAGCTCGGACATTGTGAAAATATCCAAAAACTGCGGACAGTATCGATTGTTGGTGCAACCTACGGCTCTGATACAGTTAATCTTGCAAATAGAATTGGATTGTCATCCATTCTCCCAAAACCTATCTCTGTGGAAATGCCGACAGATTCGCCGCGAAACGTGCAGCTGAAGAAAGATTGGGAAGATGCAATAGGAAATTCTACACATATAGATCGTGAATGTGTCTTTCTTGCTTCCCCACATGATCACTTAGTCCCTAATACATCATCTACTCTAGCAACAGTTGTTGCTGGGATAAAAGCGCGCTATGCAATCGCAATGGGGGAAAGCCATACAAGTGTAATTTTCTCTAGCGTTGTATCAAGAGCTGTAGCGCAAATCGTTTTCGAATAAAGCTCTACTATTTACTCTATTTGGGAGATAGGGATGCTTCTGGCAATCGGTAGAAGACAACTTTTGTGCCGTAGTTGACAGGAACCTGGTTAATCGGGTGTAGATGAACAAACTCATTGTTAATCCCTAACTTAGATAACACTCTTCCATCTGCTTGGTAAACGCCAACATGCTGGGGGATTCCTGAATCATTTCGATATACTACAAGATCGTTTGCAGTTGGGGCATCAATTTGTTGGGCTTTTAGTCTTTTTTGCACGAAAGTTTCAATTCGATCAATTTCAGTGCCTTCTCCAGTTTTTTTAGCGCCAATTCGTTTTAATGCAAAATGTGAACAAGAGATGAAACCATCAGCCCCAATAAGATCTTCTGTCTTTGTCATTCGCATGTGTGTGGTATAGAGTTGGTTCATTATTCCTACAGCTACATCAGCCATCCAGCGATCTAATTTCTCTTTGGTGTCATCTACGCTGAAATAAACACGCTTGCCTGGTTTGCTTGGGTCGGTCGGCATAATCACATTTGGAGGAAGAACTACAGTGCCGAATAGATGTGTCTCTATAGTTTCTCGGATCTTTTTAATTGTAGATATATATATCTTAATATCAATGGGCCCAAATCGTTCTAATTCCACTAGAGTTAATTTAGAGATTCCAATAATTTCTTTTATGCATTCATCAAGTTCAGCTTTAGTGTTAATGGCAAAAACTGGAGAAAATGAATTTGGCAGCTTAACTATAGCCATTTTTTGAATATTATTGATAAATGGAGAGATTACAGTGCCAAACAAAGTAGTTAATACTTGAGCGCTAGGATCTGTAGTTGTAGATCGTGTGTCTAGAGGAAAAACGCCCCCATCTATCATATCTAAAAGACCGTTGTGAGATATTGCTGCTGGTGCTGCTGCTTCTGCCATTGTATTCTCCTTTGTTTTGAAAGTATTATGACATAGTAACATCTAATTGTCAATTAAACGGAAAATCATAATTACAGGATGTCTTTAAGTGCGCCATGCTCTTTAAATAATATTTTGTATTTTTGTTGAGTCTCAGCGGGGAAATTTTTGTCTTCTAAGATAATTTGCTCATAAATCTGATCTAGGAAAGAGGCTTTTCTTTGCCCGGAAAGAATAAACAATTCTGTGAGCTTAATGTCTTGCATTTGAACAGATTTTACAAAGGCATTTTCAAATTCGATCCAATAGTATTGTTTTGCAAGTGTATCAAAAATGTTGTTGAAGAAGTCAGGATCCTCTGTTTTAATTGCGCGAATATAGAAATTTTCCCAGTATTCATGATCACATTCACCGAGAAGATGAGTTTTTGTTTCAATCAGTGATGAAAAAAGATCAGAGTCTTTTGTTTCAATTGCGAAATCAACTTGATGTTGAAACTCTTGCACAATTTCTTCTGGAGTTGCAGAGAAAAGTGAACAAGAAAGTAGTAGAGAACTGATTATAAGGATAAGTTTTTTCATAAATGTTCCTAATTTGATTGGTAAGTGAATTGAATAGAGAATTTTAACATGATCTTAATGTCAAATCAAGGTCGTTTTTTTTAAAGAAAAAGGTGTAAAAAAAAGATGTGATTTGACATTAGAAGAATAACTTCGGGGGAATGTATGAAGCGCCTAATTGCTCTTTTATGTCTTATTTCAGGGAATTGCTTTGCATGTACAGATTTTATTCTTACAGATGAGAATAAGGATTGTGTTGTTGGCAGGTCAATGGAATTTGCTGTCGATCTTAAATCAGAGATTGTTTTTGTTGAAAGAGGTCCGATACAAATTACGAAAATAGGAAATAAAGAGGCTTTTAGTTGGAGGCGTAAGCATTCATTTTTAGGGTTAACTGCTCTTGGGATTGATAAGTTAATTGTGGATGGGGTGAATGAAGTAGGACTTTCTATTGGATTTTTATGGCTACCTGGAACTGAATATCCCAAAATTCCAGCAAATAAACTGAATCAGACTATTCCTTTAGAAAATCTCGGTGGTTGGATTTTATCTACTTGTGCAACTGTTGAAGAAGTAAAAAAGATTCTGCCTCAGGTTTATATTAAGGGAGACAATCTTCCAGAAATTAATCAAATTCCACCACTACATATTTCTATTCATGATAGATCTGGAAAAAGCATCGTTGTGGAATTCATTAAAGGAAAAATAGAAATTTCAGACAATCCAGTGGGTGTGTTAACAAATGACCCAACCTTTGATTGGCAAGTCACAAACTTACGTAATTATATAAATCTTGTTGCCCAAAATGCTGCGTCACAAACAATAGAAGGGGTAGAGATACTTCCTACAGGACAAGGAACAGGTATGCGTGGATTGCCTGGAGATTGGACACCGCCCTCTCGTTTTGTGAAAATTGCATTACAAAAGACAAATGTTCAACAAGCAAAAACAAGTGATGCAAATGTTAATTTAGCATTTCATTTGTTAAATACAGTCGATATCCCTCTTGGTGTGATTAAGGACTCCTCGGGGAAAAATTCTGATTACACTCAGTGGATCGTTGTTAAAGATCTAAAAAATTGTGCTTTGTATTTCAGAACTTATGACAACCAAAATATAGGTATGGTGACTCTTGAGGACTCTCTTCAAAAAGGGGTAAAAAACGTGAGTCTAAATACTCCGCAATAGTTGAAGAATCTAGGGTTTTCTCTAGACAAAAAAGCTTTTTTCGGCCATTTCGAAGTTATGAACAGATGGCTTTTGATACTATTTTTAATGACTTCTCTTTCTTCTTGTCTTTCGATGTCAAAAAAAGAACAAGAAAAGAACATGCTCAAACAACCCTCCCTCACAACTTCAGTTGAAAGCTCTCAAATGGGTCAGGAGTTTGTAAAAGGCAATTGGCCAAATGAAAAATGGTGGGAGACGTTTGAGTCAAATGAACTTTCTGCTCTGGTTGAATCAGCATTAGCAATGAATCCAACGATTGCAGGGGTCAAACAACGAGTAGATCTAGCAATTCAAGAGGCTGTAATCACCGCAAGCTCTCTTTATCCAACAATCTATCTGAATGGGGATGATAACGCATCGATTATCAGTAAAAATGGACTCTATAAAGCTTTAAATCCTTCTTTGAAAGAGAAGCAAAATTTAATTGATATTGGGCTTTCCTTTTTCTATGAATTTGACTTTTGGAGTAAGTATCGAAATTTAACTCGTTCAGCTGAGGTGAAAAAACAAGCTCAGTATGCAGAATACAAACAAGCTGAATTGATTGTTTCAACTTCAATAGCGCAATCTTATTTTGCTCTAAAGACGTCTCTTTTGAAAAGAGATCTCTATCAGCGGCTTACACTTGTAAGAAAAAAATATTTAGCTTTGCAGACTCTTCTAAATAAAAAAGCTTTGTTATCTCGGATTCCTCAAACATATTCCCATGAAAAGTATCTTGCTGCTAAGAAGGCCGTTTCTCAGATCGAGAAAGAAATTGCTGTGATAAAGCACATGATCAATATTATGCGTGGTACCGGCCCTGATGATGTGCTCGATATTGATGATGGATGTTTGAGTTTTAATCACAAAATTGAAATTCCTGAAACTCTAAATTTAGAATTGGTAGCAAGAAGACCTGACTTAATGGCTGCGATTTTAAGAGCTAAAGCGCTTTCATTTGAAGTGGGTGCGGCAATTGCTGATTTTTTTCCGAATATCAATTTAAAGATGTTACTTGGGCTAGAGGCAACGGGAAACCACAATATATTTGATATGTCAAGTGGTCAAACAAATTTAGTGCCAGCGTTCAGCTTGCCTATCTTTACTGCAGGGGCAATTCGGGCTAATGTCCGTGGAAAAAAGGCTATGTTTCAACAGGCTGTTTTTGAGTATAACGAACTTCTTTTAAGAAGCACTCAAGAGATTGCTGATGCACTATCAATTCTAGATGATGTTTTTCAAAAGAAAGAAGATCAAGTTCAGATTGTTGAGCAGGCCGATCTTCGTTTTGATATTATCACTTTAAAGCACCAAAAAGGGCTTGATAATCTTTTAACTGTTTATGAGAGTGAAGAAGAAGTGATTCTTACTAATCTAGCTGACATCGATCTTATCTTCGCTCAATATGCTGCTGCAATTAAGTTGATAAAGGCTCTTGGTGGGGGATATCACATTGAGTGCAAATGAAAGTGCAAAAGCGAGTAATAGCTGGTGGATCATTTTTTGGTCTATTGTTGGCTCTATACTTTTTTTGTTTGTGCTGATTTGGTTCTTCTATCTTAGGCATATTGCGTACACAGACGATGCATATGTGCATGGGAATAAGATTATTATCACACCAATGCAAGATGGCGTGATTGTACGAATTCATACGGATGACACTTTTCTAGTCGATCAAGGGCAGGTTATAGCAGAACTTGATCCAACCTATGCACTGATTGCTTTAAATAGAGCTCAAGAAAATCTTGCTAATGTTGTAAGAGAGCTATGTCAAGTCTTTCATAGAACTTTTTCTCTCCAAGCTGATATCGAAGCTCGTCTTGCTGATTTGGTGATTGCAAAGCAAGATTGGAATCACAGAATTGATGTGATAGAACAGGGTGGTGTCTCACTTGAAAACTTACAACATTCAGAGGCTGTTTTAAAGTCTGCCTTTTTCATGTTCAAGTCTGCAGAAAGTTTATATTTAAGAGAGAAAGCCTTGATTGATGAGACCTCGATTCGTAGCAATCCAATGGTGAAAAAAGCAGAAGATGAGTTGAAAGATGCTGTTGTAAGATTGTTTCGCACAAAAGTCTATGCTCCGAATAAAGGTTTAATCGCACAAAGAAATATTCAAGTCGGAATGCATGTGAAGGCTGGGGATCCGTTGATGAGTGTCATACCACTTGATCAGATTTGGATTAATGCCAACTACAAAGAGACCCAAATGGATAAGATGCGTATTGGACAAACAGTTCAGGTGATGGCAGATCTCTACGGTTTTGGAGTGATCTTCCATGGAACAATCGTTGGTTTGCCAGGTGGTGCTGGAAATGCTTTTTCTCTCTTACCTCCTCAAAATCTTTCTGGAAACTGGATCAAAATTGTTCAAAGGCTTCCTGTTCGAATAGCTCTTAGACCAGAAGAGCTGAAAAGGCATCCCCTGAGAATTGGTATGACGATGAGAGCTCTTACTGACCTTCGATTTAGTGGCGAAATTGTTCCTACAACTACAGTTGGTCCTTTGTATACCACTGAAATATTGCTTGAAGAGGAAAAGGGAGCTAAAGAAATGAGTGATGAAATCATTTCGGCTAACATTGACGCTAGTTTAAAACCATTTGAGCATGAAAAATTCACGTCTGAATACATTCCATTTGCTGGGGAGCTAGAGCTACTCTTTGATGAAGAGGTTTCAATTGGGAACTATCAGTAATTGGATTCTTAAATATAGCGGAGTAGCGCTGGGAGCTACTTTGATCTATAGTTTTGGTTCTACGAGCATGGCAGCAAACTATATCATGAGCGATCTTGGCGGTGGCTATGATACAGCTGTTTATGCTGTCTCCTTTTTTGGTATTGGGAATGCCTCAGGAATCCCATTAGGACTAACTTATGGAGGGCGTCTTGGTAGGGTAAACATGGTCTTGATGTGTGTGATTCTCTATATTACAATGACATTTCTTCTTGCGCTTGCGCCAAACTACCCGACGTTTCTAGTTTTTAGGTTTATCCAAGGTTTTTCATCTGGGCCTTTGTTGATTTTGCTTCCCTCTTTAGTTGGGACAATGTCGACATTTGAAACAAAGAAAAAATTTACGACAAATTACGCTTTCATATTCATTTTCGTATCGATTTTAACAGTTTGTATTGGAGGCATTCTTGCCTATGAGTGTCATTGGCGTTTAATTTTTGTTATTGAGGGGATGCTTCCTTTAACTTTTGCTACCTTGCTTTTTAAATCACTTGGTAATAAGGAGTTTGAGGTCGATCGCAATCAATTCCATGTATTTGGTTATATTTCCTATTTACTCTCACTTTGGAGTTTTTCTCTGTTTGTTGTCATGGGTCAGCAACTTGATTGGTTAACATCATATTTCATGAGATGGATGGTTTTAATCTTTGTCATAGCATTTCCCTATTTTGTTCTTCAGACAAGACATCATCCTCACCCAATCATCAATTTTAGTGTTCTTAAGTCTCTAAGATTAGCAGTGTCTTTAGTTCAAGTTGCAGTCCTCTTTGGCTTGTACTATGGGATGGTTTTTTTACTTGCTCAATGGCTCCACCTATTTGTGAATTATACTCCAATTTGGATTACTACAATGTTGGGAGCAATGCTTCTTGCTGCAATAACTGTTTTTTCATTCATTTTTAAGTTGAAAGTTTCAAATTCACCTATTGTTCTTGTTATTGGAATATTGTTTTTTCTATTTTCGTCCTATTTGACAATGCATTTTAACGTTGAAGTGAATTTTGGACGAGTCGCTTTTTCAAGAGTAATGGCTGGAATAGGACTTGCGATGTTTTTACCGCCTCTTGTCTATATGATCTTGTGTGAGTGCGCAGCCGAGTTAGGTCATCACGGATTAGCACTTTTTCAGATGACAAGAACCTTTAGTTGCTCAATTGGAATTTCTCTCTTTGCTACAATTTGGGAACGACGAAAAGTCTTCTATCATGAAAGACTAGGGGGGTATTTAACCCCATTTTCTGAGAAAGTTGCCTATTTCTATGATCAAACCAAGAACTATTTCTTATCTCCTGATATGAGTAAGGGGGCGCTCAACGAAGCTCTCACAAAACAATCTACCGCTCTTGCCGTAGCAGATTGCTTCTATCTTATGACGATTATATACGCGATCTTGTTGATCATGCTAATATCTTTTTTGTTTTATGAAAAAAGACATCTTGTTGTCAGAAGAGATGATCAACCTCTTCCTGATAAGAGATAATCCACATATTGTTATCCTGATTTTTCATCGAAATGAATCATTCCTTTTTATATGATTACGGAAAAAATACAAAAATCTGGGATTTATGAAAAAAACATCTAGAACTATGGCAGTGATTGGAATTCTTTTAGGAATGGCCGTCTTGGCTGCTGGTTGGTCGAGTATCAATATGTCGCTTGGAACGATTCAAAGTGAACTTGGGGCGAGCGTATTGCAACTGCAGTGGATGATGAACCTTTATGGAATTTCGATTTGTATTGCTCTTTTGCCCATTGGAAAGCTTGGTGACGCATATGGCAGAAAGTGGTTTTTTATGGCAGGCCTTATTGGCTTTGTCTTCACTTGTTTAGGGGCAGGCTCTGCCCAATCGCCTGCATATGTGATAGGTTTTATGTCACTTTTTGGCTTCTCTGGGGCGTGTGTGTTGACTCTATCGCAAGCGCTGATCGTTCATCAATTCCCAGAAAATCAGAAGTCTAAAGCAATTGCAATTTGGGCGACTTTCACTTCGATAGCACTGGCGTTAGGTCCTATTCTTGGTGGGGTTGTCATTCGGTATTTAAGTTGGAGATGGGTTTTTTTCATCAACGTGCCGATTGCAATCGCGGCTTTAATACTGGTCTATTTCTTTGTGAAAAAGGAAGAGGCTCATTCAGCTCATTGTGAGTGGAGTGGCGTTTTGTTGCTTGCTTTAATCGTGGGAGGCTTAGTCAGCGCAATTTTACAAGGACCTGCATGGGGATGGGGATCTTGGGAGGTTGTCTCTTTATTTGCCATATCTTTTGCGGCTCTTGTCTTGTTTATTCTTCTTGAGAGAAGGAGTAAAGAACCATTATTTCAGACGAAGTTATTTGCAAATCGTGGATTTCTTTTTGCCTCGATCTGTAATGGTTGTATCATTGGATTTGTCTGGTCTATCTTCTTCTTCCTTCCTCTTTTTTTGCAGAATGAAAAAGGAGCAACATCTCTTCAAGCTGGCTTTAAAATGCTTTTGATTACAATACCTGTAGCAGGATTCTCAATGTTAGTAGCTAAGCTCTATGAAAGAATTGGAGCAAAACTTCTTCTTGTCGTGGGATTTTTGATACTGTTCTCATCTGTTTTTTTTCAGAAGCAGTTGCCGATTGAAGTGTTTTGTTTGATGATTGGATGTGGTTGGGTGTTAACTTGGGGACCATCCACATCAAAAGCTCTCTCATCACTACCTTATAAAATGGCAGGGATTGCATCAGGAATGTTTATGACACTCCAGGAGATCGGGGGAGTTGTGGGTCTTGCTATTGCTGGCGTTGCTTTTCGAGTTGGAACAAAACGCCATTTAGCTCCGCATATGAATGAGATCCAGAATGTACTTCAGTCTCGTTCTGATGCTCTCATCTCTGATCCAATAGCAGCAGAAAAAATCGTTGGGAGTGATTCACCGGTACTTGCTTGGTTACACCAGGGATTTAATACCGGGTATGAAGATATGATGCTCTTTCTCTCTGTATTAATGCTACTTGCAGTGTTATCAGCCTTGTTATTGCCAAAACACGTGAAAATACAGAAAATTGAAGGGAGGAGTTAGCATGAAAGATCTCGTTGATCAGGCGAATAAATTTCTTCAGGGAAAAATTAGAAAGACTCCTGTTGAATTCTCACCTCAACTATCAACTCTTATGGGTAGTCCTGTTTATTTAAAGCTTGAGTGCTTGCAGTTGACTGGTTCTTTTAAAATTCGAGGAGCGCTTTTCTATCTATCTACATTAAGTGTAGTAGAGAAAAAGCAGGGTGTTGCAGCATGTTCTGCCGGAAATCATGGCCTTGGTGTTGCTTATGCAGCAAAAGAATTAGGAGTGCCTTGTACAATTTATGTAACTCAAAGTGTTGACCAGGCTAAATATGATAAACTAGTAGAGCTTGGGGCCCGGGTGGTTAAATCTAAATTCCCCGGATATGATGACACTTTAGAATGGGCAACTCAAGAAGCAAAAAAGATCAATGTTTCTATTGTTCCCGCTTATGATGATGAAAAAATCATGGCTGCAAATGGGGGAACTCTTGCAACAGAGGTTTTGGAGCAAGTTAAAGAGGTAACAAATTTTGTTCTTCCAATGGGTGGAGGAGGGTTGTCAGCTGGCTTTTCATTTGTTGTAAAAGAAAAAAATCCTAAATCAAAAATAGCTGTTTGTCAACTTGCTGATTCACCCGCCTTTCAACTCTCTCTTGAGAAGGATAAAGCAATCACCCGTATGCCTTCGATTGAAACACTTGCTGGCGGTATTGAAGGTGGTTTAGGGGAAAAGTGTTTTGATGTATTAAAGTCGCGAGTGAGTAGTGTTGCTCTTGTTAAGGAAAATGAGCTTAGGGAAAGTGTTTGTTGGTTGTTAAAAAATCACCAATATTTGATAGAACCATCATCAGCTGTTGCTCTTGCGGGATGTCTTTATGGTCATATTCAAACTAACGGCCCTACAGTCATTGTTTTATCAGGAAGAAACGTAAGTTTTTCAACTATTAAGCTTCTGGTAGAGTCGCATTAATGTGGTGGTTAAACCATTCAACATTTGCTTGCATGACGTCAAGATAGACTTTGGGTGTTGAAGGGCCATGTCCCATTCCTGGATAAAGCAAAAGCGCGGCTTCTTTATCACAATGCTTTAACGCATGATAAAACTCATGTGATTGTGACACTGAAACGCGCGAGTCATTTGTTCCATGCTGAATTAAGCAGGGCGTTTCAATATTTGGCACAAAGTTGATGGGAGAGCGGTCTTCATAAAGCTCACGATTGTCATAGAAGTTTCCAAGAAAATCACTTTGACAAAGAGGAAGATCAGATGTTCCATTATGGCTAACGAGGTTTGACATTCCTGCGCCTATTGAAGCAGCTTTAAACTTGGCTGTTTGAGTGATTGACCAGGCAGTCATATATCCGCCATAACTCCAACCCATGATGCCTAATCTTTGCGCGTCAATATTGCCTTTTGCTATAAGACTATAGATTCCTGAGATGATGTCTTGATAATCGCCACCGCCCCAATCATTGTAATTTTTCCATCGGAAGGTTTTGCCATATCCAGTAGATCCTCTGGGATTTGGTCTAAACACAAAAAAACCAGATTGAGCAAAAGAGGCGATGGGGTAGAGGCTAGGATATCCTACAAAAGTTTCAGAAAACACAGAGATCGGTCCGCCGTGTACAACAACTAAAAGAGGGTATTGTTTTCCTTCTTCATAATCGATTGGGTAAGTAAGCAAACCTTCGACAGTTAATCCATCATTTGAAGTCCACGAATACAATTCGGTTTGTATTTTTGGATAGGCTAAAAGTGGCTGATTTAAATTAGAGACTTGAATTGGAGTGAAGTTGTCAACTTTTGATACGTAAACTTCTGGGGGAGTTGAGGTCGTCTCTGAAATAAATCCAAGGGTTGAATTATCCAAGCTAAGAGAAGGTGCTCTAAAGAATGTTTCGCCGGTTTGTATTTCAATTGCAGGTTCACCATTGGTTGGGATAAGCATAAGGTGGAATTTAGTTCCTTTAGGCTCATAGAAAAGCACATTCTTGTTATCTCTGCTCCACCCAAGAAGGTTTGGACCAGCGAGTAACGTGCCTTGATTGTATGTTTGTGAGAGGGGGTGATATCCTGAGCCATCAGAGTATCGAACAGCTACCTGCCTGTCATGTGAATACCTGTGGTCCTTGTTGTTATCTGTAAGGTATGCAATATAGAGGCCGTCTGGAGAATAGTGCGGTTGAGCTTCATAGAGCGCCTTTTTTTCCCAAGGAGAGATCTTCCCTGTTTCAAGACTTAAAGTTGCGATACTGCTATTTAAGTAAAAGTCTTCAGCCCCTGTTGAAGGAGAATAGGCAAAGGTGATTTTTTTTGAATCAAATGACCAATCAAATTCTGTATTTACTGAAGCAGAATCATTGCCACCTCTTACGCAATATTCATCAGATGTAAGTTGTATTGGGGTTGGATTAGATGAAAAGAGGTCAACCATCCATAATCGATTGATAACTTTTTTTTCGTCACAAATAAATGAAGGTTTGTTCTTGGTTGTTTCGAGTTGATCTGACATAACAAAAGCGATTTTTTCACTATCTGCAGACCAAGAATAGGTTTGGACGCCTGTTTTGCATTGAGTGATTTGCTTAGCTTCTTTTCCATCAACTGGAATGATATAAAGGTTTCTTGATCCATCTTGGGTAGAGATGAAAGCAATTGATTTGCCATTAGGAGACCATCTTGGTTGTGTCGAGGAGTTCATTGACAATGGCAGTGGAGAAGCAGTTTTTGCATCATTTGCTTTAGCGGCATAAATTTTAGGTGTCCAAGAAGAATTTTCATTTGACAAAGTTGGTTCTTTGACGACAAAAAGGATTGATTCGTTGTTAGGAGATATTTGAATGTCAGAGATCGGTTTAGTGCTTAACATCACCTCAGGAGACCAAATAAGAGGCTTCTCACCGATATTTGAGTGAACAGAAAAAGTGAGAAATAAAGAAAGGACAACGACGCCGGTTTTAAAAAATTTCATATCTGATTTTACCTACTTAGTTAGGAGATCAGTTTAATTTTTGGAGAATTAAGATTCAACGTCTTTAAAATGAGCTTTGTAGGTAGTTGTTCACTTTATTTTTTGGTATGAGGCAAGTGCTTCCTCACGCGCAGTTGAATGATCAACAATAGGAGAGGGGTAGTTTGAGATTTTATCTGGACTTTCCCATGGCGAGTGTATCCATTGGTTAGATACATCGGCAAGTTCTGGAACAAAGCGTCTGATGTATTCACCTTTTGGATCGAACTTTTTCCCTTGGAGAATGGGGTTGAAAATCCTAAAGTAGGGCGCTGCATCTGGCCCACATCCAGCAATCCACTGCCAACCGAGAGTATTATTTGCTAAATCAGCATCAACAAGAGTATCCCAAAACCATTTAGCCCCTTCAATCCAATGAATACGGAGGTGTTTTACAAGAAATGAGCCAACAATCATACGTACTCTATTGTGCATCCATCCAGTTTGCCAAAGTTCTCGCATACCAGCATCAACAATTGGATAACCCGTCAGTCCTTTTTGCCATGCTCGTAAGTTTTTCTTATTGGGATTCCAGTCAAATTCTTCGAATTTAATTTTCCATGATTCATCTGCTGCTTCAGGCGAGTGATACAAGAAATAATTCCCAAACTCTCTCCAAATCAATTGCCGAAGAAACGGCATGCTTTTTTTCTCTTTATAGTCGAGTTTTTTCCAAATTTCATGGGGAGAGATTTCTCCAAAATGAAGATGTGGTGAGAGATGTGAAGTTCCACAAATACTTGGAATATCCCGATTGTTTGTGTATTTACTTACTTTTGGTGTAAAGCTTTTCAGCTTGCTCATGGCTCCTTCTCGTCCTGGGGTCCAATAGTCAGAAAACTCCTCTGCCCACCCTTTTTTAGGCAACAGCTTCAGACTCTGAATCGTTTCAGACTTCAGTTTGTGTGCGCCTTGCATTTTGGGGCGTGATAAAGGGGTTCGCCATTCACTGTTTTCAAGAAGGTTTCTTGAAAAGGGAGTAAAGACAGAGTAGGGTTTATTGGTTTTATTGAGGATTTGGGATGGGGTGATTAGATAATTCCCTTCAAATTGATGGACCGGGACATCTTGCTTGTTCAAGGCAGCAATGATTTTCTTATCACGTTTGCCTAGGTTTGGCTCATATCTATAATTCCAGTACACACAATTTATAGGTTTTTCTGAAAAGATCTCTTCTAAAACATCAAGTGCATTGCCAGAACGGATAACCAGAGTAATTCCTTGTTCTTGGTATTGCTTTTTTAGATTTTCTAGGGAGTGGTGTAGCCACCAATTAGAAGCAGAGCCTCCCTTCCACTTTTTTTCCTCTTGGGGTGAGTGAATATATAGTGGAATGATTTTTCCAGATGCAGCTGCATTAAGGGCTGGATTGTCATGGATCCGCAAATCTCGATAGTGCCAGACGATGTTCCATTCAGTCATAATTATTTCTTTGGTGGGAGTGGAAAAAATGAACTAGTTGTTCGTTGATATTCTTTGTATGCAGCTTTTTTGCTCGCAAGTAATCGTTTTTCTGTTGGTGGAATTCCAGTCACTTTTAAGATGCTTACGAGTATGAGGGCAGGACTAATCCAGCCAATATATCCAGCAGGATGGTTCATTGCAAAAAGAGCATAACTTATCCATATGATCCATTCAAAAAAGTAGTTTGGATGTCTTGAATAACGCCAAAATCCGATATTACACACCTTTTTAATTGCTTTGGGGTCACCTCTAAATTTCACCATTTGATGATCGCTAATGACTTCTCCTGAAAAAGCGGCAATAAAGACAAGAAGACCAGCGGTATCCCAAACATTCCATGAAAGAATTCCTGAATTGAAGGCAAGTGCCACTGGAGTCAATAATATGATTACAGATAGAGCTTGGGCTTGAAAGAAGAGAAAATATTTCCATTTAAGACCATTTTTCCAGCTTACTGACAGCTCAACATATCTTTGATCTTTTTGTCCCTTAATCATTCGAGAAAGAAGTAGTGCTGTTAAGCGTAAACTCCAGGCTAAAACACAGATAAGAAGTATAAGCTTATTTAAACCAAATCCAGGTGCTGCGAAAAAAAGGTATAGCGCAACACAACCAATACTTGTTGACCAACCGATGTCAACAATAGAGGGGTTGTCTTTGATTAAGTATAACAGCCAAAGAGCTAGCATAATAAGTGCTGCAATCAACCAGCAACTACCCGTTAATACTATCCAACTATCTATTTTCATTGAAATTCCTTTGAACAATCACTTAAAGTTGGATTTTGGAGAAAAACATGATTTTATTCAACGTAATCAACGGATTCACCTATTCAATTGGATGGCTCATTTGTGTGTTTGGGCTTGTATACGGGTATCTTTGGATCCCTGCTATTCTCATATCGATTTTTGTTGTTGGTCAACTTCTTACTATACGAGTATTAAATAGAGCACTTTTCTTGCAAGATTTTATCCTGCTAGTTTATGCCGGTTTTTTTGGGTTGTTGCTGGAAATTGTTTTTTTAGGAACTCATCTATTCTCATATCAAGCATCAGATCTCTTTGTTTCATTTCTTCCTCCAATCTCAATTCTCTTCCTATATTTTCTTTTTTCGATGACCTTAAATCATGCGTTCTCCTTCTTGAAAGGAAAGATTTTTTGGGCATTTATTGTTGGAGCAATTGGAGGAGGTGCTTCTTACTTTGCTGGTTTTCAGATGGGGGCGATTTCTTTTTCAAGCAGCTGGTCCCTCTATCTTATTGCACTTTTTTGGGGGATCCTTTTGAGCTTTCTTGTCTTTGTTAATACAAGACTTAGAGAAATTGTAGGCAGAGTGTTTGATAAAGAACATATAGCAACGCCACTGACTGTTTTTTTTGATGGGAGATGCAAGGTTTGTTCAAAAGAGTGCGAAATCTTACAAAAAAGAAAGCAAATTGGAAGTGTGATATATCTTTCGATTAAATCTGAAGAAGAACTAAAAAAAGAGACAGACAAATTCAGTTTTCAAGAAGCAATGAGCCAGATACACGCGATTGATGCTAATGGAACTGTACTAAAAGGAATTCCAGTATTTTCAGAGCTCTATTCACGTGTAGATTTGCAATGGATTGCAGTATTACTAAAAGCTCCTTTATTACATCAGATGTTTAAAGGAGCTTATTTTATATGGACCAAATGTCGTCACTTTCGACTATAGCAGCGACAAGAGGAACTAGACTTCCCCTTTCTCAGGATCAACAGGTTCCTTTTTGTATGGGGGCTCAATTTCAGGAATGAATCTATGGGATCGTCCACCTTGAACATAGCCTTGAGCAATCTCATCAGGAAAGGACATAGCGTTTGGCACTTTGTGCGCGTGTATAACTAAACCAACCTTCTGGCTATATTCTTTTCTTGATTTTGGATCCTCCTTCTGAGAAAATACTAATTCAAGAGCTCTTTCTTGATCGACTTTTCTTGAAAGATGACGCTCTAAAGTTTCTTGAAGAGTTGGAATTACTTGATGAAATAGAAATGTTACCTTGTTGGGTAATTCATTGATGGTAGTTTTGATTTTTGCTATTGCCACGTTAGTTATAAAAGGAATAATAACAGAGATCTCTGGTGTTGCTCCATATTCTCTAAAAACTCGTGATACACCAGAAAGATTGAAGGCCATTTGATTTCCAGAGTAAGAACCATCATCTATAATATACACAGTTAGACGGGGATCCGTAAGAACCCTTTCGTCCATTAAGCTCAATGAGTAAGGTAGAGATGCTGCAGCTTCTTCTCCTAATCGTACATAGTGATCAAATACAGTATTATACCGAAACGCGGCTAATTCATTTACCCAAGCTTGACTTTTACCTGGCTCCACTAGACTAATCGTTGGGCCTTGGCTTTTTGGAAGTTGTTTTAAGCAGCCTTCGAGAGCTTCAGTAAACTGAGCGAATGAAACAATTTCAACCTTGCCTATCACAGTTGTTAACAAATTTTGATGCTTTTTTTCATGTGCATTTATCCACTTTATACGTTGAGTTTGGTCTATTCTTGGCGCTGGGTCATCAGGAGAAAGAGGTGGTGATAGTCTGTCAACTTCCCCTTCATAGGTTCCGATAATTGGGTAGAAAGTGGTTGTTGAGGCTGCTGCTGCTGCTCCTGCTAGTTCCATAATTTTTCCTTATGTTCAAATTAATTAAGCACTTTTGAAGAATTTAATTATATTTAATGTATAAAAATATTATTGATGTGAAATTTGTAAAACATGCTTTCAATGCAGTCTGAAGTAGGTATAAAGTGTCTAAAGAAAGCTGTTTAGGCAGATACTTTAGCTTTTTCATAAATAAAAGACAATAGGATTTTGATAATAAAATATTATCTAATTAACTATGTTTTTATAGTCTAAAATAAGTTCTTTGATTGCTCGATCTGCGCTTTGGGCTAAAGTAGGATTAGTTTCTTTATAGTAGGGTAGTGCAATAAGGGCGATAGAAAGCGCCCAACCTTTTCCTCTTTCCCAAGTAAAATCATCTACTCCTAAAGTTTCGCGAAAGACTTTTCTGCTTTCAGCTGTGAGTAGATTCCATGCAATGATCAAGTCACAGGCTGGGTCTCCGGTTCCTAACATTCCAAAGTCTATAACAGCGTTAAGCCTTCCCTTTTGGATCAAGATATTCCCGGCAGAGAGATCTGCATGAATCCAAACAGGTGGCTCGGACCATTGAGGAGATTTTAGAGCCTTTTCCCAAATCGCAATGATTGTATTGGCATCGAACTTTTCATCGAGTTGCTTGATCGCGTTGCGCGTTTTGTTATCTACCAGTTCGAGAGGAATTCCACGATTAGAGGTAGGACCATTTGGCAAATTCACTTTATGCATTGCTTGTATAAAAGCGCTCAAATCATGAACCAAGGTGCTCGAGATATCACTTGCGCATGGATTGCGGCCTTCTATCCATTCATAGATTGCCCAAGGGCAGGGATACTCTTTAATAGGAGATCCTTTGCCAATCAATAGGGGAATAGAAACCGGGAGAAAAGGGGCAAGCTGAGGAAGCCATGTTGCTTCTTTATGAATACTATCAATGGCCCAATCGATACGAGGAAGTCTTACGACCATTTCATTTCCAAGTCGGTATAATGCATTGTCTGTTCCTGTTGAAGTAACACGCCTTAAAGGGAGGTGAGAAAAGTGTGGAAATTGATCTTGTAAAAGTCGTAAAACAAGAGCTTCATCAATAGAAAATTCATTTTTATGCATTTTGACCATAACGCATTATTTAAACTTTTAGTGTCTATTTAGGAATAGAAGAAGTATTCCACGAAGCTTTGTTTTAGTAAATAATCAACGAAGTGTTTTTCACCACAGTTTCCTCTTATGCCTGTAAGAAATATCCATGACCATTGCGATTAACTAGGCGATGAATAACTTTCAATTCTATCAGTTTATTTACTATATGCCCGATATATGTGGCGTTATAATAGTCATCGTCGTTGTATCTGCTGTAGTCTACTTTTTCATCAATAGTCTTTAAGAGCGTTGAAAATTGGCGCGTATTGGTGTTAATATAAATGTATCTACGCTGTTTAAGTGATTCTTCTGGTGAGGCTTCTGTAATTGAGATGTTTATCGCATTAACAAGCATTGTTGCGTTTTCTCTAAGTCGCGTAATTTTTTCTGGATATTTAGAGAAGTCTATCGTTTCTACATCTATTTCAACAGGTTCGTTTCCTTCTGTAATTCCTTTTGTTTGATAGAACTCTTTTAAACTATCTCTATCCGCGATTTCTTGTTTTCTTCTTTCAGAGGCGCCTTTAAAAGAGGTTGTTTTTATGCCGTTTTCTTCTGCAACTTTTCTTACAATTTCGCCTTGTCTTTCGCTAACACATCTAACTAGACCTCTTCTTCCAAATCCACCGCCAAATAGACCAATTTCAGGATCATCCATTTCTTCAAGATCGATAAGTGCAATTTTTCGGTTTCCATCGGCATCAAGGCTATTATCTAAGACAGGGTTATTGCGCCATTCTACGTCACTGTACCCAGTTTTAGTGATAAAAATTGCAAGTTGACGAATCGCTTCGTCAAGACTTTGTTCGTATTCCGCATAATATTTCTCTTGCATGCTTTCATGAGGGTTAATGTCGAGCTTTCTTTCAGCTATAATGTGATGTTCTTTTCCATTAACAGTTACAGTAAATAGTTTTGCATGTGGAATCACAAGAAGTCCTAGCTGATGAGTGCGAAGCACAGTTTGAGCGGTGATCATTTTTTCATAGCGTCTTTTTGTAGGTTCTTCCCGTGATGTATCCATTTTAAAAATAAGGTCAGGAGCGCTACTCAAACTGAATACTCTGTGTTTGTGTTGGCTATTATAAAGTGTGACTTCGTCTGTTTCTTCACGATTTAGAATACTTGTCATGCATGTTTGAATCTTTGAAATCGTCTCATCAGAAATAGAGACCCCTTGTTGTAATTCAGCTTCACTGAACTTCCCAAGAGCTGAGGTCAAAATGCCAAAACGAATATTTTCTTTAGGTTTTGTAAACAGGTTTCGTACAGATTTTGAAAAAAGGGCTAAAAAGAGTGTGCAAATTACAATTGCTGTGCCTAGCAGACCTCTTCCAAATCGCTCTGCGCAAGTGAAGTTTCGCTGCTTTTTTTCAAGAATTTGATATGTGCGACCCTTGAAATCAGAGCTAACTTTGTGACCTTTTTCATCAACGATTCTGCCTTTGCAATTAAATTTTAGTGCTGGGGTCCATTCTCGAGAAAGGTTTATTTCATTTGGGTTATTAATAATTTTAAAACTTGGCATTTTCATTCAATCCGTTAATTATTATCGAATGATAATAGCATGATCTATAATTACGAATAAAGGTTTTAGAAAAAAAAGTTGCTGAGATAGACTCAAATTATGTATAATAAGAGATCGTAAAGTTGAAGTGTTCTCTTGAAGGAGAGATGATGTCTGTAAATTTATATTTAGCTGATGCCTTTGGTTGGGATGTGGAATCAACAGCTAAGGTCGCAATTTCTCGACTTAGAGAGGAAAAGATCATTTCAAGAGATAAGTGCCCGAAAGCACAACTCATTAAAAATGGATCTTTACGTTGGCAGCCCAATCTTTTAAAATTTTTTGGTTACATTCCTGTTGTTAATGTTTTAGCGGGTATAGCGATAATTGCTCAGGCAGATTCAGTAGATAAAGAGTTTTTTCGGCCTGATCATAGACAATTTTGGATTGCTCGCGGCGTTGCTATGATATTTACGGGACCGCTACTCTTTCTTGTAGACTTGGTGAAAGTCATTTATGATTATACTGTTTTTTTGAAATTCAAAGAAGAGAACAAAGGGCTGATAGAGGCATTCAATACATCTCATAAGCACACTCCTGCATATTGGCCAGGCCATCCCATCTTTTGTTGCACAAAAGACGGCAAAGATCCTCGTGGACATCAATCTGGATCCTCTTTTTTCTATTCACAAACGTTTATTGATGGCATAGAAATTTTTCATTTTGAAGATGCTTATAAAATAACTCTCCAAGATTTTCAGAAGATGGATACAAAAGTACAGAAAGCAACGATTGAGAAATTTCAATTGCAAGAAAGCATTGATGCCATTGGAGAAGAGGTGTTTTTTCAAAAGCTTGCTCAAGCAAACCCAAAAGCACTAGCTTTAGTAAGTTTAGTCAATTTAAGAACGAGCTTAGTAAATCAAAGTGTAAAATTTGCATTGATGAGTGATGATGAGTTTAGAACTGTTACATTGAATCAATTGACAGATGCATCTGATTTTCAGATCAAACATATCTCTGCACGGGTAAAAGATTTCAAAGAAGACGGAGATGTGGAAGGTCCTATTCTGGAAATCCCTGTAATTAAATTTCAGAGGTTGTCTGCTCGCTATCTTAGTGAGTGTATTCATCAAATTCCAGCTTGCGCTATTTCATTGTTATCAGATTCTCAGATTCAGGGAGTTGATTTTGCTAATGCCTCCAAAGAACAATTGTTTAAATTATTCCAATACGTTGATGGTGTCGAAGAGAAGAGACGGTTTGCTCTTCTTTCTGCTGAGCAGGTTCAAAGTATTCTCAATAAATTGGATGAGTATCAGTTGAGACTTGTTTCAGATGAGCAGAAGAGAGCCCTTAATTTATAAGAATGAGGCGACTTGTTCTTAAACCGAAGTTGTTTTTAGATCACATAAAGGTTGATCTTTTATATTTTAATTGGATTAGCAAGAAAGTCAAATGAATCAAGAAATCTACGATTGAACTTGTATAACTCTTTGTTGCTATTGTCCCATGTATTACTTTTAATAGTATAACCAATCACTGCAAGAGCTCTTCCTAATTGAAGCAGGGGCATGATTAAGGGGTAATTTGGAATGGGGCGAATGCTTGAGTAGCCTTCGAGCAGCGTTTTCTTGTATTTTGCGTTAGGGGGCCATTTAAAGTGTTCTATGGAACAAAAATCTTGCTCAGCAAACCCGGAACGGAAGCCAGCCCAATCTATAATTCCCTTTAACTTTTCTTGCCGGACAATAATGTTTCCTGGTCGAAAATCGCGATGTACGATGCAGGGACCGTCAACGAGCGCTAAAGCATTCTGATAACGGTTAAGATATGAGCTGCAATTTTCCATCAGTTTTTTTGGAAGGTGGCCTCTACATTCTTCGAGCTCCTCTTCGAACTTATCATTGAAGTATGGACTTGGTTCTTGAATTAGAGTTTTAGGTTTTGTTAGGTCTCCATACGCATCTGTTCGATTGTTGTGGAGGCGAGCCAGCGTAACACCAATTTCAAAAGCTAGGTCATTTGACCAATCACTGTCTTTAAGGAGTTCTCCTTTTAGATATTCCATTAAAATAGCACCGAAATTTGCGTTTGAGGGTTCAACAGTGGCAATAATTTTTGGTATAGGAAGAGAGCTTTTAAACTTGGTAAGAAAATAAATTTCTCGCAAGTAATCATCGCTGTTGGGACAAATCTTCAAAATAAGCGAATTAATGTCAGGCGTGATGACTTTATATACTTCTGCGATGATGGTATCTGTGTGTTTGATATGAGTGAATTTTGCTGATTGCAAAGCAAATTGCTTTTTATAAACCTCTAAATCTATTTCCATGAGAACCTGAATTTTGAAGCTAAAGGTTATTAATAATAAACTATGCACCCTCTATCTTCTAGTTTTTTTAACCATAAAGGGATTTCAAGATTTTTATTAAGTCTTAAGTCAAGTTTTTCCAGATTCTCTAGCAAAAGGATGCTTATTGGAAGGGTTGTGAGTTTATTGTCTCTAAGATCGAGCTTTCTCAAGGCCTTCAGGTTGCCTATATTTGATGGTAGAAATGTTAGGTGATTTGTTCTTAAATCAAGCTCGGAAAGATTTTGGAGATTACACATTTCATCAGGAAGACTTTCTAGTCGATTATTTTCTAACATGAGCTTCTGAAGACTTGCACATTGACCTAAAGATGGGGGTAAATTTGTAATTTTGTTATTCATCGCATAAATTTCTTTTACTTTGGTTAACTTTTGTAAAGAATTTGGGAGAGTGATTAATTGGTTATTCTGAAGTCGCATTTCTATGAGGTTAGATAAATCTCCAATCAATTCTGGCAAGGCAACAAAATGATTGTATGAGATGTTTAAATAAATAAGGTCACACAAATTCTTAAAAGAATCAGGAAGAGAATTTAATCTGTTACTTGCTAATAAAATATAACGCAGACTCAGAAGATCTCCTATGGAATTTGGCAATCGCTCTAGTTGATTGTAATTTAAGTCCAACACCTGAAGATTCTTTAAGTCTCCAATTTTTTCTGGTAGAGAAGAGAGCCTGTTCACGCTTGCATTTATTTTTTCTAGTTGAGTCATTTGGCAGAGAACATCAAGAGAGTCTAGTTGATTTTTATAAATGCTGATTTTTTTAAGGGCTAATAAATGTTGAAGCTCTTGGGTAAGCTGTGCTATTTGATTATCATCCAACCAAAGTTCTTCGAGTTCAGATTTCTCATACAGCTCATTAGGGATGATTTTTAAGTTTTTCCCACAAAGATCAATTTTATTCATATCCATGGGAGTATTCATGCTAATAATTGCTAACATTAAATTGATTGCATAGAGAAAGTTCATGTTGTATTCCTAATGGGTTATTGGAGCTCTTTCATATATAGTTCCATTTGATAGTGCAAAACTGGATGCCAGCTTGCGATGAATTCTCCGATTATTTTAAAGCCGACCTTCTTGTAGACATGGATTGCGCGACTGTTGGTTGCTTCAGGGTCTATTAGCACCTTTTTTACATGTGAAAAATGATCTATTAGGAATTTCTGAATCATAGGAACAGCTAGTCCTTTACCTAGATAATTTGGGTCACAGATGAATACATCTAGGGTGGTAGCACTCTCACCTTCTGGAGAGGTGATTAAGAAAGCAAATGGGGTCTCCTTGTCGTAACCTATCCAGTAGGTTGTGTCGGATTTCCCATTAAAGAACTTTTCTAAGCCGTTTAGTGTGTTTTGTAGTCCAGTGCCATGCATCCATTTTTTGATATGGTCTTGTTCAAACCATTGATGTAGCAACGTTGTTTGGAAAGGTTTGGTATGTGCAAAGCGAAGTGAAATTTTCATTTCATTTTTCCGTCAAGATAGCCTTTATAGAAACTGAGCGCATAAGACTTGACCTCAGATTTAGGGGATGTATTCAGATCAACAACAATTCCTTCTCCCAAGTAATCTTGAATTGACTTGAGACTAGGAGAGCATAACCCGGCATCTAAAGCGGCAATGCGTGATTCAAGAGGCAAAGCTAATTCTTCTGATGTTTCAGAAAACCGGAACCAGATTGCAGCTGTTAACAAACAAACTTTTGCTTTTTCTTCCTTTAAAATCCTGCATTCACTTTCTGAAGGCTTTCTTCCAAAATATGCCTCTAAAAATACTTCTTCTTGGAGGGGAGATAAATTAGACAGTAAACAAAAAAAGCTTAAATCAAAGAAAGGATCTTCCAATGTTGCAGTCGTCCAATCAATAATGTTGATATGGTCACAAGAATCACCAACTAAAATATTAGATGGGTTTAGATCTCCATGAGAAGGAACAAGCGAGCGTAAAAAGGGTTTGCTCATTAGATTCTGAACTTCTCGATTGAATCCAGAGGGATAAGCAACACCAGCTTTGGTGCCCTTTTCATAGTGTTGACTTATTCGGTCCTTTAAACAATATCTCGAGGGGTATGAATCGGAATAATTATGTAGTTTTCTAACCATTGAGCCAATCTGCGATAACTGATGGTCAGTTGGGTGATGTAATGGGTCTCCTTGGACAAACGGCATGACCATCAAGAGGGCGTCTTGATCTGAAAAAACACATCCAGGAGCGATCCCAAGTTTATTTCCAATGTTCAAAGCGTGTATTTCGTTTTGTCTCATTTCTTTCGAATGGCTTGGCGATAAAGCTAAAAAACGAAGGACGTATTTCTTTCCTTCGAATTCGAAGGAGTACACTTTAGCTTTAGTCAGGCCACCTTCAAGAGCATGAAATTGGGTGCCTTCATTCCAGTTAAGAATAGAACATGCTTCTTGGAGGGCTTTTATCTGTTGAGGGTGGGATTCTTTTAAAAGATCTGAATAGGAGTAATTTTCACCTTGAATAGAGGCGCACGTTAGTACAAGAAATAATAAACACGTTAAACGCATAATCATAAGTCCTTAATGAAGTCTAAAAAGACGATTTTACTGTTTGTTTATAGTCGTTGTAATATCATCTCAGGTCCAAAAATCAGGATCAGAAAATCTCCAATCTTGCTGATGGACTTCGAATGAAAATAATGGGGCAACTTGGACTTGAACCAAGGACCAACGGGTTATGAGTCCGTTGCTCTAACCAACTGAGCTATTGCCCCACAATAAGAGTGAAGTGAGTATAACTATTGGCTTAAAGTCTTGCAAGAGGAAATTTTGATTAAAAATAAGTTTAATTATGATGCGTGGTGTGGGCGGGTGTTGAGATGTAAGGCTTGCCTGAAATGTTAACATTCCTTACAATTAGCGCTTAAATATCATTGAGGCTAACATGGATAAAGTTTCTTATACTAATTGGCAACCTCTTCTTGATCTTAAGAGTTATGCCGATTTTACCCGAAAAGAACAATTTGAACTAACTGCAATAAGAGTTTGTAGACTGGGTAAACTTTTGTTTAAAAATAAAGCTGATGAACAGGTCTTTGTGAGAGCGTTAGGGGCTTTTAATACTTCTTGGACAAATTTGTTACATGCTCAAAAGGACATTGCTTTTATTAAAAAAGGTAGTAGCGAAGTGAAGTTTTCTTCTTGTCATAAAGATGTATTTTGGCTTTCTAATTTTTTCGAGACGCTTGTCTACGATTCAACAAGAGAATGTTGCGCTCGATCTGTGGAGCATTTGTATGTCTATTTTAAGATGAATCAAAATGGTGAAATACAGATTGATTTTGACGAGGTTGGAGGCATGGATCCTAAGCAAATAAAATCTTTTGGGTCTCATCACAGGATTCCTCAGGATAAAGTTGCTACAGATGAGATGAAAAGATTAGTTGAGTTAAAGTTTGCGCAAAATCCAATGCTAAGAAGTTTGTTGAAACAGACAGGTAAATTACCTCTTCGTGAACACACAAATGATGCATTTTGGGGTACAGCGATGGGCACTAGTGGCCAAAATCAACTCGGTGAAATCCTTATGGGTATTCGAGCAAATCTAAAGTAATCACTCTAATTTTCGTATTATTCACAAAAAGTTGTCTCTACAGTCTTATGCTATAGCTCCAAGCTTATCTCTAAGGCCTATTGCAAATTTCACGGATGTATCAGAAGATCTTTTTACATCAAAGCGTGATTTTGCATTTGTGTCCCAGACAACGTGTGCTTTTAAAGTAGCAGGAGCAATTTCTGAGATGGCAGCAAAAGCGCCTCGTTTTCGATTTTCACCATGTGGGTGTGTGAAGAGGAATTCGAATTTTTCATGCATGCTGTCTAACATTCCTTTTCCTCCGCCAGCCTTAAGAAGAACCTCGTGTAGAAAAATAGCTCCTCTAGGATCGTATCCAGCTTTATGTGCTAGATAGGCACCAGTGATGTCTGCTTCGTATTCTGCAGCTCTTGAATGGTGAAGGCCTAATAGTCCTCTGAGTTTTGATCCAACCCAGTCAATCAAGTCCCCAATTCGAGCGTAATTCTTTTCCTTTTCAAGGAGTCGTTTATATTCAGGAACTGTCATTTCTCGCTCGTTCATGGTGCTCAATTCTTGGTATTCTTTATCTGATGATTTTAGTTTTGATATACATAGGATTCGGGCGATGAATAACCCTACCATGTTTATGAGGTTTCCAATGATTTTGACTACTGAGTGTCTTGATGCAACGTGTGTCATTTCATGTCCCATGAGGGCTGCTAGAACATCAGCTGTTGTAATACCTCTCATATCGACCGTTGCTTTTGATCCGTCTGGGAATTGAACGTCTACTGAATTGTGTTGCCCGCTATTAACCATATTTGAGATTTCTTCGACGATTTTACTTAAAACTACCATTGATCCGCCCATTACAGCAAATGCATTAAGCGTCTCTGAATGCATTGTTTGGACTTCGTATTTGAATTTTGTCTTTTCTGTTGGGGGATTTAATATGTCAGGATTTGCCTTTTCAATGTTATGGAAGACCTCACTTACAAGATCAGACATTGGTCGACCTTCAATTTGAGTTGATTTGCTAACAGGAGACCAAGCAGCAGTTACAGAGGAGGTAATCATTTTTCCAAATGCAACTTCCCAGCTTTTTGGGACTCCGATGAAGTGTCTTTTCCCATTAACTGGATTGATTGGGTAGATCGCGTCTAAAACAGGAGATAATACAAATTCTGTCCCTGTTAGAATCCAAGATGAAATTGTAGAGATGGTAATGATAAGGATGTCAAGTAATGGTTTTAAATGAGAAAGAGTGTCATATGTTGCCATGTACAAATAGATAACACTTCCTTTAAAACCTTCGGTAGATTCTACATATTCTGGAGAGTAGCATGGAAAAAAATCAGGAAAAATAAGATCGTAAGCAGTTTTTTGAGCTTGGTAGAGTGGCGCGAATTGGTCTTTATTGATGGTTGCGATTGGATCCATGTTTGTTTCCTGCATTTAAATTTTGCAATATTTTATCAAAATTTCAGAATCTTAACAATCTTAAGAATTATTTTAATATAAGGGGGTACGATACGTTTCATGAAAAGTTAAAAAATTATATCAATTTCTATCTATGAGCATCTTATTTGAATTAATAAACACGAGTAATTAAGGGTCATGTTGAATATCACTTCTTTTATTGGTTTTTATAAAACAAAATATTTTAATTCGAATTTTGATATAATTGTTTTTGTATGTACGTTACAATTTATTGTGAAAATAAATCAAAAAGCATATTTTTTATGAAAATATTAGAGTCGGCAGCTGTAATAGCTTTAAGTCCACTCAATCGTGCCATGTACTCTGGAGCTTTAGTTGTATCAAAAGTAACACCCGGGGATAAGGGCCAGTGTCGCTCTTTAGTTTTTGAGGTTGCAAAACGGTGTCTATTATCTATTACTTCGCTTTTTTGCATATGTGTTGCGATCCCATTAACTCCAATTGCTTATCTTCTATTTTGGTTAAATCACCAGTTTGGTGAAAGAGAAGTTCTTGTTAAAGGAGTTTCAGATCTTCGTGACTTTCCTCCAGATAAATTGAGAATAGGCACATATAATGTTGCTCTTTTACCCGATTGGATTGCTGTTAGAAACCGGATAAAAGAAGGGAGTAAACGAATTAATCTGATCGCAAAAGCGATTTTGGAAAACGATCTTGATGTTGTATGTCTTCAAGAAGCCTTTGATAAACGGCTAGTGCATAAGTTATCAATTCAAATTAAAAAGCGCTTCCCTCATCAAATATACAATGTTGCACCAGATCCAATTAAGTTAAACTCAGGGCTTGCTATCTTTAGCCGCTTTTCACTTAGTTCTTTTAAATTCATACCTCATCCTATTCTAGGAGGAGCATGTAAGTACTCAAGAAAAGGCGTTTTAAACCTAAAGATTGAAATTTCCAAGAACAAAACAATTGATTTATTCAATACCCATCTCAATGGTGGTGCAAGTGAATTCCCAGATGGTGGAACAACTCCCAGAAAGCAACAAATAGAAGCTCTTATAAAAAATATTGGTCGACAAGAATCGATTTTGGTTGGTGATTTCAATTATAGCGTGATCGACAGGTCGGATGAAGAAGAGAGTGATTTCTCAGAAAGGCGTTTAGGAGAAATTTTTCCTCAGAAAACAAACCTTGGAAAGTCAACAGTATTTGATAAAGATGACTTGTTTACAGGATTTGCACCCGATGTTGAATCATGGAAAGATGAAAAGGATAGGGAGCTTGATCGCATTTTTTCTAATAGCACAATATACACTCTTGATCATACATTTTGTGATAATGCATATGGAGGATCAGACCACAAGCTTGTCATAGGAGTATTTAACAGCGCGCATGAATAGTAAATTTTGATTATATGATGGGACTCGTTGTCGTTTTTCTTCTATTGGTTGAGTGAGAAGAAAAGCTAAGGATAGAATTGTCCATGAAGGCCCTGAGGAATTTTGTGGGGAGCTTTTGCTCTTGCAATTTCTGTAAATGTTTGACCATCGAGGAAAAGGAGGAATGATGAGTTGTCTTTTCTATCGATAACTACAGAGATTATCACACCGTCATCTTCTGTCTTAGCATCTGGGTTTGGAATAAAGATAGGCTCGCCTGGGGAACACTTATCTTCTTCCCATTTTACTGTTTCTCTTGTTTTTAGATTGTTTTTACACAAGAACTCTTTGGAATCAACTCGACCACCAGTATTGAAATTTGCAGAGTATATAAATTCGTACGTTTTTCCTTCATATTTTGGGTTAATGCGAGGGAGTTCGCTCTTTGTATCAAATAATATTTCTGATTGAATATCAGAGGAGTTTTTAGGAAGAGTGAATCGCTCTATTCGAGGTTTAGTAGATGGAGGAGGAATATAATCAGCGCTGTTTTGGTGAAGGGTTGATCCAGTAATGATTGTTGCATCTTGATATGTAACCGCATCGATATAAATATTTTTATCATCTTCAAAACTATTGATGTGGTGGAAGGCAAAAAAGGACTTTGTTGTTCTTTCTTCGACGACTTTTCCACTCTTTCGATCGACTAAGATAAATTTAGTTCCTTTTTTAGGTTTCCACTGGAAGTTATGGATAAATGGTTTGTTGTAGATCACAAAATCGATAGGTCTGCAGACTAATGGAAATTCGGTTAAAATGATGTAGTCATCAGAAAGGCCAAAACTGTGCATATATGCAGGGTTTTCTACTCGGATTTTTGCAAGAACCTTTCTTGTTGAGCTGCCCTTATCGATTGTGTAGATAACGTAATAACTGTTTCTTCCAAATTCAATAAGAATATTTGTTGTCTGCTCAGTTTTTAAATCATTTCGAGGATGGGCAGATTCCCAGCAATCTTTTTGCGGGAGTTTATCCGCGAATTCAAATGCCCCTTGAGTTTTCAGTGTTTTAGGATCAAAGAGTATAGGGAGCGGAGTTTCTGTGAGAGCTACAAATTGGCCCGCAAGTTTTGCAATATTGACATTTGCATTGGGCATTTTAGGTGGTTTTTTAGTGCAGCAAGAAATAGCCGCTGTTGTGACTCTATTAAATAGAGTTCTACAAGGGTCGGCCGCAAAGCCTGGGTAGTTTAAAGTTCCTTTTTCAAAAACTGCTTTATAAGCATCTGTTCTGAGGAAGCTATTTGCGTAGGACACTCTCTGTGATCCAATAAAAAAGGCATGGAGCATTGCAAGGCCGTCAAACCAATGTTCATTCGTCTTTCCACCAACAGTAACTGCTGTCGGGCCATTTCTTAAAAAAGAGCCACTTAGCCAAGCTGGGATTTTTCCTCTGACTACGAGGTTTTGGGTAGGGGTTTCTCCTATTTCAGATGAAACTTGAACGGTATATTGATTGGTATAGTAGACGATACATTTTGAGATGAATACCAGAAGAGGTAAGATTAGGGTAAAATATGAAATAATTTTTATCGCACTAGAAATCCATGAGGTTGAACCTTGACTGAATTCAATTTCGGTTGTCTTTGCTTCTTTATCAATGCTCCTTATTAGGGCAATATCTCCCCCAAAATAGAAGTAAGTTTGCAAATTGTTCAAAAAACAATTTGATTCAGAAATAACAGGAGTAAGTATTTGAACTGGATTCATGCCAAAGATAATAATAATAAGTGGCTTAATTTAGAAGTTTAAAAAACATCTTTTACAGTGATGAATCCTTCGTCATTAGGAGGAGCGTTTCGACCAATAGCGAGCCTATTGGTAAAGTATCGGTAGTAAACTTGAAGTGCTTGTTTATGGTTTTGTACGCAGTAGAAGGTGTTGGAAATCCATTCAGATCCGCGAATTGTTCCGGTCTCTCTGTTGATTTTAAAAATATGGGTGATTTTTTCATGCCAATATTCTGGTGCACCGAAGAGTAAAATTGGGGCGGGAGGCTTGATAGAGACTTGTGTTCTTAAAGCTTCTAAGTCCCATTCAAAGTCGGTGCCGACGCCTCCTTCAAAGAATATAGGAAAGTCTAATGCAAATTCAGCTTGTCTAACAAAAAGTTGTTCGAGGCGGTAGGTCATTTTAGCCTGAATGTAGGGATTCATCGCTTCTTCTAGCGATTCATCTTCATGGGGTTTGGTGAAGTCAACAGCATGGCCAACGGAGAGAATTTCTAGTTCTGAGGCAATTTTATTCCCCATTGCCATGACGCCGGGGCCGCCGCCTGTTGTAATTGCGAGGGGAGTGTCTGGGTTTAGTTTGTCGTGATCGAGACTTTTTTTCATCTCGATTAATCCTTTGAAAAGTTCTTTGATTTCGTCTGCTGCACCTGATTGTTTTAGGCGGGATCCGTAAATTCCAAAGAAGGTCGCTTTGATAAATTCATTTTCTTTGTTGATAGGGACAAACATACCAAAATCACGTCCTTGACGGAGGACGTATTTCAGGACTAGATTGTAGTTGAAATCAACCCAAAAAATGTCAACAGAAGCTCTTGCAAGGTCGTATAACATCGAACGGTCGCTATGTGAGAAGTAGTCGCCATGTTTTTGTGAAGGGGTACTGAAGTAGATTGCCTTTAGACATCTGGTTACTTGTTCGTTTAAGAGAATGTTTTTTAAGAGGGTTGGAGGAAGGAAATTTGAGAGGATAATGCCTTGGCTTGTGATATGGCCATCTTGCATTGCATTTGCAATCACATGTATTGCTTGAGCTTCTACGTATTCCTTAAGTTTTGCAGATTCTCTTCGGTTAGTTGGTGGAATGATAAGGTTTTCTTCTTCGGGAGGGTCTGAAATAATCCAATCTTCTGGTTTTATATTTACTAGTTGTTGCCCTTTTGCAATGAATGAGGCAGCTCTTTTTTCAGGGGCCGTATCAAAAGCTGAAAAGAGAGTAGCAGGATTGTCCAAAGCATCTTTTAGAAGATTTCGATCAGCAAAGAAAAAGTGTTCTCTGAAGGGTTCAAGAGTATAAAATTCTAGTGGGATGTGTGTGATTTCATGTTCGCTCTTCCCATGGAACTCAAAGATATCTCCAGTGATTCTCTGTGGTTCAATAAGATCTGCTGTAGCATGGTTATATCCTGGAGGGAGTTTTTCTTGAACAACTTTTGCAAAGAGAGTTCGGATATTCATAGTTGTTGTTCGGACAAGCAGTAGTGCATCTTCAGGAATTTTTCGTGGTCCATCCTCGTGTATTTGATGAAGGAAGAGAAACTTACGGAATGAGTTCGTGTTTGCTTTGAGTCCTCTTGCAATTGTTTTGATAAATCCATGAACAGCTTCATCATAAACCCAATAGCCGGGTAGGAGCGGAACTTCTACAATGATACGATCATTGTCACGATCTTCAATGAATCGCTCACTTTTATACTGTTCTCCAAAAATAAGAAGAGGTTGACCATCTTCATCGGTTTTGTTCAAAAGTCTTGTCAAGTAGTCAATAGAGCGAACGCGGCGTCTGTCGTCTGCTGCAAAGAGTTTTCCGACATGCATTCCAATAGAAAAGTTCTTAAGAAGTTCATTGCCTATTGGATTGAAGGCTTTAAAGCGCACTTTTACTTCAGCCCTATTGAATTTCGGGCTAAAGTTGTACTCAAAGCCAATGCCATCAACACCGAGCTGAGCAAATGTGCTTTTGATAACAAATGAGATCTGGGCTTTATCTATTTCAAATCCCCGAAATCTACTTGAGATGTTCTCCATGACAACTTCGGCCTCGATAATTCCCTCATTTATAACATTAAATGAGCGAATATAGCCGTCTGGCGTGATGAGATCGTAGGGGTGAATAAAAATGTTTTTTGGCATAATCTGGATACTAGTCTACAAAGGAATCTTTTTGCAAGACAGATCGTAAGTCCCTCGCGGTGAGCAGGTAAAATAAAGTCTTAACAAGGTGGGATTTTTGCTCTTTAAGATTTTGCTAAGATTGTGTAGAATAGGTTCAAAGTGATTGGGGAGGAATTCTATGAGTATAATCGATATAGCAACAGTTTTAGATCAAAAATTAGGGGAAGTTAGTAGCACGACTTCTAGTCCAAGACGTCAAGAAATTAAAAGGGCTCAGCTAGAAAAGGCCTCTGAGAAAAATCCAGCAGAAGGTTTTAATCTTCAATGTATCAAGCATGCTTTAGCAGCTTCAGCGCTTATGCAGTTAGGTGTTGATGGTGGCCGATTTGCGAGTCTTAACACTGGAAAAACAGATGGTGGAGATAGTAGCCCAACTCTTCCTCAACTCAGACGTGATGCTGTTAGACATGGTACAAGTGTTGCACTTGAGCTTTTGAGACTTGAAGTAAGACATATGCAAAATCTTGGTCAACCAGTGATGTTAAATCATCAATTAGTTCATTCGATTACAAGACGTTTGAATGTTTCTCAGCAAAAGAGAGAAGACCTTCAGAGAGAGATGGAACTGGAATTGCGTAGAGTTGATGCAAGACACCGTATTATGCAAGAGCATATTAGACTTGATATAAGTCTTTTAGAGCAACTTTTTGTTAATAAGGAAGAAGAAACAAACTGATCTTTATAACTCCTTGATTGAATTGAAATTTCGTAAAGCCCGTAAGAACCTCTTCTTGCGGGCTTTTTGTATACTTGAATCAATAGTTATGAACAATTGTTTAGCTATCTTAAAGAATTTCTATATGGTTTTTTTCAACACCTATTCCACAAAAAATGACACGCACGAAGCCCTGTTGGCAAAGGGTTTTCAAGAGTTATAGGTGGTTTTATCCCCAAAAGGTATTGACAAATTAACAATCTGATTTTCTCTTAACTTCAATTTCATGCACAATTTCTCTTCAAATTTCCCACAATGTTGGAAAGGCCGTTCACAGTGCGATATTTGGTTTTTTAATTGTCACATAAAAAGTTTTTCCTTATGCTTACAAAGTTTAGGGGAGTTGTATGTCTACATCGATTGGACGAGTACCGAGAAGTTTTGGCACACATAGTGGAACGTTTCATGCCGATGATGTTACAGCTAGTGCTATTCTGCTATTTTTTGGATTGATTGATCGAGACCTTATCATCAGAACACGTGATCATGGACGTCTTGACAGTTGTGATTTTGTTTGTGATGTTGGGGGATTGTACGATCCTAGCAAAAGACGTTTTGATCACCATCAACTTGAGTATAATGGTCAGTTAAGTAGTGCTGGCATGATATTGGAGTATCTGAAGAATGAGAAAATCATTTCAACTGAGATCTTTGAGTACCTAAATCGTTCACTTATTCACGGAATTGATCAAATAGATAATGGTTTAACTGAACCTGAGTATGGGTTTGCTTCTTTTTCACAAATTGTTTCAGGCTTTGTTCCTGTCTCGCATGAAGCTACAGATGTGGAGCAAGATGAAGCATTTGATGTTGCGCTTGATTTTGTTCTTGGTCATCTCACTCGAATAATGATGAAGTTTAAATACATTTCTTCTTGTAAGTCTCAGGTAAAAGAAGTTTTCGATAAGATGAATGAATGCTTGGTTTTTGAGAAATCGATCCCTTGGCTTGAACCCTTTTTTGAGCTTGGTGGAGAGAAGCATAGTGCTGAATTTGTCATCATGCCTTCAGGGATTCATTGGAAATTAAGAGGCATTCCTCCATCGTATGAAAAACGAATGGAAGTACGTCGTCCTCTTCCCGAAGAGTGGGCAGGCCGTTTAGGAAAAGAACTTAAAGAAGTCAGTGGCATTGATGGGGCAATTTTTTGTCACAAGGGGCGCTTTATCTCTGTTTGGGAAACCAAAGAAGATGCACTGAAGGCCCTAAAAATGGTATTGGGAAGAAAGTAGAATGTCAACAATCTTTGAAAAGATTATCAAACGTGAAATTCCTTCAAAAATCCATTTTGAAGACGAAGATGTTATTTGCATCGATGATAAATTTCCCCAATCGCCAATTCATTTGCTCGTGATTACAAAGAAAGTTATTCCTTCAGTACATGAAATGAAAGAGGTCGATTATCCTCTCCTTATGAAGGTGTTTCGCGTGATTCACGAAATGGCAGTAAAGCTTGGCGTAGATGATTCTTATAGGGTTGTCACAAATCATGGGGAAAAAGCGGGGCAAACAGTCCCTCATTTGCATTTTCATTTATTAGCTGGTGGACATCTAGGTCCGAAGGGAGGATAGGATGAAGTTAAGAGTCTCTCTTTGTTTATTGATTGCACCACTTGCAGCGGAATTGGTCTCAACAGAGGATGATTTTTCTAGTAAGATAGTCTCTTTCATTCTTGTTCGAGATTATGAAGGGGCAAAAACTTCTTGTGAAACAGCAATAAAAATTTTTCCAGAATCACAGAAGTTAAAAGGGTTATACATCCGTTCTTTAGCTGAATGCGGACGTTCTGCTGAAGCTCTTGCAATGTTTAAAAAAGAGCGGGGAGACAAAGATCTTTCTGAAAATTTTGAACTTCTTGAATCCCTTGCTTGGGGAATTTTGCTGCAAAAGGAGAAGGACTCAGAACTTGGTATGCTCGCATCACTAATTGGCGCCTATTTAACACATGACGCGCGAGCTGTAGAGCTTTTAAAAGATGGAATGATTTCTACAAACGCTTTTCTGCGTAGCGTTGCGATTCAATTTTCGACATCTTATAACGATCGTGTTCTCCAAAAAGAAGTTCTTCGTCTTGTAAAAGAAGAGAAAAATTGGTATGTGAGAAAGGAAGTTATTCAAGCTGTTGGTAAGATGCGCTTGAAAGAGGCTTTGCCAGATTTAAAAGAAATTGTGGCAAGCCGTTCTGTGACAAGTGAGGAAAAAGGTGCTGCAATTCAATCTCTTGTGAGCATGCATGATGACATTTCCAAAAAAGAGCTCGGGGAATTGATTTCAAGTAAGCGTGCAGGTCTTAGGGAATTGGCTGTTGTTTTTGTCGACCATTTTGGTAAAAAAGAGTTTGTATGGGATCTTCTTCCCTTATTGAAAGACTCCTCTCCTTCTGTTCGTGTTAGAACTCTTGCTCTTCTTGGATCGTTTGATTTTGATGTAGATGTTTATACGACGATCAGTAAGCAGTTAAAAGCATTATCTGAGGATATAAATCCAGAGGTGGCGATCATGTCGCTTTGGGTTATGTTAAAGATTGACCCAGATATTGCAAGAGCTGGACTCAAGAATTGGGTTCAATCAAAAAATGTTAAAATAGCCAGATTCACAGCGAGCGTTATTGGTGCTGGAGGGATGCTTACCCTACCTCTTTTAGAAGAAGCTTATAACAGTGCAGAAGATGAATATGTACGAGTTAATTTAGCTTACTCAATGCTTCAACAAAGCGTTCATCCTGAAAAAGCGGGTCTTTTTCTTCGAAACTTTCTCCTTCAGAAAAAAGAGAAGATCATGATTGCAGATGGAATCTATCCTTGCTTTTCCCAAATTTTGCCAAGTGAAGTTCGTCATGTTCCAAATATCACAAGATATCCTGAGATGGTAGACCAGCTCTCTCGTTTGAAAGTTCTTAATGCCTTGGCAATTGTTGGAATTTCTGATCTAAAAGATATAGCAAGAGAGTATCTAAAAGGTCAAGTTTGGGGTGTAGTTGGGTCAGCAGCTGTCTTTTTTTTGGAAGAGGGTGAAATGGCTTCAATTGATCTTGTTCGGGAATTGTTAGATGATGAAGATCAAACAGTCCGTATTCAAGCAGCGCTTGCGCTTGCTTTTTATGGGGGAGAAAAACTTTCTGCTAAAGTGCTTGAAGAAGCCTATACAAAAGTTGATTGGGATAAGAAGATTTCTATATTGGAAGCGATTGGTCATGTTGGATCTCGAGAAAGTATTGATTTTCTTCTTAAGGTTTTAGAAGAGCCATTCACTCTGCCAAAAACAATTGCAGCATCGAGTATCATTCAATGTCTATATCACTAATTCAAAGTCACATCAAGGAAGAGGGGCTCGATGGGTGGCTCTTATATGATTTTCATAAGTGTAATGACTTAATGTGGCAAGTGTTGAAAATACCAGATGGAGCTCATATCACAAGGCGTGCTTTCTTTTGGATTCCAAAAGAGGGAAGGCCTGTTAAAATCGTTCACGCTATTGAATCTCATGTTCTTGACTATATCGATTGTGATGTAGAGACTTATAAGACTAGGGACGATCTCACGCAGGCTCTAAAGAAGCGAGTTAATGGCCGTATTGCAATGGAGGTCTCAAAAGAGATTCCTACGATTTCAAAAGTAGATGCTGGAACATATGAGCTTGTGAGTGAACTTGGTTTTGAAATCGTATCTTCAGGTCGACTGCTTCAAAAATTTACAAGCGTTTTGACAGAGGCGCAAATCAAGTCACATCTTTTCGCAGCAGATGTTGTATCTCGTGCAGTGGACGATGCCTTTAGTTTTATTAAAGGCGTACTTTTACAAGAAAACATGCTCTATGAAGGTGATGTTCAGGAGTTTATTTTAAATCGTTTTACAGACGCGGGATGTATCACTGACCATCCTCCAATTGTAGCAAGAGGAAGTAACTCAGCAAATCCTCATTACGCGCCCAAGGGGAAGGGATCTTCGATTAAGCGGGGTGATTTTGTGTTGATCGATCTTTGGTGCAGACAAAGGGGCTTAAATGGCGTCTATGCCGATATAACGCGCGTTGCGTCGACTGAAAATCCGACAATGAAGATGATTAAAGTTTTTGGGGTCGTTCGTGAGGCTCAGAAAAAAGCAGTTGCTTTGATTGAAAAAAATCAAGGTGGAAAAGCCTGTGATGTCGACCAAGTTGCAAGAGATTACATGGAAGCAGAAGGGTTTAAGGAAAACATTCTCCACCGTTTAGGTCATAATATTACGGGAGAGCTTCATGGAAATGGAGCAAATTTTGATAGTTTTGAGACAATGGATGATCGTGGGTTGATCGATCAGACTTGTTATTCTATAGAGCCAGCACTTTATTTCCCTGGGGAGTTCGGCTTGCGTCTTGAACATGACATACTTTTTAATCAAGGAAGGGTTCAGGTAACAGGTGGCGTACAGGAAGATCTTTTGGTTTTATTTTAATGCTTCTTCAAGTAAGCGATCGACTGTTTCAAGAAGGAAAAGAATAGCTGGCATGACTTCTTCTTGAAAAGCAATAGAAAGAGCGACTACTTTGTCTTCTGATGGATCTTGAGCAAGCTCACTTGAAAGTCCGTACATCATTTGATAGACTTTTGGTGCTTGGGTATCTCTTGGCATATATTCTGTTCTATAAAATTCCCATCCATTTTGATCAATTCGAGTTAAGGCGCTTGCAAATTCTTTCTCTATTTTTAGTTCAACAAGAATTCTATGGGTAAGTGTGGCTATTCTGTGGCTGTCTCGAAGAATATTTCCAAGTCTTGGTTGATCTAAAATAGGGTGGTACTGTGCTTGACTAAAGCTGATTAAAATTATTTTGAGAACGGCTTCGGCAACGACTCTGAGATCAGAGACTATTTTTTCCGCAACGACACCCCCAGATAGTGTAGCTTCAATCTGTGATCTTAAAAGCTTTCGTGTTTTTTGTTGTTGATCTGGTTGAAGGCTTTGCGCGAGTTCGTTTAATCTTTGACGAATAGATGGGGGAAGTTTCTTCTGTTTGCACAAATCAGCAAGGATAGAGCTTCTTACTGTAATTGAATCGAGTGTGGTTAATATCGACTGCGCTGCAAGAGGGGTGTGAAGATAAACTTTTGGGGTCATTTTTTGGCCACTTAAATGGCTAAGTAAAGGAGACAAGAATGGGAGAGGTGTCATGGCGGCTGCGGCTCTTTCTATTGATGCTCCTCGTCTTTGAAGATATTCAGACATTTTGGCTCTCTCTGCAACGGTTGTAAATCCTTCAAGACCAAACTCACTTCTTGTAAGAGGATCTACTACAATAACAGGATCAGCAGGAAGTGCCCCACTAAACCCGCAGGTTAATTCTTCTATGCACAACTCTGGCAGGTGAACTTGAGGTGTTCTTTTTTGAAGTCTTTTGTTTTCTGCTCGGATAAGTTCCATTTCTACTTCAAATTGTTCTGTTTCTCTTTCCGCAATACCTATCTGCAGCTGTAGTTGTGTGTGTTGTTTTGCAAGTTCTTTTTCCATAAGTCGCAATTGCTTTTCCAGCTGGTCTATCTGTGCTTTCTTCTCTTTTCTAGCATCTAACAACTCCTTTTTTACTCTCTTTAATTGTTCGGTTAAATTTGATTCTAGTTGGGAGGCTTTTTGCCATTCCTGTTCAAACACAACTGCTTTTTGTCGATGTAATTCTGCAGTCTCTTGTAATTTTTCATAATGTTTTTTTAATTGTGGATCGCGGCCTTTAGCTCGACAAGAGTTTAGATGGTCATGAATCGTTGATGTGTGCGGAATCGGATATTCTATAAGATCTGCAAGAGCAAAAAGAAGATCAATCGCAGATTCTTTTGTGGACTGTTTTTTAAATTCCTCTGGAATCTCATCTGTTTGAAGAGTGTGAATAATGGATAGGTAAATTGTCTTTAATTGCCTACCAGAAAATGGAAGATGTATTAGATCTCCGTGATAATAAAGATGTAAAATTTTCATTCTTCTTTCGTTATTAGTAGTAGAAGTCAGCGCGTTGAGGCATTGATAGAGGTAGTTTGCATAACGAACAATGGTTGGAAATAGAGGTTTTACTTTTTTATTGACGATGCTTAAAAGCAGGCAAAATTCATCATAGCTTATGGTTTCAACATTGCTCATTAAAGAACAAAAAGCGGCTGCAGGTCGTTCTTGAGCAAGAAGTTCTGCTGAACCTTGGTTCATTATGAAGACTGAAGCTACAACTCTATCGACTTCATCAAGACCTTTGAGTACTATAGGAACGTTAACGCGGTTTAAACTGACAAGCAACTCACTTTTCCTAACCATTTCATTAAGGCAAGCGTGAGTATAAGTGGTTAGAAGAAGGCTAGATGCTTCTTCTGCGCTTGTTGGTGGGTAGAAACAACAAAAAAGTAGAGCCCATTCGATAGGACGTTTTGCTACAGGGAATTTGGTAATTATACTTCTGAGCATTTGTTCACTGCAAGAGCGGTGAAGCGCAACAGTTCTAAGTGCAATAATTTCATTTTTTTGCACTTGACTATTGAATCGTGGATGAGAAGTAAATCGAAAAAAGCCATTCTTTGTCATCAGCTCTCCACCAAGAGAGAGATAAAAAAGATCTACTTGAAAAAGAAAGTCGCGTAAAAATGTGCCGACACAAGAGTCTTGTTGAACATTGAACATAAGCGGTTTTAAAAACTCTTCTAGTAGCTCTAGAAACATCTTAGATGCAGAACTTTCTTTCTTACCAAGAGCTTCTGCCATGGTTTTTGAGGTTTGCGTTAGTGGTTCAGTTTCTGGATCAGCGCAAAGTACGGCGCTTAGACCTGAAAGTGAGCCAAGTAGAAACAGCTCGCTTTTTAAGGCAATTTTTTCTTCTTTAGCTCCACTAGAAACTCTATACAGGCTTGATGTCTGCTCACTTATAATCATTCTAATTCTGAAGAATTTTAGTAGAAATTGATCAATCTTTTCAGACTCTAAGACACCATAAGAAATTAGTCGTGAGAGATAAGTGCATTCAGAGGCATGAAAAGCAAGTGGTTCTGTGGCAGGAACAGGATAGTTTAAAGAAGGGGCTAATACTTCCACAGGAACAAGGTTCCAGATTGGAGAAAAAAATATGGATTCATGAGAACAATCAGATAGTGCAGGGATTTCATATAGAATTAGAAGTGAGAGTTCAATCAATAATGCAGGCTGATTGTTTTCTTTTGCTTCTTGAAATAATGTTTTGTAATAAAGGACTCTAAATGCTGGGTGAAGATGCTGAAGCAATGGAGCAATTTCATCAAAATAAGGGTTTAATAGTCCATCTCGAGTGCATTGTGTAGTTAAAATCTTTTGTAAAAATTCAACAGTTGGAGAAATTGAAAATTCAGGAGAGGAGTACATGTTCAATTCAACAGCTGTAATGGTAAGGGCATTGTGAACTGCTTCTAAAAGAGGAGCTGAATTATCGGTTTTTTTCTTTATTGGCGAAAAGTCTTCAAAAAAACAAGTTACAAAAGCTGCAAAGTGCGCTAGTCGGCTATTTTGATCTAATCTAGGATCTCGAATTTTTCTTACATATTCGACACAAGCAAAGATTAGTTGATCATGAATTGCAGGTGAAAGATGTTGTTCGATTGCATCTTCTATATGGGGGGTACATGGTGTTGAGATTGGTTCCAAAATTCAATATTTGTTGGTTGATTTACAAAAAAGCATACAGGAACCCCCCTTAAAAAAGGAGGGATTTCACTCTACTTTCCAAGTTGGTTATGCCTTTCTTGCATAAGGTCAGCAGCAAATTGAAGCATAGTCACAAGCAGTGGCAT
>CAYGJD010000008.1:0-79177 GCA_964350315.1 uncultured bacterium
CCCCGAGGTAGATAGTTAGTTACCTAAATTTTCTAGCATCTTTGCTTAAAATTTGATGAATGTCTAAGGGTTCGCTCTTAGGCATTCTTGTTTTTAGATGAGAATCTTTGACAGGTCATTCTATTATATAAATCATCATAGATTTCAGCCTCTGTATACTTACCATTAGTATACTGTTGGATTGTATCTCTCCAAAAGGCTTTTGCCTTCTCTGCCCCTACTAACTGCTTTACTTGCCATTCACCTGGATATCGATCAAAAACGGCAAATGCCATCTCTTGGCCTACCCCATCCCGCCGCCAATCACTGCAGACATAAAATTCTGCTAAATTGAATATAGAATCTTCAATTGAAATAATGCAAAAGCCTACATATTCAGACTCTTCTTCCCAAAGATAGGTCTCATTTGGATGTCTATAATCGATATCAAGTGTATATTTCCCGTTTTCATCGGGCACTTTTTGGGTGAAAGGAGAGATCTCAACCTCATACCTTTGCACCATTTCCTCAAATATAGGGCGGTTGGTTTCATCTACGCGGATTAGCATACACTTAAATTATTAGATCTTTGGCCTCAATTTGGACAACATAAAAAGGCAGACTGGCGAAAATATCCACAAGCCAATAACTATTATAGACTAAGCGCCTGCTCCTTTATCACAATAAAACAAAGGAGCAGGCATAAGCGCTTTATGCTGGCTTTAAGACGGGTGTATATCCCCCACCAACATGGAATGGATTAAACCCAAAATGTAACATCATCGCCCAAGAGGTCGACGTCGTGCTTGGGATTGGATTTGCAAACCATCCAAATGGAATCATATACCGTTTTGATGCATATACAAATGATAACTTATCGGATGGTATAGGCAATAACGTTGTATAGTCTTCTGGGCGAACCGAATCATAAGCATGCGTTGTCGGATAGTTATCACTTCTTAGTGTCATCAGATTTCTAAACATCGTATCGTGGTCTTTTTGCAGTTCTTGCACAAAACCTGCAGCATGATGTCTATCTGCTAATGACAGTTTTGAATCAGTCGATGCAACACTATACTGCGTTATCAAACAGCGCACCATGTTGATGGCTCCTGCTGTCCACTCAGCAGAGATTACTCCCTTTTCATAAGATCCGCTGGTTCCATTTCCATCTTGATCTGAATACCCAACACCCCAAAGAGCACTGTCAGGACCGTAAAATCCTCCCCAACTTTTTACACTTGCCCAAATATTAAAGGCCGATCCAAACCCAAACCAAGCATCAATCACCGGCTGTCCTAATACAGCGACACCCCATGTACTAACGTCTACTGCTTTTGGCTCAGATGCAGGTTTCCAGTCAACTCCAAGGGAAGGATTGTTAGCATCGCCCCCTTGATAGAAGATTCCAGCTGCAGCGTCCCATGCATTATTCTTAAAGAATGAAAGCATTCCTTTGGTTTGCTCCCCTTGTGGAGTCGCTCCTCCATAAACTACTGTATGGATCTGTGTCAAAGTTGTTTGAATTTGTTGTTTTTGTTCTTCACTTAGATCGGTTTCATTTGCAAGTTCATCTTGTAAAATCTTTTGAAAAATCAACATTCCCGCTAGAGCAGAAGCATTATTTTCTACAGAAACTTCATAAGGATTTACTGGCTGTTGCCCTTGATTTCCCAAAGAGCCTTTGCATGCATAGTATATACCGCCGATTTCTGATTGCATACATCTTAGGGCATACAATGCACCCATTGCATTATGTACGGCTGTTGATGCAAACGGAACAAACGTTTCTCCTGCTGATTGCATTTTCAAGTAAGCTGCTTGTAATGGTCCAATGAAAAATGCCCACGCATTTTCCCCTGTAATTGGTTTCCAATCTTGCCACGTAATTTTTCCTGCTTGGTATTGTGGATTTGGTGGAAGGCCCTGTGCGGTTACATATTTCATGTACTCTGTACCAAGAAAAGGATCATTTGAAAGCCAATTGCGCGTTACCATTCGAAAGAAATAGGCATTGTTTGGCGTTTGGATATTTTCTCCATTATAGGAAAAAGTTCCATCCCCACGTGTTGTTGCTCTATTTGCATTTGCTTGCATCTGTGGTGCATTTCCATCATATCCTACCAGCAAGAGTTCATCTTCATTCTCAGCTATTGCAAACAGATCTGCTCCTGACGGCCCTTTCATACCTGCTTTTCCACAAACTGCTAAAGCTATTTGCCAACATGCAGCGTCATAAATATCAGTTCCATAATATACGTTTACTCGCTCAACCTGTAAATCAGCTCCAGGTGACTGAGGAGATGGAGTTAAAGTGTAGTCTCCAGGATTATAGATATCAACAACGTGCAAGTCATTACCAGAAAGAGTTCCAACGTACTTAGCCCAATAGTCTGGCGTACTGTAATAACTTAGCGGCAATGTCAAACCATTCAAACTGCCAACGCTACCTTGATAAGTAAAACCAACCTGATCTGATGATGCCGTGAGAAAGGCTAATTCCTCTTGCACTTCTTGCAGAGTCTGAATCGGATTAAACGTCTGAGCACTAAGCGCGCAGGACATTGCTAGTGGAATTGATAGAATAGCATTTATCATTGAGAACCTCTAAAGATTTGTTAAAAGTTCTCTTGAGAATATACAAGCAATCTTTTTATTTAAATGATTGTCTCTTAAAAAATTAAATTTTAATGTGTCACAGGTGACTACGTAAAACCCAGGCTGTCTTTTCGTGATCTCGCACCATAGTCCCTAGCATATCAACAAGGCCATAATCACCACATTCTTCACCAATTTTTGAAAAATTTCTTAGGTCTTGCACAGTTTTTTCATGGCAGATAGCAAGATAATCAAGCATTCCATCAGCTGTAGCATTGTCCGTAAACTCTTTAAAATCACACATCGCTGCAAATGTCTTCAAAGATCCGAGTGCCTTATACCCCATTTGTCTAATTCTTTCTGCGATTTCATCACCACTTTCTGCTAACGCACCGTATTGCTTTTCAAGCATTTCATGAATAAAGAGAAACCTTGGATCTTCGATATTCCAATGAGCATGTAAAGTTAAAAAATATAACCCATAAGTATTCGCTAAAGTTTTATTTAAGTACTTAACAATGACTTTACTTTTTTCCTCTGACATTCCAAAATTCGTTTTCATACTCTTTCCTTTTCGGGTTATATAAACAAACTAACACTAAAACATGATAACTATCAAATTGTTAGAAAGTAGACAATAAGATCTTGCTGATCTATAATTTTTTATATGTCAAATGAAGATTGTTTTCATCTAGGTGCCAAAGCTTTAATACGAAATGCAGAAGGTCTTTTGCTTTTACTTACTGCTGCACCATCAAGAGTTATTTCTCATACACACTACGACCTTCCTGGCGGGCGACTTCAAAAAGGCGAAGATGAAATCAAAGCGCTAAAGCGTGAAGTCCAAGAAGAATGTGGCATAACCTCTTTGATCAACATAAAATCCATTCTAAAAGCACTCTCCCCCCTTCGCTTACCTGTTGGAGAGAGTGATGTTGGACTAATTTTTTCCTTTTATCTTTGTGATATTGATCCAAACCAATCTATCACACTAAGCCATGAACACATCAGCTACGATTGGCATACACCTGATAAATTTGCCTCACTTGTCAAATCAATTTATCCAGAAGAACTCATCAATTATATTCGTTCTCTTCCCATCCACTTGAGCTAACTTTCAATAATTAAACTTTTTTCTTACACTCTAGTTGATAAGCTCTGCCATAGCGCTTAAATCTGTCTTTTGGTAGAATTATTGTCATGATTGACTTGATTATCATAGGCGGTGGTGCAGCAGGGATCTTTGCTGCCATAGCAGCAAAAGAAGCAAACAAAGATGCAAGCGTCGTTGTATTAGAAAAAAGCTTAGCTCTTCTTGCAAAAGTACGCATCTCAGGCGGCGGCAGGTGCAATGTCACTCATGCTTGCTTTGATCCCCTTGAACTGACAAAAAATTATCCTCGTGGAGCAAAGGAATTAATCGCTCCTTTCCATAGATTCTCTCCAAATGATACGATTGCCTGGTTTGAATCCCGCGGTGTCAAATTAAAAGCAGAAGCTGATGGACGGATCTTTCCTTTCTCAGATTCATCTCAATCAATCATTGATTGCCTCCTCAACGAAGCCAATCGTCTTGGTGTAGAGATTCGTACTCGGTGGCGCGTTGAATCGATTAGAAAGGTTAACGATCACTTTCTCATTAACGACGAACTTTCCTGTCAAAGAGTTCTACTTGCAACAGGAAGTTCTGCAAATGGTCATGAATGGGCAAAAAGCCTCGGACACACAATTGAACAAGCAATCCCCTCTCTGTTTACGTTCCACTCACCAACATCTCCTCTTAAAGACCTCTCAGGTATTTCCATGCCTGATGTCGAAGTGAGACTCAAAGGATTCTCCAAAAGAATTCGCGGCCCCATTCTAATCACCCATTTTGGTTTTAGTGGCCCAGCGATTATTAAGCTCTCTGCTTGGGCAGCTCCTTTTATGTTTGAGCACTCATATAAAGCAGAACTAATCATCAACTGGCTTCCAGAACTCTCCTCCCATCAAATTCAAGAGACAAATGTTGCTCACTACTTTTCAAAGTCTCTTTGGCGCACATTAGTAGATGAAAAGATGACAGATCAGATTATTGCAGAAAAGCTTCACGCAGATCGATACCAAATAGATGGAAAAACAACCTTCAAAAAGGAGTTTGTGACTTGCGGTGGAATCAATAGAAAGGAAGTCAATTTCAAAACAATGGAAAGTAAAATTTGCCCAGGTCTTTTTTTTGCTGGTGAAGTTCTTGATATCGATGGAGTTACAGGAGGATTTAACTTCCAAAACGCCTGGACAACTGCCTTTATCGCAGCAAATTCGCTTGATCTAAACCTTTCAGCAGCTTTATAATTAGCTATTAACATTCTAAGATGAGGGTCTACCAGTGAAAAAGTAATTTCTTTTTGATAACCTATTTATAAATTCAATTAAGGAGTACTTATGCTAGATCCGGTAGAACCGTATCCCTTTGTGGGACAAGTCAGAAACTTTATTTTTCTAAAAAATTTTATCACAAATCCAAATATCATTGTTGGAGATTACACTTATTACCACGATACTGATCGTCCAGAAAGATTTGAACACGAGAACGTTATTATGCCTTTCTTTTGCAAACTGCAAGTAGGCAAGTTTTGTCAAATCGCTCAAGGAACAAAGTTTATCATGAGCGCTGCAAATCATCAGATGAGTGGTTTTTCCACATTTCCTTTCTTTATTTTTGGAGGAGATAATGCAAAATATGAGCTCGATCTTCCCCAAAAAGGCGACACTATTGTTGGCAACGACGTTTGGTTCGGTCACCACTCTGTTGTCATGCCGGGCGTGACAATTGGAGATGGAGCGATTATAGGGGCATACTCGCTCGTTACAAAAGATGTTCCTCCTTACACAATCGTTGGGGGCAACCCTGCTAAAATCATCCGAAAGCGTTTTGATGATGAGACTGTTGCCAAACTCAAAGATATTGCTTGGTGGGATTGGGACATTGAAAAAATCACCAAGATGATTCCTCACATTGTTGGTGCTGACATCGATGCGTTAAGCAGTTGACGTAATTGTTCGGGCTTATATTGGCGCATTAAGCAGTTGACGTAAGAGAGTTGTTTTGTTATGGGGGGGGTTATGAGTAGTAATCACGAAAGAGACCTCCCTATTTGGGCAAAACAGACCCATAAAAACATCATTGCTTCACGCACATCTAGCGAAGCATTTACAAATGTCTACAGTGCATGCATTTGGGGAAAGCAAGAAAATGGCTCACCTTCTTCTGGTGAAGGGTCATCTCCTAATCATGCCAAACCCTATATGAATTTCCTTCAAGGATATCTTCTAAGACATCATATCAAGAGCGTTCTTGATGTGGGCTGTGGAACTTGGGAATTTTCACATCAAATTGACTGGAATGGAATTCAATATTTAGGGATTGATGTCGTTACTTCAATCATTGAGCAAAACCAATCTACATTTGGCTCAGAAACCATCACATTCAAAACTCTAGACTTTCTTGAAGAAGAGCTCCCTAAAGCAGATCTTTTGATTTGCAAAGACGTTTTGCAGCATCTTCCCTTACAAGACATACAAAAGTTTCTTACTCAAGCAAAAAGGTTTCGCCATTGCATTCTTACAAACGATATTCTTACACATCTTACAGAAGAAGAATCTCACCATCAAAACAACTTTGATATTCATCGTGGCGAGTACCGACCACTTGATTTAGAATTACCCCCTTTTTCAGTACATGGATCTTGTTTTTTATACAAAGCAACAGGAAACAACTGCATGAAAAAAGTTGTTTTCCTTGAAAATTCTGAAAACATTTAGTCTAGCCTTTTAACTCCTTAATTTTTATACTCACTACCAATATGAAAAAATCTCTTCTCATTTTTCTTCTCTCTCCACTACTTTGCCTCGCGAATGGTCCTATGCAGTCATTTAAAAAATCTGACTCGCAATTTGATTTTAGTGAATCTTATTATTACGGGAATTTTCAAACTTCGTCTGGACGTTCTTTAGCAGGATTAGGTCTGCGATATAAAGAGGATGAATTTGGTTTTGATGCAGCAATTTCAGGAGCATTTGCAACGAAAAACTTTTCACGAATTTTACAAGGACATGCCTCCGCACTCTACTTTCCGTTAGAAGGGTTCTTTTATGGTGGCATCGGAGCTGGCTTATGCCTGCGCTTTAAAGAAAATATAACAAATCAAGCATTCTTGCTTGGCACACTTGGCGTACAATACGCAAACCTAAGTAAAGGACTCTATTTTGCTGAGGCAACTCTACAATCCCCAGTGAACTTTGATCCCGAAGCTTCTCACTTATCTACAGGATTTCGTTTAGGAATTGGCTTTTAAGCCTCTTTTTGCTACTCTTTTCTCATATTCAATCTTCCGTTGAGATTTAAAGGAGTCTTAGAATGTTCAAACCATATTTATTCCTCACATTTTTATTGTTTCCTCTTCTTGTTTTTGCAAGAACTACGACAGAGAAATATCCTTATATCACAACACAAATGAATGGAAATGGACAAGTAGGTTGTGGGATTGGCTATCGATACAATGTACGCAATCCTTTTGATTCTCTTCTACTAATAGGCCTTGATACAACAATTGAAGGGACCCCAAACAGTAGCGTCCAAGGTCGAGCCCAAATGATTTTTTCAGGACAAGCGCCCTCAAGAAATTGGGAAGACACGCTTAATTTCAATAATATTTATGTCGGAGTTGGAGCTTGTTTTAGCTATCATAGACCTTTTTATGTTAAATCAATTTCTACGTATGATTTTGAAGCCTCACCTCTAGTTTCTCTTGGCTATCAAAGAGAATCTTATACCGGAAACCATTTTTTTTCAGAAATCGACTTAATTCTTTTTGATTCTGTATCTACTGGATCGCTTTTTCCTATCCCTTATCCTGAATTTCGGATTGGCCTAGGTTTTTAAGAAAGCACTTGATATACTTGACTCTCAAGGCATATGGAGAGCTAAATGAGAAAGAAACTACTTACATTAATCTGTTTAGCAACTCCTTTTTTTTGTTTTTCTGAGCAAGAACACTTTCTCTTTGATGCTCATCGAAACAAAGACAAAGAAGCTCTTTTTTTTTACGGAAAAGTCCATTCTGTTGGTGGAATTCCGCTCACTGGGATTGGAGCAAGAGTCAAAAAAGGATTCAGTGGATTTGATCTTTCAGCTGCTCTCATGCCTTTAAATGGACTCTCCCCACTTGTCTACTGTGCAAAAGCCTCATACCTTTTCTTTCCGATAGAACAAGGTGGATATCTTTCTCTTGGTGGCGGTGTTTTAAAAGAACCAGAAACAACGATAGAAATTACACCTTTTGCAGAAACTTCCCTTGGATATCAATGGCGCCTCAAGAATCAATCTCACGTATTCATTGAAGGTAATGTTATCGCCCCGTATGACTCATCATTAAATGGATCGTTAAAGGCATGGCCTGGAATTTCTCTTGGAATTGGATTCTAAAAATCCAGAGATCAATTCATCTTTGAACCTTAGTATTTCTTCTTCTTTTTTGGATTACTCGAAGTGTCTGATATTCCCCCACTCATATCGACAGAAACAACAGACTTAATGACTGAATATTGCTGAATATAAGGGATAAGATGAATTTCCAGATCAACAGGAGCACAAATAGGAACTGACATCATATTTTGATATATTTTTTTCAATCCCTTCTTTGAAATAAGCATTGAATACATTCCCCATCGAAAACCCGTCTTACACAACTTGTCATTTACCCGATCCCTATTGATCTTAGGTGGTCTCCAATTTAAGGCATCCTCAATAGGATTCTTTTTTTCTCTTTCTGGATATTTTGTGTCTAGATCTGTATATAAAACATCCCAATTTGGATCAATTTTTGTTAATGAATCTACCAATTCACTAATTTCTTTAGGATTCCTATCCATCTGGATATCATCCTCGCAAACCCAAACACAGTCAAACTGACGCTCAATTGCATCCTTCCAAACAGATAAGTGCGATAAAAAACACCCTATTTGCCCCGGATTCATCCACAGATTATAACGCCCTACTATCTGCTTTAGTTCGGTTTCATCCATTTTCCAACCATTGACAGCATTCACGCGATTAGGTTTCAAACCATATATCTGAAAAAGGGATTGTACTTTCTGCCATTTTTTAAGACGATTTTGTAAGTTGATTACATAGATACAATCAACCCCTTCTACGCCAGATTTCTCATGTACAATATTTATCTTCGGAAGGTATGACTCTAGTTGACTCGCCATACATAACGGGGCGATACATAGAAAAACCAATATAAAATATCTATTCAACATCAATTAATAAGAGCCTTACTTTCTTTTCAAATACAGGCTTTAGAAAAAGATGTAAAGTGATTGATTTTTGAAGGCTATAATGGAACGATAGTAAGCTCAATCAAGACGCCCACTTTTCCCTCAACCAATAATCCCCCCAATGCTCTGAAATTTGCATCTGTGAAAATCACGCAAATAGTTGAGAGTACCTTCCCATTTTCTGCTAGAGTCGTTGTCCCATTTATTGAAGCAACCTCAAGAAGTCCTCGAAATTTTCTGTTTTTATATCTATTTTTTGTTGAATCGAACTCTGAGAGAGTTGGATTTAATAATACCCCAATCCCTGATATCGAAGCACATTCAATATTGGCCCGTTTCATACATATGCGAATGCTCTCAAGAAGAGGTTCTCCCCTTGTTAAAACAAGAATAAATGGATCTTTTGGGGAATTCAGCAGATGACAATTTTCCATATCAACAACTATCCGTTGCTCTTGGGGCATCTTTTGAACTTGTGAATCAGGTGCATTCCCCAAAATTTTCAGATTCGATGCATTTGTTTCAACACATCCTAAAAGTAAGAGGATCAGGAAAAAAGCTTTTTTCATTTTTTATCTCTTTGAATCGATCAAATCAAGACCTATATCATGATCTGGTTGCCGAAATATTTCTCTTGGAAAAGGGATAATCGTGATCGTCATAGTAACTCCTACAGTGCCGCCCTGAAGATGGCCACCATAAGCACGAAATGTAGAATCAACAAATACACAATGCATGTGGCCAACTACTAAATTACGCGGGGAGGTTGTTACTGTTCCATTTAGAGATGCTAGTTGATAAACTCCTGGAAATACTTTTGTGTTGTAATGACGCTTTTTAAGATTATATGTCCCAACTTCTGGGTTTTCAATCATTCCAATGCCAGATACCGATGCACTAAAAATTCCCATCCTTTGTACACACTCAACAATACTCTTTTCAACAACCTCACCCTTTCTTAAAACAAGGATAAATGGCTCTGTCGGAGATTGAAGTTCCTGACAATTATCCATATCAACAACAACAGTTCGAGCTTTTTGCTTTGTTTTCGCATCACACATAAATGGCATAGCCAAAAGGACTACAACTAAATATTTACCTAAAACTTTCATAACAACACCTCAAATAAAGTATTAAGAGTATTTTTAAAAGAATTGCAAGTAAAAACGCGACAGCCTTGTTAAACTATAATTTGAACTTAACTATAAAACCTTTAGATGATATAATTGTTTCTATTATGGAAAACGTCAATCTATTAAGCAATAATACCAACATCTCTCCATTGGTTCACCTTGCCTGTATACCAATTTCCACTATTTTAGAGCTCTCTCTTGCAAAATTAATGGGCATGGAGACTTTGCGGCATGGAACTACCATTACAAGAGCTATAAGCATCCTCTCAAACGGGACTGATCCTCAAAAAGGAGGAACAGGCGCTTCACAAGCTGCTGTTGAACTAGGAAATGGTAAAGAAACAATAAAACAGATGAGATCAAGGTGCACAGGGCAGTTTCATGTCGTTAAGGATGAAGGTTTTGACATAACTAGGCGTGGTCAAGAAGCACCTGGTTATCATTATTGTAGCAACACCCCATTTGCAAAAGCTCTAATTGCAAAAGGATTTACCGTATACACAGCCTACGGAACCGCAAAATGGCACAAAATAGCCTCTGCTATCATAAACTTTTTCTTTTCCCCCATTCTAAGGTTTCACTTTACTAAAGAAGAAAGAGAAAAGCAGTTTGAGATTGATCCCGATTTTCCCTCAGTCGCACTAAGAACAACTCATGTTATACACAATGATCGCCTAGGCATTGCATCCCTCTTCAAATATGGCTCATTTACAGGGTTCACAAAAAGAGCTCAAGAAAACCCCTTATCAACAATTGCCTGCATTGCTGGAGTTGCTCTTGGGACTCTTCTTACCTGCACAGGACTTGGAATAATTATTTAATAGAAAAGGAAAAAGCTCGTGGACATACAAACATATGGTGCCGTTTATGATCAGACAAAAGATCTTCTTTCAATCGTAGATGAAATGCGTGGCACTAAAAAAACTAAGGAAGCTGAAAGTAACCAAGAACTCCTATTGAAATTCGAAGGGAAAACTGAGTATACATCTGTTGTTGCTGAAAGGATTTTAGGCGAAGGTGGTTCAAAGCGTGCCCTTGACATTGGAGAAGGACGAGCACTTATTATTCAAAATATGGATCTTGGATCAGCTCCAAACATGTGGATGCGAATGGTTACCGAAGAAGTTGGCCTAAGTCGCTTTATATACGAACACGGCCTAATGGGGGTAGTATCTACTAAAGTCGAAATTAAAACAAATCAAGATCAAACTCCTATGCCTGCATACTGCTGTGAGACATTCACTTCTCTAGCAAATAGAAACATCTACATCATCGATAAAAAAAATCGTTTTAGTTCGACCTTGAATCGTGATGTCATTTCAACTGCTACCTTAAAAATAAAAAAGGAGTCCTATGGTACTCGTACTCTTTTTCCAAAGAAAGAAGATGCCTTAAACCCAGAGAAGTGGGTAGAGCTGTTAGAAGGCGAGTTCATGAATGATATAGCCCGTATGCAAAAGGGAAATATCATTTTTGAGGGAGATTCTCTCAACATAGCTATCACAACAGATGATCATAAGAAGCCTCTTTCAGTGCGACCCTACGGATTTGACTTTTCAAGCAAATCCCACACTAGATCTTTACCTGATGACTCAACCCCACTTCCTTTCATAAAAATGAAATCTGTTATAAAAAATTATATTTCAACCTTTACAGAAGAGGAACTTTTTGCACATGCACCAGGTAAATTTTCGATTGATTCAGAAGTACACTCAGAACTAACCAATAAAGTATTCGTTCTTTGTTTGAAAATCTATAAGAAACGGTTCCCTGAACTAACAAAAACAGAAAGAAAAGATAGCGCTTCATCAAATCAAATGAAAACATCCCTTTCTACAACTATTTTAAATGCCATAAAAGGTTTCATTCGTTTTATCGCATGTGGACTCATATTCCCCTTAAAAAAAGCGCAGGGTAATATCTAGACTGGAATTAAGCTAATTCTACTTAATAAAAAGGATAACACATATGGAAGCTGCTGCCACAAATACTATCATGGATACATACATATACATCCATGAAATCACAAAAAATTTAGCTGACTTTCAATATCCTCCTGATTTATTTTTAAAAAAGGGGGAAAGCCCTCTACCTCCATCAAAATTTTTCATGCGAATTGATGATGAAGACACTGTTATCTCTGTCATGGCATCAAAAATCTTAGGCTATGGAGGGCAAAAAAAAGCTCTTGATATTGGTAATGGAAAAGCTCTTTTAATCTTGAATATGGATGCCAAGAAACGGTCACATGAATTTTGGAAAAAAGGTGTTGAAACTGAAGTTAAAGTTGGCAACTTTGTAAAAAAAATTGGCCTTTTAGGGACATCTCCTAAAAAAGTATCTATTTGGGCTCTTGACACCCAAGAACCCATGCCTGCAATTCTTTGCGACTCCTTCAGAGAGCTAGCCTCTAATAATATTTATCTCTCAGAAATGAAATGTCCCAGAACTTCTACATGGAATCCAGATACTGGAAAAAATTTAATGCAAAGACGTGGAATGCGCTCTTTATTTAAAACCCCTCAAGAAGCACTTGTTGCCGCAAATTGGCTCCCACTATTTAACAATGAATTCATCGATGATTTAGCACGTATGCAAAAGGGGCACATTATATTTCGTGGAGATTCACTATCCCTTGCTTATATCACAGATGAACAAAAAAATCTGATTGCACTTCGTCCATTTGGTTTTGACTTTTCTGAGGAAATGCTCGCAGAAGGTAAATCTTATGATAGTGATACAATCAAAACAACGATGCAAGATTATATATGGCAATTTCTTTATACTGAGCAAATTTCGCATGAGTTGGTTGGAAACAAGGTTCCACTTAGTGAATTTAAACAAATCGCAGCTGAACTAAATGTTCAATGCTGGGAAACCTTTTTGCATCGCTACCCTCAAGAAGAAAACTAATGGATGGTGTAAGTTTTTTAACTCTTGATGCCCTCGGTAGTTTTTCAAAAGGATCTATTGCTCCTCTCCCTCTACTCCTAAAAGACCCTACCTCAGAAAAAGTCTCTGAATGCGTTGCTCAATTTTTTCTTGGAGAAGGAGAATCAAAACAAGCAATTGGCCTTGACAATGGACAAGCTCTTTTAATCCCCAGAGATCGTGATATTGTTCAATGGAAACAAACTATAGAAGAAGAGTGTTCTTGGAGTCAATACATTCAAAGCAAAGGACTCTTAGGTAGTTTATGTGGTAAGGTTTACGTCTCTTTAGTAGATGCCGCGTCCTTCTTTCCAGCTTATCTCTCTACCTCCTTTTCTATCCTTGCAACTACAAACCATATTTTTGTGATTGATCGCGCGCATTTAGAAACATCGACATGGAAAGGCCCCATTGTGAATTCTTTGGATTTTGATCATTGGCAAAGTCTTTTAAGAAATCTTGCTGATGATTGTTTTATGTTGGCGAGAAACAACATCCACCTTAGTCATGATTCCTGTAATATCGCATTAGTTTGTGATACCGACAAACAAGTGATTTCAATTAGGCACTTTCTCTTTGATTTTTCTCAAAGAGGTTGTCAAACTCCCCTTCCAAAACCATCTTTGCAACCTATTGAGGATATCGTCTTCGAAGCATCACAGTTAGCTTCTGAATTTATTGGTCTTGTTTTAGAGTACGAACAATCACTTTGTCATCATCCAATAAAAAAAATAGAACAATTGAGACAAATGTTGATTGAATTTGTTGATAAGGAACTAAACAATCACCTTCCAGATGATCAGGAGGATGAGGAGCTACCAGATTGTCTACTAGCGCTCCTCAATAAATCATCATAAAACTTCAGCGGCAAGTGCAGCAAGGGGCGATCTCTCTGTTTCTGTAAAGAATACAGAACCATAAAGACTGTAACGCTTCATTCTTCCTACAAGATATACAAGTCCATTTGAATCAAGATCAAGATAAGGGTTATCAATCTGTGTCGGATCACCCAAAATCACAATTTTTGTATTCTCCCCTACACGCGAAATGATTGTCTTTAACTCGTGCGGTGTTAAGTTTTGCGCTTCGTCAATAATTACCCATGTATTTGAAAGAGATCTTCCTCTCATGTAAGTGATTGCTTCAACTTGAAATTTATCACTCTCTAATATGTATTTCTTCGTTTCATTTTCTCCATCGACATTATTTTCACCACAGATAAAATCAAGGTTATCAAAAAATGGAGCAAGCCATGCTCTAAGTTTTTCTTCTTTTGATCCTGGTAAAAAACCGATATCACGACCAAGAGGCATGATTGAACGAGCAATAATAATACGACTATATACATTATCATCGAATGTCTTCTTAAGAGCTGCTGCAAGCGCAAGTAAAGTCTTACCTGTTCCCGCTTGTCCTATCAAAGAAACAAGTTTCACATCGTCATTCAGCAAAAGATCAAATGCGCATTTTTGCATCGCATTTCTTGGTTTTACTCCCCACACATCTCTTTTTAAAGACTTGAGTGGAACAAGAGTTTTATCCTTTGCATTTACTTTTGCAATTGCTGATGAGTTTTCTTCTGAGCGCATGATACAAAATTCATTTGGGCAAAAACTTCCTTCAGGCAGTGGGATTTTTCCCTCAGCATAGAATTGATCTATGACATCTTTTGGCACATCAAGATGACGCACGCCTTTATATAGAGTATCATAATGTTCTCTTATTGTTTTATAAGAATAAGTCTCGATTCCAATTGTTTCAGCCAAGATTTTTGTTACTGGATCTTTTGATACAACAGATACCATTTCACCAATGTCCATTAGATTATGAGCTGTCGCAAGTAATCTATGACGCGCTCTATCAGGAGTAAAATGAAGTGGCGTATTTTTCTTCTTTTTTTGTTCTGTATCAAGAAGGATTCTTAAAGTAGATCCATTTTCAAGTGTCACCCCTTTTCGAATATTTCCACCTTTTGAAGCATTATCAATAAAGCGCATCACATGACGCGCATGTCTCCCCATTTCATCACTCTGTCCCTTCTTACGATCCAACTCTTCAATAACAACGCTTGGTAAAATAATATGGTGATTTTTGAAATGATTAAATACTTCTGGATCATGCAAAAGTACGCTAGCATCCAAAACGTAAGTACGTTTTGCCATGTAGACTCCTTTGTATATTGTGAAATGTTGAGGTGTTTTCTATTAGAACTTTAGAAGGTGGGTTATTCAAATATTTCTCCTACTAAAAATCCGTTATGCGATAAATTCAATCGGTTGACAACTCTTTTTTTCGCTTCTAGCATCCTTAATGCTCCTTATCTCCTCACTGTCAATGAATTAAGCTATAAAAAAAAGTTTTCAAATTATTTTTATCTTGTTCATAATCAATCTATTATGGCTCACTTCAAGCAGACGGGCGCGATGAGTGCTAATATTCTTGACAGACCAAATTCTTTTACTATATAATGATGGTAAATGATAGGTGGTCCTATGAAGATTAATTCTAAGATACTAAGCATACCTCCCCACATCTCAACTTCATGGGATAACGTCTCAGGAATTTTTATGGATAGCTCAGCTACTGTACTTGTCATTTCATTAAAAAATGGCCAATCAGTTTCTATCCCAGGTCTTGATAAAAACGTTCTACAAGAAGTTTTTACAGCTCACGCAGAATATTTAGAGCAGAGCGCGCCAAATGAAGCCCTTCCTGACACAATTTTATCTAACTTGAAAGATGCATTTCAATTCCCCGGTGACCAGCACCCCCCGATTAATCTAGAAAATCTTGGTTCGTTTACTGGAATGATGCAACACGATCCATCGCAAAAAAATGCAGCCGATCTTCCAAAGGAAATCTTAGATCGTGTTTCGCAAGTTGCAAAAGCATTAGGTCTTGATAAGGACTCTTTTGATGCACCTGAAGGGCAGCCTCATTGTAATTGCCCCTATTGCCAAATTGCACGAGCTTTGGTTGGTGCAACTACAAAAAATGTCGCACCTATTGATTCAACAGAAGAGGTTGTACAAGACATAGAATTAAAGTTTCGCGAATGGGATATCAACCAGGTTGCAGACAAATTATATGAGATCAACAACCCACTTGATAAGTCAGAAAGATACCAAGTTTATTTAGGACAACCAATTGGTTGCACTTGTGGGAAAAACAACTGCGAACACATTATCGCTGTACTAAATTCCTAATCATTTTGGTTAACAATATTCTCTGCAATCTAATCTCTATTTTTTTGCATTCTTACTTATGATATTTCACAAAAAAACTTTTTGTGAAATATCTAACCACCCTTTATTTCTTGAGAGAAAAGCAACATTTAATGTAGACTGAGCTATTATTACGTTTATTATTGGCTCTTATGATTTGAGCCATTCTTGAAGAGGAGTTTAGGATGTATAAAGAGTTGCAGAGTTTCATTATAGCGACCTGCGTTCTTCCTTCAATTGCGTTATTTGCAGCCGACCGCGGCAATGTTGCTAAGGAAAAACAAATCCCCCAAGCAACAACAACCCCTGTCAAAAAAGCTACGAGTCTCTCGACTGAAGCAGAATTTAGCAGCTTTAAGCCGTTTACTGGAAAAATATTGGGCAATGGTGTTCGGATGAGACTTTCTCCGGATGTTGAAAGTCCAATTGTTCAGGAAATTTCCCGAAATGAACTTGTTATTGTTTCTGGAGAAAAGAACGACTTTTACGCTATCGACGCGCCAACTGATATGAAAGTTTTTGTCTTTCGTAGTTTCATTCTTGACAATATCGTTGAAGGAAATCGCGTCAATGTGCGCCTTGCTCCAGAACTCAACGCACCTATTGTTGGGTATATGAATACAGGTGATCGTGTTGAAGGTACAATTAGTGATAAAAACCACAAATGGCTTGAGATTGCCCCACCAAAAAATGTTCGCTTCTATATCGCTCGCGAATATATTGATAAAGTAGGCGGCCCTCAATTAAAAGCTGATCGCGATAAGAAAAAACATGATGTTGCAAAACTCATGGAAGTAGCAGACCTTCTCGCACAATCAGAAATGATGAAATCATTCCAAGAAATCGACTATGAAAGGATTTCTGAAAGCTATAATACGATTGTTCGTGATTATGCAGATTTCCCAACTCATACAGATAAAGCAAAAAGTAAATTGATGGAAGTTCAAGAGGCATACCTACAAAAGAAACTTGCCTACCTTGAATCAAAAGCCTCTAGAATGAGCCGCGAAATGGCTGCCCATGGCATTGAACAAACAGCAAACACTACAACAGAAGATGCTGCTACAGCAATGTCACCTAAAGAACGGATGAAAATCTGGGAACGAGTTGAGGAATCACATTTCTTAGCTTGGGCTGCTAGCCACCACCAAAAAAAGATCGACGATTATTACGAAGATCAAAAAACTGGTGCGAAGCGTATTTCTGGTATTTTAGAAAGCTACAATGACATCGTAAAAAACAAACCAGGTAACTTTATAATTAGAGATCGAGACATGCCAAGAGCATATCTTTATAGCACTCTAATTAATCTGCAAAATTATGTTGGCAAGTATGTAACTTTAGTTGCTGCGCCTAGACCAAACAATAATTTTGCGTTCCCTGCTTATTTTGTTCTAGAAGTAGAACAATAGCCACTTTCTTTTTAGGATCGAGGAGACTTCTCTTCGATCCTATTTTATCCCCTTCTTTGTTAAATCTTTATTGTCTTATAAAACATAATTCTATACATTAGTCCGCGAATTATGACTCCTGTAAGCGCTTGTTTTCCTCCTGCAGCAGATTGTGCATCTTCTAAAGAAGACCTGCATTGGAGCACACACCTCTCAAGCTTTCGTCACGATCAATGCCATCCAGATTCACTGCTAAGAGAAGATCTTTGCACTCCTCTTTACTACTTAACAAATGAAGTGTGGCCTCAATCTCTATTAGACTACGTTGCTAAAGACGATCCCACCGTTACAGGTAATGCCCTTATCTGCGTTGCGGGACTTTCTATGTTGAAAGTATTTGTTTCATCGACTCGCTTCACTTATCTAATAAATGTTGATCCCGACCCAGAACAAAAAAAACTTTGGGAAATTTTCTGCACAGCCATAGAAACAACAACAAATCCAAAAGACGCGCTTACTGCATTCATTGCTGGATTTAATGCAGCATGTTTTAAGAAAGAAAAATTAGCAGAAATCGATGATTCTATCTACTTTATACAATTTTTTGTTTCTTCATCCTCACCTTTTCATGTTGAGGGAGGTTATGATAAAATTAAACTCGCAGTCTCATTAGGAAATATTCAATCCTTTTGCGTCAATTTCAATGAACCTAAAAATGCCGAACGATTTGCTCAAGCGCTCGAAAAAAACCGCATCTACGCTCGAGCTGTCTATGCATCCAATATCAATGCTGATCACTGGAGTTCAATCGTTGACTTAGACTCTGTCTTTCAGTCAATGAACTATCTTGCAAACCCAAGAAAAGGAACAAACGTACATTTTCTTATGTGCGCGCCCTCCAGCGCAGAAACATGTAGCTGTAATCGGAAAAAACTTCGCATAGTAACTTCAAACCATTTTTCTGAAGTTTCAGGTAAAGCATGTAAGAAAGGACCGATTCATATGATGACTCTTTTAGATACATTGCAGGGAAACTTTGTTCTATTTGTCTTAGCAAAATACACCCCCTCTAAGCCATCCGAACATTCCTTTTATATTAAAACAATCTTAGAACCACTTCTAAACAGAGTCTCACTTGCTCTTTTTAAAGAGCAATTTCTTCTTTTATGCGAAACAAATCCATCTCTAAAAAAAGCAAAAAATCTTTTTAACAACTTATACGATCATGTAATTACTGAATTACAACTTGAGGGACTTAAAGAAAGAGTCTTTTGCCTAGGCCTTGAAACCTATTTTCCCGAGGAAACAAAAAAATATCTATCTATTTCTGCTGAAAAAAAGGCACTAACGCCTAAATCTGTCTTTATTATTGAACTTGTATTTGATACAATTAGAGCCGATCTAAGATTGGTTATGAAACAATAATAAAAAACAGGAATTATAATGGAAGCCTTTGCGTCTTTTCAACCAAAAGAAACCCCTCTTGCGGATTCTTTTGGCAAACCAGCTCAATTATACGTAGTAACCAATGAACATGAAAGCAAAAGGACATATGAGGACCTCAGAACCAAAGAAGTCATTGGGGACACCCTTATCACGATTAGCGGCATACAGGGCCTGCACCAATTTGCTTCGCTAGATGGTCGCGTTAAATATTGTTTACATGTAGATCCCAACCCAGCACAAAAAATATTTTGGGGAATTCTTCTTACATCAATCCAAACACACGATAACGCCAGTTCAACAATAAAGGAAATTCTTTCAAGTTATGCCCTACATTTTGGCAAGGATCGGAATTTTTACAAACTAGACGCCTATTTTAAGACAGACCACCACTTATTTAGTACCGATATAGGATGGGTAAAAGTAAAAGAAGCAGTTAATGAAAAGCGCATTCTTTCTCTTTCTGTAAATTTGGGAAAAGAAAAGGAGATTGACTTGTTTTGCTCGGCTCTACAAATGAGTCGTTTAACAGTTGACACCATGTACGTCTCTAACTTAGGTGATAAAAAATGGCTAGGGGGACAAAGTGTTTTAAAGCTTCTTACAAAAATTCGCAAACTACACCCCCATCAAAGACTCAATGTCATTCACGCTAAAGCCCCGTTTTGTATCTGTACCCCTCACCTTTCTCAACGAGTTAAAGTCCTAAGTAAAGAACACCCTTTATTGGGAGGAGTTCCTTGCAGAAAAGAATTAAAACATGAATTAACCTGCATTACACTAGCCGTTAATGAGCTATTTAATTGGTATGTGGCCTCTGTACAAAAAGGGATCGATCTTAAACATATAAAAACCTCTGCAGATGATGCCTATTTTAGAGAATTAACTGCAGAAATCTCATCTTTTGATCTTGCCTTTGCAGAAGATTGCAAAAAGATTGACACACTCATTCAACAAGCCTCTATTGAAAGAAAAATCGCTCGGCAATTTGCACAAATTAGAGAACATTTTCCAGGAGTTATAGAAGAATACAAAGCTCGAAGTGAACCTCTTATCACGCCTATTTGTTTTGCCATTGGTTATAGAGCAACACAAGCAAGAGCTGATGCAAAACAGCGATTCATTTAATGAAATAATAATAAAAAATAGGACTTTTAATGGAAGCTTTTACAGAATTTTTACCTATAAAACCACCGTTTCTCGATGCTCATGGAAGACCAGCTCCATTATACGTAGTCACTAATGAACTTGGAAGCCAAGAAGTAAGCCAAGATCTCAGGATTCAAGCAGCGATTGGCAATACCCTCATTACCATCAGTGGCATACACGGTCTTGAACAATTTGCTAATCTTGGTGAACGTGTTACACACTGCTTACATGTAGATGCCAATCCAGCACAAAAAATATTTTGGGCCATTCTTCTTACTTCAATTAAAACATACAACAATCCCCGGTCAGCAATTTGTTCAATTCTTTCCGATTTTGCCACGCATTTTGGTGATGACAACAATTGCAAAAAGCTAGACGCCTATTTTAAGACAGACCACCACCTATTTAGCACAGATATGGGATGGTTAAAGGTAAAAAAAGCTGTAAATGAAGGTCGTATTCTTTCTCTTTCTGTAAATTTAGGCAATGAAGAAGAAATTGACTCTTTCTGCTCAGCATTCACTAAAAGTGGTTTGACAGTTGACACTGTGTATGTCTCTAATTTGAGAGACAAAAAATGGTTAGGAAGAAAACATGTTTTAGATCTTGTTACAAAAATTCGTACACTAAGCCCGCATAGAAAACTTTATGTTATTCAGGCTCGAAAGCCATTTTGTATTTGTAAATCTAAGCTTTTACAAAGAATTCAGCTTCTGAGCGAAGAAAACCCTACATTAAATAGCGTTATTTGTCGAAAAGAAGCGAAACACAAATCATCTTGTATTTTGCTCGCAACTAAACAACTCTTTGAACAATATAATAGATCCAAAAAAAATGAAGATGTAGATATTGATTATTTTGAAACAATCATCCATGAAATTTCATCTTTTGATAAGGATTTTGTAAAAGCTTGCCGAAATTTTGTCTCTCTCATTGAGGCAGGCCATATTCACAAAGAACGCCACAAACAGATAGTAGAATTAGAAAAAGATTTTTTTTCAATTATAAGTGAATATGAAGCCCTCGATATACCAACTATTCCAGCAATTTGCTTTTGCATCGGCCGTGTCTCAAAAGCAGCCATAACTAAGACTGCACTGGATTGGAATTTAAGCTGTCCCGCTTTATTCGATTTCTAAGGGTTGGTCTTCGACTTGTCTTGGCATTTTATCAATGAACTCTATTGACTCAAGGTCGATATTGTCTGTTGTTGCGCCATACTCTTTAAGCTTTCTAGCAGAAACAAGAACCCTTCTCTCAAAAGAACCAATCGCTTTATTGTAACTGTCAACAGAATTGGTTAAACTTCGACCAACAGCAGACCAATGTTTTCCCATATCGGAGATTCGTTTATGGAGTTCTTTTGCAAGGTCTGCGATCTCGCGAGCATGTTTGGAAAATGTATCTTGCTTCCAACCATACGCAATTGAACGAAGAAGTCCGATCAGAGTTGTTGGTGTTGCAAAAATAACACCTAATTCTGCACCTGCCTCAATCAATGAGGGGTCATATTGCAAAGCTGCTGAAAAAAAGATCTCAGCAGGCAAAAAGAGTATAACAAACTCAGGAGTCGGTTGAAATTTTTGCCAATAGTTTTTCTTACCCAAGGCAGTCATGTGATTTCTTAAATGACGAGCATGGGCTTTGAGTCGATCTTCTTTACGCACATGATCTTCGACTTGATTTGCTTCTAAAAAAGCTTCAAAAGGGGCTTTTGCATCAACAATGATTTGCCTTCCTCCTGGAAGTCGGACAATCAAATCAGGACGCAAAACTCTTTCTTCCTCTTTTTCAACCTGTTGCTCGTAAAAATCGCAATGATTTAACATACCTGAGAGCTCAACAACGCGCTTTAATTGCATCTCTCCCCACATTCCACGAACATCTGGTTTTCTTAGTGCTTGGACAAGGTTTGAAGTCTCTTTTCTTAAAGCATGCTCTGATTCTGTGATCGTTCTTAACTGCTCTTTTAGTTGCTCTTTTTCCCCCTTTCGCTCTTTTTCAATAGCGCGCATTCCTTCATCAAGCTTCGTAAGCGATTCTTTTACTGGAGTTAAGGTTTTAGAAAGAAATGTCTCTTCTTTTTTCGCCCATTCAAGATCTGTCTTTTTTTGCATTGCATCAAGGGTATCTCGGGAGATCGTTTTAAACGATTCACTTAGCTTCTCTTTTGTCTCTTCAATAAGTGCCATTTTTTCTTCAAATGACTTTTCTCTCTCTTCAATTGTTCTTTGAAGAAGACTTTCATTTGTTTGAGCTCTTATCAATTCGTTAGTCAAACTGTTTTTTTGTCGCCACAATAAAACAAGTGGAATAAGCAGAAGGTAAGCAAGAAAAGAAATAATAATCATTTAAACACCTTTTTCTTACATATTAACAGAAAATATGATTTGGCACTGCAATTTACCTACTTGTATTACTCTGACACACTTTAATGATTACACAAGCACCTCAGGTTCATATAACGATCTAAGTGCTTTGGATGTTTCACGACCGTAGTTTATTCTGCCTCAAAACAAACTAAATATTTTAAATCCATACACAAAGCAATTGTAATTAAACTTGAAACAAACGATAATTAACTCTTAATTATTTATGTTTAGAGTGGTTGTATGTTGTTAATAATTCCAATTTTATTAAATATTCATTTATTACCTCTACCTGTTGATCAAAATCGCGCACCTGACGCTAAAATGATTGAGACTACTCAAATAAAAAAAACAGATGACATTGCAATTTTTTCGGAAAATTTCTTTGGAAAGCCTTTTAAAGAGCTAAAATTTAAAAATCATTCCTCTACAGCAGACATGGCTGAATCTGGGCTTATTGAAAATGGAATATATTTTGTATATGACAAGAAAGGGAATACTTTAGGCATCCTAAAGACTCTTCCTTCAGAAGACCTTCATGACGAAATATTATTTGAAGATGAGTTTTCTGCACTAAACGACCTTAGAAAACTTTCTTTTACTCACTTTCATCTTGTAGAAGTTTATGGAAGAGCTCAAGGACACCTCAACGGCGAAGAAACCTTATTCCTAGCAGAAGCTCCTGCTGATGGCAAGACCCTCAATCAATTGATTAAAAACTATGGCAAAATGACTTCAACTAATGGGAGAGAAACAGCCCTCTCTGATCTGAAAATGGCTATGGATGAAACTGCGATTGCTATGGCAGAACTCCATCAAAAATCACCTAAAACAAGAGCAAACCCAGAATATATAAGAATGTTTTCAAAAAAACCTCCCGGACCATATGGAATTATTCATGGTGACACGCACCCTGGAAATATTTTTTATGATCAATCATCGAATAAAGTCACTTTCATAGACTTTCAAATGACTCCAGACTTAAAAGTGGGCGGCCCGATTGGATATGATGTTGCGAATTTTATCACGAGCGTTGAGTTTCTAGGTCAATACAACCACATACCTAAAGAAGAAATAGAGAGATTAACAGCATCTTTTCTTACAAACTATCGAGATCATGGTCCTCGCCTTTTAGATCAAGATCTCGCTTTTTATCAACACGACATCTACAAGCGTTATAGTCGTCTTCCTAAAGACGCAATTACGGGGCCTGATTCGCATCAAGCACGTTTTATCAATGAGTATTGCAAAGAGCAGCTAGAGCTTGTCTAGAGCTTGTCTAAAGCTCTTCATCCTCATCTTCTGGCTGGAAATCTTTTAAATGTTTAGACTTTCTTCCTGCAATCATTCTTGCAATCGACAAAAACAACCCTAAGAGTGCATACGACCATGCTATTCCAAGAAGCAAGAAAGATAGATAGTAGAGAAATCCATATATCACAAGGATTGCAAAAATCGTTGTGAAGAAGATTAGATTGAAGGATGGGACTCGAAAGTGCATTGTCTTAAGACTTGGAAAGCGAAACTTGCTGACCATCAAATTTGCAATAACAATCATCGTTATTGACAAGAAGATCAACATCGATTCATCTGACATTGTAAACCAAGATTGAAAAATTGGTGAGTGAATGAATAGATTAGGCGCTACAACGGCTGCCGCAGCCGCAGGTATTGGTAATCCTATAAAAGGTTTCTTTGCTAGAGCCTCTTCTTCTTCTTTCTTTGGGGACTTCATTGAGTATCTTACCAAACGAAGTATTCCGCAAACAGTATAAAGCATCGCTGCTGCAATCGCTAATACTGAATAAGGTCCAAGAGACAATGAAAGAGGTAAAGCTTTAAGGAATAGAACTGATGGAGCAACTCCAAATGTTACAGCATCTGAAAGAGAGTCGAATAAGACCCCGAATTCACTTTCTGCTTTAATTGCTCTTGCTACTGCACCATCTAATAAGTCGGCCACACCTGCAACCATCAAAATCACAGTCATTTGTCGAAGAAGCTCGTAATTAAGACTTTCTGACATCGCCAGCTTAAATATTACAAATAAACCGCAAGATAGACCAAAAGCTGTAATAATATTGGGTAAAAAATTCACTCTTTTCATATTGGGTATCATACCCTATTTCCCTAAATACATCAAAATAAATCGATTGTATCGAGATTTGTTAAAGAATTACATAATAGTTTATAATAATAAAAAGTAATTAACTAAAAGTTTATTATGAGAAAACATGTTGAGCAGCTCAAGCCTAAAGCAAATAAGTTACTCTCTTTTGTCACTAACTGGCAACTTGCTAAGCCTGAGAAAAATATCGAATTGAGCAAAGCTTTAAATGACCTCATAAAAATCGGGGTCTTCCCTTCGCCAATTCGCGTATTTTTTAAACTTCCTCAGTTTAAGAAGCTTTTAAACACAATGGAGCATGAGGGAAAACTATTTATTATGCCCCAAATGAATGAAGTTGAATTAGACGAATCACACCCACCTATTGAAATTCAAAATATTCAAATCCTTGTTGAAGCTCTCCATAAACTTGTACACCTTGATTATAATACTCTAGCAATAAAAGAGCCTGCCGTTCAAGCAAAAGTGCTTGGGGATAACATTCTAGAGTATTTAAGCGCGGTAAGCATTTTTGTTCCTTTTGAATCAAAGTTTGTGGATGAAATTCTTGAATATCTTTTTAAAGCTCTACGTAAACACTCAGAGAAACTAAAATCTCTTGTTGAAAAGAATCCAAACGCCTTTAGCCCTACCCTGATCCATTTAATAAAGGAACCGATTTTTAACCTCTTGCTGCACATCGATCGTAAATCACATAGTAGTTATGTTATTGAAGATTGGCATCCAATACTTGTCGAGCTCAATATTGACGCAAAACTCTCTCACCTGACAAAACAACTGAAAGATATTACATCTGCTAATGCACATAAGTTACTCAATCAAATCAAATGTCTTCTAGACGAAAAAAGACAATTTTATCAGAGAAACCTGCCAAGATATGTTCCTAAAAAACTTAAAGAGCAGGCTCTTGAAAAACTCACTGAGTTCTCACATGGGGAGCCTATTTTAGGCCAAAGAATCAATGAGCTCTTCTATAATGAATTCAGGCATCAACGTTATGAAGTCATTGAAGCAAGGCAACTTGGAATTAATAATAAGTTTCAATCTTATGCCGATAAAATGTGGCCTATGAAGAAAAGCTTAATCTCATTAATAGAGCAGTACCACCACAACCTTCCTGACCAATTTTGTAGTTATTTCAAATCCAATCTTCCTATCTTTTCACAATTTCTATCTATATTGGGGAAACCTAATCACCTGGCAGTTCAACTCACGACAGGATTTTATTCCACACAACTTGACTATTTATCGGACATGCTCACAGAAGACAATTCCTCTCAAATCATTGACAACCTACAAAATGACATCGAAAACATCATGCCGGTTATTCACTCATTTTTTGAGACCTACTATAGTTTGAAACCAAAGCCATCTTTTAAAACGATTCGGTCAACCCTTGAAAACATCTATTTAGGAAACGATGCTTTAAAAATGTATTCTATAGAAGAAGTCGGTAAACGTATTGATGAAGTTTTTTCCCAACTTCTCCCTTCTGAAGGCGAACTATTTACTACTATAGAAGGCTCTTTAAGCATTATTACTTCTATTACACAAGAAATCACAAAAAAACTTCCGAAAGATTCTATTGAAAACCGTCTTCTTTCCCCTATACTTTCCCAACTTATAAATATGGATCTCCCTTCATATTCGCAATCTTGGTACGTATTTGGTTCTCTTTTATCTGTATTCTATGTCATCCTATCTAGGCAAGATATTGAATTTGATAAAACAATTGAAGTTTGGATGTCTCGAATGAAAAATTCGAACTTTTTCCAGATGATGTTTTACCAATCTTAACACACATTTTTCTGTAAATATCTCGCAGCTCGCAATCTAGCTGCGAGGAGCAACTTCCCTATTTAAGCAAGAAAAATTCACAAAAAAAAAGCCCTGGACTTTTGCCTCCGAATACAATATATAGTATTGTATAAAGAAAGAACCACCACATCTGGTAATTTCTACTACTACATCAAGAAGGTTAAAACGATAGGATTGAGAAATGAAAAAATTGAAAGTTAAAGAACAATCACCGATGAAAAATGTTGCATCTTTAGCAAAAGATACTCTGCAAAAAGATCTTCCTAGCGAAAGAGCGTTAACTGTCGTAAAAAGAGGTGGAGCGATTGTCCCTTTTTTACCAGAGCGTATTGAAAAAGCTATTGAATCAGCCTTTAGAGACACAAAAAAACTCACTCCATCTGAAAAGCTAGACCCCTCTTTATTAAAGAGCATTAAAAATGTCAGCGAAAAGGCTATTAGTAGAGTACATGAACTAGGACACAATGGCGTTTCTTTGAGCGTTGAAGGAATTCAAGACATTGTTGAAATTACTCTTATGAAAAACGGTTTTCATGACGTTGCTAGAGACTATATTATCTATCGTGATCAACATAAAGAAGCAAGAGAGTCTCTTCCAACAAACATTAAAATCTACCGTAAGGATGGACGAGCAAAAGTTCGTTTCAATCCGATGAAAATCTCAAACTCTATTGCAAAAACATTTCATCGAACTCTTGATCTACAGCATGAAAGCCTTCCTGGTGAAGTGATTGAATCTGTAAACGTTTTAACACAAAAAATCATTGACCAAGTCGTTTTAGAGAATAAGAAAGGAAGTTCTATCAATCTGTTTTTTATTGAAGATATGATTGAAGAAGTTTTAATGCGTGAAGGATTCTACATTGAAGCTAAAGACTATATCATCTTTCGCAAAGAAAAGAGCGATCTTGAAGCTAAAGAGATTCACCACTCAGCAAAACTTCCAAAAAGAAAGAAAAGCGATAAAGAAAAGTCATTTTCTGTTGCAAGCAAAGACTCAACAGCAAGAACTATCACAGAAAGTGAGATTCGCCAAAAGATCACTTTTGCATCTCGCGAATTTGAGAATGTTGTTAGCATAGAAGAACTTCTTCAAGCAACTTTAATGAACTTCTACGAAGGCATCAATGAAGAAGAAGTTGATACTGCATTAATTATGGCCTCAAGAGCAAAGGTTGAAGTAGATCCTGCTTATGCATACGTCACAGCAAGACTCCTTCTTGACAAAGTATATCGTGAAGCTATGCAGGTATCAACTCTTGACCCAACTCTAAAATCTGCTCATAAAACTTACTTCAAGTCCTACATCAAAAAAGGAATCTCACAAGAGCGCCTAGCTCCATCTCTTCTTGATTACAATCTTGATCAATTAGCCGATGCTATGGATTTAGATAGAGATGATTTATTCCAGTATCATGGACTACAAACTTTATATGACCGTTATTTTATTCATGACAAAGGTCAAAGACAAGAGACACCACAAATTTTTTGGATGCGGGTTTCTATGGGACTTGCCCTAAAAGAAGAGAAGAAAAATGAAAAAGCAATTGAGTTTTACCATATTCTTTCTCAATTTTACTACACTCCTGGAACACCGACTCTCTTTAACTCAGGAACGACCCACTCTCAATTAAGCTCATGCTTTTTATCTACTGTAAATGATGACCTTGTTCATATCTTCAAAGTGATTTCTGATGATGCTCAACTCTCTAAATGGGCGGGAGGTCTTGGTAATGACTGGACTTCTGTAAGAGCAACAGGAGCACTAATCAAGGGAACTAATGGTAAATCGCAAGGTGTTATCCCCTTCCTTAAAGTCGCTAATGACACGGCTGTTGCTGTGAATCAGGGTGGCAAACGAAAGGGTGCTCTTTGCTCATACCTTGAAACATGGCACCTTGATATTGAAGACTTCATCGAACTTCGTAAGAATACAGGTGATGAGCGCAGACGAACACACGACATGAATACTGCCAACTGGATCCCTGATTTATTTATCAAACGAGTTCTTGAAAATGGTCAATGGACCCTTTTCTCTCCAAATGATGTTCCAGATTTACATGATTTATACGGAAAAGCCTTTGAGGAAGCATATACTCAATATGAAAAACAGGCAGATGAAGGTAAAATCCCTCTCTTTAAGAGAATTGATGCCGTCATGTTATGGCGCAAGATGTTGAGCATGCTCTTTGAAACAGGCCATCCTTGGATTACTTTCAAAGACCCATCAAACATTCGCTCCCCTCAAGATCATACAGGGGTTGTGCATAGCTCAAATCTTTGTACAGAGATTTTACTCAACACATCAAAAGAAGAAGTTGCTGTTTGTAATATTGGTTCTGTCAATGTGACAAAGCATATTTTAGAAAATGGTGAAATAGATCGTAAACAACTTGAAAAAACAGTTCGTTCAGCGATTAGAATTCTTGATAACGTGATTGACATTAACTTCTACTCAATACCAGAAGCAAAACATGCCAATCATAAACACCGTCCAGTAGGACTTGGGTTAATGGGTTTTCAAGATGTTCTTTACATGAAAGGCATTTCCTATGCTAGTCATGAAGCTGTTGAGCTTGCAGATGAACTTATGGAAACGATTTCATACTATGCTATCCTAGCTTCTTCTGAACTTGCAAAAGAACGTGGAACATACTCAACTTATAAAGGATCAAAATGGGATCGAGGATTACTTCCTATTGATACGATTGATCTTCTTGAAAAAGAACGTGGCATGCCTGTTGAGATGGATCGCTCATCAAAACTTAATTGGGATATCGTTCGTGCTCATGTAAAAAAACACGGAATGAGAAATAGTAACACCATGGCAATTGCTCCAACTGCAACGATTGCAAATATTATTGGTGTCACAGCATCTATTGAACCTACATATAAGAATTTATATGTGAAATCAAATCTATCAGGAGAATTTACTGTCCCTAACGCCTACCTCATTGAAAAACTCAAGGAGCTTGGCTTTTGGGATGCTGAAATGCTTGATGATTTAAAATACTATGATGGTTCATTGCTTGAGATCGACCGTATCCCAGAAGATGTAAAAAAGTTATTTATCACCTCTTTTGAACTTGATTCAATGTGGCTGATAGAAGCTGGATCTAGACGGCAAAAATGGATCGATATGGGTCAATCTTTAAACCTTTATTTAGAAGAAGCAAGTGGAAAGAAAATCCATGAGATGTACATCGCAGCATGGAAAAAGGGATTGAAAACTCTCTACTATTTACGTACAGTAGGTGCAACTCAAGTTGAGAAATCTACAACTGATATCAATAAACGATCACTGCAACCCCGTTGGATGAAAAATGCCTCAGCTTCGAGCAATATTAAAATTGATCGCAGCGAAAAACCGGCACCAAAAGTTTGTTCCATGGATGAGGGTTGCGAAAGCTGTCAATAGGATTATAGAGGAGAAAAAAAATGACACAAGGTAAAGAAAAGCGCGTCGACGCTGACAAGAAGCGATTGATAAATTGCTCTCAAGTAGATGTAAATCAGCTAATGCCTCTTAAATACAAATGGGCATGGGAGCACTACCTCAATGGATGCGCAAACCATTGGATGCCAACAGAAGTTCCAATGGCAAAAGATATTGAAATGTGGAAATCAGGTTCACTGAGCGAAGGTGAGAAACAGGTTTTAATGAAAAACCTTGGATTCTTCTCAACAGCAGAGTCACTTGTTGGAAATAATATTGTTTTGGCAATATTTAAACATGTCACTAACCCTGAAGCAAGACAATACCTTCTAAGACAGGGCTTTGAAGAGGCAATCCACACTCACACTTTTCACTACATAGTAGAATCCCTCGCTCTTGATCCGGGTGAAATTTTTAATATGTACAACGAAAACAAAGTGATCGCAGATAAAGACCGCTTTGAAATGCAGCTTACAGCTGACATTATGAAAGAAGGATTCACGACCAAAACGTTTGAAGGGTCTCAAAAGTTTCTTGAAAACTTGATTGGCTACTACATCATTATGGAAGGTCTCTTTTTCTATTCTGGCTTTGCTATGATTTTATCAATGCACAGACAAAACAAAATGACTGGAATTGGAGAGCAGTTCCAATACATTTTGCGTGATGAGACGATCCACCTTAATTTTGGAATCGACTTAATCAATGGGATTAAAGAAGAAAACCCAGCTCTTTGGACACACGAGTTTCAAGATCACATTTACGATCTTATCGACGAAGCAGTTGAACTTGAGATTGCTTATGCCAAAGATTGTCTGCCAAAAGGAATTCTTGGATTAACAGCTCCGATGTTTGAAGAGTATGTTGGTTACATCGCCGATCGAAGACTTGAACGCATTGGTCTGAAAGCTCGCTACAACAAGAAAAATCCATTCCCTTGGATGAGTGAAGTGATCGACTTAAACAAAGAAAAAAACTTTTTTGAAACACGCGTGACAGAATATCAATCTTCTTCAAATTTAACGTGGTAAATAAAGCCTTTTTCCCCGATAATACCATTTATTATTATCGGGGAGTTCTATGAAAAAGGGTGAAACATTTCGCGGATTCACAGTAAAAGACGTAACAAGCGTTGATGAAATTGGCGTACGTGTTTTTGACATCGTTCATGACAAAAGTGGAGCAAGAGTTATTCATGTTGAAAGCAATGATGATGAAAACCTTTTTGCAATTACCTGTAAAACCTATCCGAACGATTCATCTGGCACACCCCATATCTTAGAACACGTCGTTTTATGTGGCTCTGAAAAATTTCCTGTTCATGACCCCTTCTTTGCAATGACAAGAAGAAGCTCAAATACTTTCATGAATGCTTTTACCGCAAAGCTTTGGACAGCTTACCCTGCTGCTTCAAAAATCGAAAAAGACTTCTACAACCTTCTCAACGTCTACCTTGATGCTGTCTTTCATCCACGAATTGAAAAAACAAGCTTCAAACAAGAAGGTCATCGCCTTGAATTTTCTGATCCACACGATCCTACTTCAGAACTTATGATAAAAGGGATCGTCTACAATGAAATGAAAGGTGCTTACGCAAACGCAGGTTCTATCTTTTGGCGAAAAATGATGGCTATTCTTTATCCAAATCATACTTATGGATTTGACTCAGGAGGAGACCCCAAAGACATCACGACCCTTACACATAAAGGTCTTTGCGACTTCCACAAAAAATTCTATGACCCTTCAAACGCGATCTTTTATTTCTACGGGAACCTCCCCCTTCAAAAACACCTCGACTTCATTGGAAATGAAATTCTTGATCACGCAGAAAAGAAAGAAACGATCCCATCAGTTCCACTAATCACTCGTTTTACAAAACCTGTTTATGAAGAAACTACCTATGCTACTACAGAAACAGACTTATCAAGACAAACCTTTATTGGCTTTTCTTATCTAACAACGAATATTGCAGATAGTGATGATACAATCGCTCTCACATTACTTGACTCAATATTGATGGATACCGATGGATCTATTCTAAAGCATAAACTCATTACCTCAGGCCTATGTATCAATGCAGATTCAGCATTTGACACAGATGCAAGGGAAATGCCTTATTCGATAGTATTTAGAGGATGCGAGAAAGAAGATGCTAATGCCATAGAAGCTCTTCTTAGATCAACACTTGAAAAAATTGTTGAAGATAAAATTCCTTACAACCTCGTTGAATCAGCACTACACCAACTTGAATTCTCAAGAAGTGAAATCTCTGGTGATTACGGCCCTTATGGCCTAGAACTTTTTGGAAGAACAGCTCTCTCTGTTCTGCAAGGAGGTCCACTCACACAAGGATTACACATTCACTCACTCTTTGAGAAATTACATAAACTTGTAAAAGATGACAACTACCTCCCTTCATTGATTAAAAAATACTTTTTAGACAATAAACACATGATCCGACTTGTCATGTCACCTGATCTTGAATTAGGCGCTAAAGAACACAATGAAGAAATAGCTAATTTAGCAGCACAAAAAGCCTCCCTTACAAAAGAAGAAGTAAAAGAGATCCTACATAATGCTGATGAAATGAAAGCATATCAAGAAGAAAAAGAAGGCGAAGACCTCTCTTGTCTACCTATTCTCTCATTGGAAGATTTACCTAAAGAAGTTTCCTACTTCCACCTGAAAAAATCATCATATGAAAATCTTGCCGTCTATCACCATGAAACGTTCACCAATAAAATCACTTATGCAACTTTAGTTTTTGACTTGCCTCAAGTTGATGAAATTGACTTGTCTTACTTAAGACTTTTTGCTTCTGTCATCACAGAACTTGGAGCTGGTGGCCGCAATTACATCGACAATCTTAATCATATTCAAGAACATGTCGGTGGGGTTTGGACAAGTTTATCTTTAAACGTGCAAAGAGAAAATATTCAAACTTGTTATCCTACCATCTCACTTTGTGCAAAAGCACTGAGCCGAAAAAATAAGGAAATGTTTCATGTCCTAAAAGACTTCATTCTCGATCCTGATCTTAAAGATTTTGAGCGTGTTAAAGAGCTTATCTCACAGACATTCACAAATTTAAAAAACCGCTTAAGCAGCAATGCTATTTCTTATGCGCTAAAGCAATCAGCTTCTAGTTTCTCCCCTTGGAACCACATCAATAACATTTGGCATGGCCTTCCTTACTATAAATTCATCGAGAACTTATATAACAATCTTGATTCAGAAATCGATGTGGTCATGGAAAAGTTTGCAACTCTTGCAAAAAACATCTTCCACTTAAACAATCCTCACCTAATTTTATCTTGTGATGAGGAAGATTGGCTAGAGCTTGAGAAAAACAAGTTTTATGGCACCGTACGTCTCACTGAAGCCTCTACATCATTTACTCCTTGGGTTGATCTTGCTACACCAAGACCTGCCGCTCATAGCGCACGCACAATTGCAACGCAAATTGCCCATAATGCCCAATCTATCTCGACGATTACAATGCATTCCCCGCAAGCTGCAGCACTAAAAGTAGCAAGCTATCTTCTTGAGAATCTTTTTGTGCATAGAGATGTAAGAGAAAAAGGCGGAGCCTACACATCTGGCGTAAAATTCAACATCTTAACTGGATGTTGCCAATTTTATAGCTCACGAGATCCAAATATTGTCTCGACTTACAACGCGTTTAACAATGCCGTTGATTCCGTTATAAAAGGCAATTTTACAGATCAAGATCTACTTGAAGCTCAACTTTCCTACATTCAAGATGTTGATGGAGTCGTTAACCCAGGCTCAAGAGCTGTTGTCACCTATTTTCAAAGAAAAGTAGGACTTACGCGTGAGATAAGACAATTATTTCGTGAACAGCTGCTCGCAGTCACAAAAAAAGACATACAAGCTGCTGTAAAAGAGCGACTAAAACCGATGATGGAAGAAAAATCAATCCGCGTTACTTACTCAAGCAAAGAACTTCTTGAAAAAGAAGCCCCATTGTTTGCTAAATACGGCTTGAGTCCACTTAAAGTAGAGGCTTTGTCTAGCCAGGAAACAGAATTCGTATAAGAATGTATTTATAAAGCACGGAAAATTAGGCTCATAGTTTTTTCTTAATCTTCCCTTTATGTTGTTTTTCTCATATAATTGTGTCTATGAACAAAATAGACACATCCCACTCTCCTATCTACTACAACCACTCCCTAAAGCTATACAAGGGTGCTGATGTCGGCGTTTTCAAGAATTTATTTAATAAATTTGCAAAGATGCACAATAAAATAACAGCAGAATATTGGTTTGACTCGATTTCTGCAAATACGATCGATATGTTTCTTCCTTGCCTACCTAAAATCTGTAGTGCTTTTTTAACCCATCAAGCAAATATATCTAAGTCTCCCTTCGCATATATAAAAGGAGACAAGCACTCTATTTCAAGAAAAAGCTTTGATCTAATTTTAGGTGGCTCTGTTGGTGCTATTGCTGATGTTGCCTTCCTGACAGGAAACCTTGCTATTTATACCATTTTAACACTGATTACAGGTGTTATTGGCATACTGCAATGGGGGTTCACACTTGGTGAAAACACAAACATCCTAAAACAGACATGTGTAAAATTTTATTTAACCAAAAGCATACAACTCACTTTTCTTGAGATTCCTGTAGTTGCATTGCGCATTATTCCTGTAGTTGGGGCTTTTATCGCATATGGTGGAATGATTTTAGCCAGTTACCCTCTAATCAAAATAGATGAGTACAAAAGAAAAGATTAGAAACAGTTATGGATCGCGTCACAAACACAAATGGTTTACCACCCGTTGATTTTTATGCCGCTAAATGGCCCGAGCTCCAAAGTTCAGAATCTTGCATAAAAGAAATTTACGTCTATCTCCACAACAATATGATTCATACTAAAAGCTCTCTTAAAATTATCCCTAAAGAATTACTAAACATTGAATTTTTTCAAAGTCATATTGAAACATTTGTGTATTGCAATGAAGTCTTTCTTGACCCGTTTAGATACTTGCAAATAGAATCAGAAAGAAATTTAAACAGATGCATAGCAACTCTTATAGTAAATGCCCCGATCACAGGCCTAGCACTTTTAGCTTCTCATACAATTAAAGCAATATCGAAGATCTCACTTATTATATTTGCACCTTTATTGGTTATTGCTGTTGCCCCTATTTTTATATGTATCGGTGAGTTATGTGGCGGAAATAGACAGAAATTAGCTTCAGACTGCCATAAAATCTTCTTTTTCACTTTAATCGCCTCCCCAATAATTGCAACTTTTTCTATTGTTCGTTTAGTTACTTTTGAACTCCCCGTGAATCTTCTTCGGACAATTCCTATAGCTGGGGTGTTTTTAGCCCATCTATATTTTATTGCTGGATTAGGTTTGAGTAAACAAATTGGACTTTCTCGCATAAGTTCAATTAATGAACTCTAATCAGACATATGAAAAAGGCACTCTTAAAAGAGTGCTTTTTTCATATGTCTTTCTAATGATTTTCTTATTTTACATTTGGATGAGGTACGCTGTGAAACGAGGCTCTTCCATTGTAATGCATAAGAAATACAATCCGATCTTTAACACTTGATTTTTCGATAATGCGCTTAACATCGCCCACAGATTGAACATTCTCACCATTGACAACAAGAATAATCGCTCCCTCACTCCATCCCATCATTGCTGCAACAGATCCAGGAATAACTCGTGTGATTACGACACCTTTTTCATCTGTTTTAGCGTTATATTTATGGGCTGTTTCAGGCGTTAATTGTTCAATGATTACTCCAAGTCTGTGAACAACATCACCTTCTTGAACGATTTCAATAGACTTTGATCCAAGAACAATAGCAATCATTTTAGCCTTACCATTGCGCAAGACTTTCATTTTACACTGATCTCCGGCAGCAATTCTTCCGATTGAATTGTAGAGCTGCTTTGCTCCCTTGATATCGGCACCATTAAACTCAATGACAACATCACCTGCTTCAAGACCTGCAATTTCAGCACAAGAACCCGGAACAACCTCTGCGATTAAAGCTCCAGTCGTTCCCTTCTTCAATTTAAATCCTGCTACTAAATCTTCACTTAAATCTTGAATTTGTACGCCTAGAAATCCTCTATCTACGGCACCCTTATCCTTAATTTGTTCAAAAACCATCTTAGCAACGTTGCTTGGCACAGCAAAACCTACGCCAATGTTTCCGCCAGATCTTGATAAGATTGCAGTATTTACTCCAATTACTTTGCCATCTAAGTTAAATAGAGGCCCTCCAGAACTTCCTGGGTTGATCGCTGTATCAGTTTGAATAAAATCTTCTAACTGAGAAATTTTTAAGTCGCCTCTATGCATAGCTGAAATTACACCAGCTGTAACTGTATCTCTTAATTTAAAAGGGTGACCAATAGCAATTGTCCATTGACCTGCTTCTAAATTGTCACTATCACCAAATGTCGCAAAAGGAAGGTCTGTTGCTTCAATTTTCAAAACAGCAAGATCGGTTTTTGGATCACAGCCAACTAAAACAGCCTCAAATTCCTTTTCTACTTCATCATACTTTTCTACAACGATACGTGTTGCATCTTTTACAACGTGGTGATTGGTAACAATATATCCATCAGATGAAACAATGAATCCAGATCCATGACTCTGACCTTGTGGAGGTCTTGGACCACTTCTCTTATCTGCTCCAGGAGCTCCGAAAAATCTCTGAAATAACTCATCTTGAAATTGTTCAAACGGATTTGAAGGTGCAGCATACTCTTGATAATTTCCTGCACTTTGTCCACCCATTTCGCCACGAATATGAACAACAGAAGGACGCCCATTTTTTGCTACCTGCACAAATGCATTCGATAAACTCTTTCCACACTCAGGACATAGACTATCTTGACTTTCTGCAGAAAGAATTGCACTTGATGTTAATCCGGTTGCAATAAGCAACACCATTGATAACTTAGAAACAATACGCACAGGACCTCCTCTTATTCTTATAGTAAGACTCGATACTAACATGTGATTATTGATTTTTGCAATCTCTATTGAATATAAAAAAGCCCACTATTTCTAGTGAGCTTGACCTAAATTTAGATAGTTTTTTTTCTTAAAATGCATCTATTTCATGTAACTCTCTTGAGTTCAGATCAGGAACTAACTCCTGTGATGATCGAGCATTAGAGTTAGCAAAAACTTGCGTTATAGAACTTGTTAAACCATCGCGATGGTCCACTTGTTCAAGACTTTCAGTAGAATTCGCTGGCTCAAAAAAATTCTCTATCTCTGGATGTATGTTCAATAAATCATAACCATCTTCTGAATCTTCGCTTACCACACTATATCCATCGGAAGAAAAATTTGAACTGAAATCCGCAAAAGAACTCAAAGTTGATGAAAACATTGTAGAAGATCGACCTGAAACATCAGACCCAAGAGAGGCTCTTTTCTCAGCTACTAGTGATTGAACTTCTGCCATAACTTGCGTATTTACCCCTGTTGGCACTAGTTCTATATAGATAGGTTCTAACTCCTCTTTAAACATTGCAGCAGGCCTTGGAGGTGCGATAGGTCTCTGTATTCCCGCCTCCTCTGCTTTCTTTATCTCTTGACTTATTTTGTGCCTGTTAGCCCTTTCAATATAGTTTTTTAATTCTTGGTGCATTTTTTTAGTTTTTTCAGATTCTTTATGCTTTTGAACTATTTTTGCATAAGATTTCGGTTTAAATTTATTAGCTTTAACATATAAAGGCTCATCCTTTTTCCCTATAGTAGAAGAGAAAACAGCAGCCAGCTTTTTTGCCGCGCCAATTAAGACCCCATTAGCGCTGGAAGAGTCTGACTTCGAATTTTTTTTTCCACTCACTGGTGAACCAGTAGGTGTGGCCGGCAATGGCCTTTGACTTAAACTTATATGATCCATAAATATTACCCCCTATATTTACGTCAGAACATAATTAACCTTAAGTATATTATATCAAATAATTATTTGATTGTAAACGACTCATTATGAATGCGATTGAAGAGTTCTATAATAGATCTCAAAGCCATCTAAATAGAAGGCGGCGCGCAAGTGCTTGCGGGGAAGTGATTTATGGATAAATATTGAAAGTCGAGATAAAAGAGTTTTGGGCATAAAAAAAGCCCCTAAAAAACATAGGGGCTTTTTGACTAGAAACGTCTCTTAAGAGAAGTCTAGTTGACTGTGTCTTTAAGAGCCTTACCTGCTCTAAAAGAAGGAACTTTTTTCGCTGGTATTTTGATTTCAGCACCAGTTTGTGGATTTCTTCCAACTCTTGCTTTTCGTTTAGTTACTTTAAATGTACCAAAACCGACTAGCTGGACATCTCTGCCCTTACGTAGTGATTTGCTAACAACTTCTACATATTTGTCGATAAACTTCTTTGTGTCAGATTTAGTAAATCCTGTCTTATCTGAGAGCTCCTCGATCAGTTCGTTTTTATTCATTTAATACCTCCAATTAGGGTTTGAACTTTAGTACAGCTTATTGGATTGGTCAATAGTAGACAAGTTTTCTCTTAATCTTTCTGCATTTTTTTTTAATGAGGAAAATTTTGGAAGGCTTATGAAGCGTCATCTTCAACGATTTTCTTAAATTCGTCTGCATTACGAATCGAGTCAAAGAGTGGATCTTGAGTCGCTTTTGATAGATCGATACTATCAAAACTCTTTGCTTTTTTTAACCATTGAAATGCTGGCTGGTCTTGGTTCTTTGATGCATGTGATGCAGCAGCTCTTAGAGCAACATCGACTGTTTGTCTTTCTGAAAAACACTCACCTGCCAAATCTATCACTCTTTGAAAGTCTTTTAATTCAAACGATGCAAGAAAAAGTATGCATTTTGCTTCTTTAGATAACCTGGTTTGGATTGGCAATAATAATTGATAAGAAGTTTCATATTCTTTTTTATCGTAATGAATTCTTGCAGCATATTCTGAAGCAATCGTGTGGATTAATCCCATTTTTGTATTTTTAATCAATCTTTCAAGTCGATTTAAAGCATCATCCATTCTTCCATGTTTTAATAAATCTTCGATTTCTTTTAGTTCGTTTCTATTGACGTCTTGTCCGTCAGCTTCTGTATAATAATGAAACCTGCGCAAGGTTTCAATATTTTGGAATGTTAATAACAAGAAAATAACGCCGGCAAAAAGAAATCCTAAAATGAAAAAGCCCACTGATGAAATGGCACCAAGAAGAATAGACAAATAAAGTGTTGCTTTGAAGGCTTTAGCGCCCATAATTTTTTCAAGAACAATGCGAACTAACTGCCCGCCATCAAGTGGTAATATAGGAAGAAGATTAACAACCGTCCAAAAAAGATTTACAAGTGCCAGTATCACCATGATTGATTGAGCAAAAGGCGGTAAGATTTGCATGCGGACTAATATGATCGCTCCAATAAATAATGCGAAACCAAACAAAGGCCCCATTAATACTACTAGGAACTCTTTCCAAGGAGGAAGCTTTTTTCCCTCAGGTAATGTCACGCCACCAAACGCAACAAGTTCAATTTTTGGTTGTTGTCCAAAATATAGTGACATCAGAGCATGTCCATACTCATGGACTAAAACAGAGACTAAGATAATTCCAATCCATATCATAGTCCCCGTAAGCGAACGTGAATTTAGATAGCCAATAATGCCTGATGTAATAAAAAACGCAGGCGAAAGCTTTAATGGAATTGATTTTTTTCTTGTCTCGTTCATTAAAACGCCTCTTTCATTGCTAAGCCCATGTCTGCTGGAGAAAGGGCAACATTCACTCCTGCGGCTTTTAAAGCTGCAATTTTGTCGCTAGCTGTTCCTTTTCCACCTGAAATGATTGCACCTGCGTGCCCCATTCTTTTTCCTGGAGGCGCTGTTTGCCCCGCTATAAATGCAGCTACTGGCTTTTTACAATTTTGTTTGATCCATTCGGCAGCCTCTTCTTCTGCATTTCCTCCAATTTCTCCAATCATCAGAATTCCTTCTGTTTCTGGATCATCGTTAAAAAGCTTCAGAACATCGATAAAATTTGTTCCATTTGTTGGATCCCCACCGATTCCAACACAAGTTGATTGCCCTAAATTTAAGTTTGTAGTTTGCCATACAGCTTCATAAGTCAGTGTTCCTGAACGAGAAACAATTCCAACTTTTCCTCTTTTATGTATATACCCCGGCATAATCCCAATCTTACATTCACCTGGCGTAATGACTCCAGGACAATTTGGTCCTATAAGGCGCGATTTAGATTGATTCATTACCATTTTCACCTTCAGCATATCGTTGATCGGAATTCCTTCTGTAATACAAATAATCAATTCAATCCCACACATTTCAGCCTCTATAATTGCAGCGGCTGCAAATTTCGGTGGAACAAAGATCATTGTAGCATTAGCTCCTGTCCCTTCTTTTGCTTCTAACACAGTATTGAATACTGGTATCCCTATTTCTGTTACTTGGCCACCTTTTTTTGGCGTGACACCGCCAACCATTTTAGTTCCATATTCATAACACTGCTCAGTATGAAACGATCCAGCTTGGCCAGTAATTCCCTGACAGATAACTTTTGTGTTCTTATTCACTAATATTGACATTTGCTACCTTTTATTTTTTGCTGCTGGTTAATTGTGCTACTGCTTTTTTTGCCGCATCGGTTAAATCATCGGCTGAAATGATCGATAGTCCTGACTTCTGTAACAATTCCTTTCCTTGTTTAACATTTGTACCTTCGAGCCTTACAACTAATGGGACTTTCAACTCCATTTCTTTTGCAGCAGCAATTATACCAGCTGCAATCACATCACATTTCATGATGCCTCCGAAAATATTGACAAGGATCACTTTCACATTTTTATCCGATAAGATTAAGCCAAAACTTTTTGTGACTTTTTCCTGTGTGGCACTTCCTCCCACATCTAAAAAATTCGCAGGGGCAGCTCCATGGTGTTTAATTAAGTCCATCGTTGCCATTGCAAGTCCAGCTCCATTCACCATGCATCCAATTTCACCATCAAGTGCGATGTAAGCTAAATCCATGTCATGCGCAACTGCCTCTTGTGGCGTAACTTGTGTAGAGTCATACATTGCAGCAATTTCTGGATGTCTGAATAAAGCATTGTCATCTATAGAAAACTTCGCATCAAGTGCCCATAAATTTCCCTCTGGGTCTTCTGTGAGTGGGTTGATTTCAAGAATTGAACCATCATTTTCTACAAAGGCTTTACATAACCCTTTTATCATCGACTTAGCCTGTTCTTTAGTCTCTCCTTCCCAACCCATGAATTCACACACTCTATCTAAATCAAAAGCACTTATATGCCCATTTAGCTCGAGATGAATTTTCAGGATTGCATCTGGGTTTTCCTCAGCAACTTCTTCTATATCAACACCTCCCTCTGGAGAAACCATTAAAAGAGGTTTCGCATGCTCACGGTCGATGATAATTCCAAGGTAATACTCCTTTGCGATATCACATAGAGTTGTAATCATTACCTCATGACATATAATTCCTTCAGGACCAGTCTGTTTTGTTACAAGCTTCAACCCAATCAATTGTTTTGTCTTTTCAATGATGTCGGCTCGAGTTTTTGCAATCTTTACTCCACCAGCCTTTCCTCGCCCACCAGCATGTACCTGAACTTTTACGACCGCCTCGGTAACGCCCAAAGTATCAATAGCTTGCTCGATATCGCTAGCATTTCTCACTACGACAAATGGATAAATAGGGATTTGATATTTTTTTAAAATTTGTTTCGCTTGATACTCATGTACATTCATCTTTTATAACCCCTCTTTCCTGTAAATATAACCATGTGTTACGATTTAATAACGTTCAATTGAAAATTCAGGCTAATTTGATGTTTAAGATCTTTAAGACTGGCTTTCAGAAGATTAAGAATGCGTTAAAAAAAACAAGTTCAATCTTTAGTAAAAAGCTAAAAAATCTCTTTTCTAACCCCCTCTCTAGCGAAACATTAGATGAACTTGAACGTATTTTATTTGAAGCTGATATTGGGTCAGTAATGGCTCATGAACTCCTAGAGGACGTCAAAAAGCATCACAAACAACATCCTAATGCTAAGGGCGATGAATACATCGAGATTATGAAAAATAGGGCAGAGAAACTTCTATCTGAAAAACCAGAAGTCGCTGGCAATGATCCTTACATCGATCACCCCAAAATTATACTCATGGTTGGAGTAAACGGCACAGGCAAAACCACTTCCATCGCAAAGCTTGCTAAAATGTATCACGATGATGGGAAAAAAGTTTTACTCGCAGCAGGAGACACTTTCAGAGCTGCAGCAGTTGATCAATTATCTATTTGGGCTAAACGGATTGGAATAGAAATTGTCAAAGGAGCTCCAGGATCTGACCCCTCAAGCGTTCTCTTTGATGCTATGACAAAGGCAAAATCCAAAAATTTTGATATTGTCCTCGTAGATACTGCTGGAAGGCTTGAATCAAAAAGTGATTTAATGCGTGAGCTTGAAAAAATGGCCCGGGTAGCAAAAAAGCAAGACGATCTAGCTCCTCATGAAGTTTTTCTTACAATCGATGCAACACTGGGACAAACTGCAATCGAACAAGTTCGAATTTTCAACCAAACAGTTCCAATTACTGGATTGATTGTAACAAAAATTGATGGCAGCGCTAAAGGAGGCGTTATATTGGCAATTTATAGAGATCAAAAAATTCCTATTTATTACCTTGGAGTTGGTGAAAAGATGGATGATTTGATCGAATTCGATGCAAAATCCTATACACAAGCTTTGTTTTATGATTAAATGAAACAATGCATTCACTGATTTCTGACATCTATTCCTACCTGAAACAAAACTACCCTAAAAGGGCGACTCTTTACTCATCTTCGCCTCAAAAATTTCCTCACAGTTCGATGAAAAAGAAAAAACAAAACTTACGAAAATCAACTCTCGCACCAAAAATCAAGCAAATTGAACAACCCTCCCCTAAAGTTGAACCTGAAAAAATCGTAGAAAAAGAAAACGCAAATCCTGAAATAATCGAAAAAACTCCCGCTGTTACAGAAAAAAGTAAAAAACTCGCAATCGAAAAAATCAACAACCCTGTAAGAGCTCCAGGGACTGACTTTAGAAGCTTCTATGGGAATTTTTCTCCCAGTTTCCATATCCATGCAAAACCTAAAGATGACATTGTTGCTAAGCGCGTCAAAGCCAAAAGTTCTGATCAAAAAGTTTTATCTGATGTCGTAATCTTCACTGATGCAAGAATGCTCAATTTTAATCGTCTTTTAGGAAATATTGCTCACGCCATAGAAATTAAATTTTGCCCTTGTCGACTTCTTGACATTTCCCCTATTGAAAGAACTAATCGTTGGGAAAATATTTTCTCCTCTCATAAGCTTCATTTAATTTTAATCCCAGATCTTGTTTTGTTTCAATCACCTAGACTAATAGAGCATTACAAGGAATCAGGTGATAAAAAAACAATTGGCAACGTCAAAGCATATCTCTTAAAAGATTTAGATGAAATTCAGAAGAATCCGGATAAGAAAAAAGCATTGTGGGATTCAATTACTCAAGCGGTCAAATTATGACAACCTATCAATACTTTGCTAAAATCATTCTCGATCGCTCTCCAGTCAAACCTCTTGATTATGGCATTCCAGAAGAATATACGGAAAAACTAAAAGTTGGAATGCGGGTCTCTGTTTTTGTTCGCAACTCGCTAAGAAAAGGCCTTGTTTTATCAATTAGCGAAACATGCGAATTTGACAAGGTCCAACCAATTAAGGAAATTCTTTCCGATAATGACGTATTAACTGAAGATTTATTTGAACTTTCTAGGTTTATGGCAAAGTACTATTGCTCATCTCTGAGCAAAGCAACTAGTTGTATCCTCCCTTCAAGCGTTAGAAAAGATACAAAAGAGTTATCAAAAATCTTTATCAAACGTGGCATTAGCATTACAAAGATGCGTGAGCTCACAGCAGAGTTGCGAGAAACAAAACCAGGACAAGCAGAAGTTCTTGATGTGATGCTCAGATATCCAAAAGGAATTTTTCTCACAGAAATTCTCAATCTTCCAGATATCACAAAATCCCCCATAGATACTCTCATTAAGCAAAAAGTCCTCATCAAAGACTCTCAACTTATCGACCGATCTTTGCTTGAAGAGGAAGAGTTTTTTCAAACAATGCCCAAAAAACTTAACGATGAACAAAGTCTATGTTTTGAAAGCATTGCAAAAGACATGTCTGAAAAAGCCTTCAAGACTCACTTGATCTACGGAATCACAGGATCTGGAAAGACTGAAATCTATATGCAACTCATCGATAAAGCGATAGCCAGCGGCGTTGGTGTTATTGTCCTTGTCCCTGAAATTGCCTTAACAACCCAAACTATAGAAAGATTTAAGTCACGTTTTGAATCACGCATTGCTATCCTACACCACAGACTAAGCGATGGTGAGAGAGTTGATGCTTGGCATCGAATTCGAAAAGGTGAGATTCCTATTGTCGTTGGAGCAAGATCTGCAATCTTTTCCCCTACTCCAAATTTAGGTTTAATCATCGTAGATGAAGAACACGAGACTTCCTATAAACAAATGGAGGATGCTCCTTGCTACCATGCAAGAGACATCGCAATCAAACGGGGACAACTCACAAATTCTGTTGTCGTTCTTGGGTCTGCAACTCCAAGTCTTGAAAGCATGTACCACGCAAAGCAAGGAAAATTCACCCTTCATACAATCAAAGATCGCGCCGGAAATGCTCAAAGACCACAGATTACCATCGTAGACATGAAACAAGAATGCGAAAGAAAAGGATTTACCTTATTTTCTGACACTTTGCTAAACAAACTAGAGAAAAAAATTAAAGCTTCAGAACAATCTATCCTGTTTTTAAATAGACGTGGTTACTTCACCTGTCAAGTCTGCTCTGAGTGCAAAGAACCTGTTCGCTGTAAGCACTGCGACACTTCTTTGACATATCATAAATCAGACAACATCCTCTCATGCCACATCTGTTCATACACGATTCGAGCAGATCTTGAGGTTTGTTCCTCCTGTGGTGCAAAGGAGACCTTGAAATACCGCGGACCTGGAACAGAACAAGTTGAACGCTCACTTCATGCCATATTCCCCGATGTTAGAACACTTCGCATGGACCGAGACACGACAAAGCACAAAGGGAGCCACGATAGACTCTTTAAGGAATTTAAATCAGGTAAAGCTGATGTACTCATTGGGACACAAATGATTGCTAAAGGGCTTCATTTTCCTAATGTCACACTCGTTGGCGTATTAAATGCAGATTCAAGCTTCTATATTCCCGACTTTAGATCTAATGAATCGGTTTTTCAACTTGTCACACAAGTTTCAGGACGTGCAGGACGTGGGCAATTGCCAGGAGAAGTTATCGTTCAGAGCCATCTTCCCGATCACCCCATCATTCGCCTTGCAGCGCAAGATGATTATGAAGGTTTTTACGCACAAGAAATTGAAGAAAGAAAAGAATTTGCCTACCCCCCTTTCACTCGCCTTGCAAAAGTAGTTTTTACAGGAATTGACCTTCAGAAGGTTGAAAAGTTTTCTGAGCGCTATCATCAAATAGCAAAGAGCAAGCTTAACCCAAAAGAACATCAAGTATTATCTCTTGCGCCCTGCGGCTACGCAAAGATCAAAGATCGACATCGCTACCAATTTATCATCAAAACAATCTCGATGATGAAGCTCTCACAAATTCTCAGCGACCTTCCAATCAAAAAGCTCGCTTCAGTCAAAATCCTCATCGATATCGATGCCGTCTCAACCTTTGGTTAGAGTGTCATCAACTCTTCTTCTTAACTAAAACAAAAAAGTCATGCCATTTAGGGATTCCGTAGTAATCTGGCTTATAGTTTTCCTGAATTTCTACCTCAAAAAGATCTGGTGGAAAAAGAGAGCTAACTTCCTCAGAAGAAAGAAAAATGGCTGGGTGTCCGCTGTTTGAATCTGCCCAGCTATGCTTATCTCCAAAAAATTGAAGCGACATTACCCCACCTTTTTCAAGACTATCAACAATCATCTTAAAAACATGATCAAACTCATCTCGATTTCCATTTCCAAAATAAGGGAGAGCTGCTGTTGCATTAATCAACTTATACGTTTCCTTTTGAAGAGGAATATTTTTTAAATCACCGCAAATGAACTCCACTTGACCTGTATACTTCGATACGCGTTCTTCTAGAGTAGTTATTGCTGTTTGAGAAATATCAATGGCTGTCACATGCCATCCTCGTTCTAACAAAGCAAGAGTATCCTTACCAGTCCCTGCACCAAGATCAAGCGCTTTCTCAGGCTCCATCTCCGTTTCAAATAATTTATTTAACACAGGAGAAATATTGTCTGCCCCTCTTGTATCTTCAATATATTGGTCCCAACTGGCATCAACAACCTGTTCTATGACAATTCCCATAATGCCCTCCAAAGATCGCAATTTTATTACTTAAAGAATACAACCTATTAATTATAAAAGTATGATGGTCTTCAGCACACCTTTAAGAGAACTTCTTAAACCTCTGCAACAGCATTAGATGAACTAACGTCTTTCATGACTGGAAAGAAAATCACATCACGTATTGATGTTGCTCCTGTAAATAACATTATTAAGCGATCAATTCCAATTCCGTTTCCACCACTTGGTGGCATGCCCTGATAAATTGCCTCAAGAAACTCTTCATCAAGGGGCGATGCTTCTTCATCTCCTGCCTCAAGAAGTCTCTCTTGTCTTTCAAGAAGATCTCGCTGTAGCTGAGGATCATTAAGCTCTGTGTAAGCATTACAAAACTCCATGCCCAACATAAACATCTCAAATCTTTCAACAATTCCTTGCTTCGCCAAATCTTTATTGCGATGAAGTTTGCAAAGTGGTGTTGTTTCAATTGGGTGATCAATAATAAAATGCGGCTGGATCAAATGATGCTCGACAAATTGCTCAAACATTTCCTGAATTAGCAATCCTCTTTCAACAATCTTATCTGCTTTTTCTGCTGGAACTTCTCCCTTTTCCTTCAATATTTGTCGAATTTCATCATCTGACATTTTCTCGACATCATATTTTGAAAAGTGCTTCACAGCTTCACGCATAGAAAGTCTTGGCCAAGGAGCTTTTAAATCAATTGTATGTTCATTACCTTGCTTGTCTGTTCGAACTCCAATCTTTGTTGTTCCAAAAAGTTTCTTCGCAATGTATTCAAAGAGGCCCTCTGTAAATTTCATCTGGTCATTATAATCCCAATAGGCTGCATAAAACTCAATCGATGTGAACTCTGGATTATGTGTTGCATCAAGACCTTCATTTCTAAAGACTTTCCCTATTTGATAAACACGTTTGAAACCACCTACGATCAATTTCTTGAGAGGTAATTCAAGTGCAATGCGTAAAAACATATCAAGATGTAAGGCATTTAAATGTGTGTGAAAAGGTTTGGCTTGCGCTCCACCGTAGATTCTTTCTAAAGTTGGTGTTTCAACCTCTAGGAAGCCCTCTTTTTCAAAGTATGCTCTAATTGAAGAGATAATCTTGCTTCGCATGATAAATGTCTTCATGACCTCAGGAGAAGAAATTAAGTCTAAGTGACGTTTGCGGTATCTAATCTCTTTATCTTTCAAGCCTGCATGCTTTTCAGGAAGTGGCAATAGCGATTTAGTTAAAAGAGTGACTTCATGAACCATTACGGTTAATTCACCCTTTTGAGTACGAAACAAATGCCCAGACACTCCAATGATATCACCTAGATCTAATTTTTTTTCGATGAATTTATGTGGAGTAACTTCACTATCTTTTTTTAAACCATGGACTTTTGTCACATCACGATTGAACATCAATTGAATTTCGCCAAGCTCTTCTTTTATTTGAGCAAATATATTCTTTCCCATAGCTCTATGGAGCATCAGTCTTCCAGCTAGTACAACATGGTCGCTCTTTTTTTCTAACGCATCTTCGTAAGAACCTACTTCTTTATCCAAATATTGCTCAGTAACTACTGTGATATCATGACTAGGGCAAAAATGATGAGGGTATGGATTGATCCCAAGTTCTCGAATTTCTTCTAATTTCGACTGCCTTACTTTGAAATCATCAAATGCTAAATATTCTGGTTGACTCATACTTTCCTACAAGGTTAAATGTAGTATTTTATAGCCTAGAGGGTTTTCTTGTCCAGATGATAGAGCTATTTTACTCACGAAAAGACCACCAAATCACCCCTGCGCTTCAGGAAGTTTTCAAACTTGCTCTAAAAGAAACTCCAACCACTCTTGAAGAGGCTATTTCTCTCGCCCAAAAAAACTTTCTTAGACCCTCCAATAAAGAACGTTGGGAATTGAAGGATGGTTTCATCCTATGGTGGAAAAAAAGAGCTTTTTTGTCCTTATTTGAAGGTCTTGGCATGCTCACCCCGATCAAGCCTTTGAAAAAAACATATGATGGGATTCTGCTTCTTGGTGCAGATGCACACGACTTCACTCACCGCCTTTCTTACCTACTCTCCCTCAAAGTTAAAGCTAAAAAAGTTTTTTTGCTCACAGGAGAACGCCCTCTTACTAAGGAAGAGGTAAATCACCTTAAATCAAAAGGGATTACCCTTGCACATCAACGCGAAGACGATATGATTGAAGCTTTATTCCCAAAAGAGATCGATCACACTATTGTCTCATGCGCAAACCATCCAGATGGAACACGAGTGAACACATACGACACATTAAAAAAGTGGATTGACAAGTACGCTACTGGCGGGAAGTATCTTATCGTTTCAAACCAACCTTTTGCATACTACCAATTCTTGATTGCATGTAAAGCGGCTCAAAATTCCCCTCTAGATATTAGCTTTGATATAGCAGCTCCAACTAAGCTCTCTAATAAAGCCCCTGTTTCCATTGGATTAGATTCTATCGCACGGATTCTCTTTGAGTTAGAGAAAATCAAGGACCATTGAGGGTGTGGACAGGGTCAAATCAGGCTTAATCTAACTTTTTTTTCACCGAAGATCCTGAAGATGAATCTTCTATAACAAAACCCAAAGCTTCAATTTTCTCTCTTGCAGCATCAGCAGAAGCCCAATCTTTGCTTTTTCTTGCAAGCTGCCTTTTTTCAAAAAGAGCTTGAACTTCATCGGGGATTTGGACTTTTCTTCTTTCCATAACGCCAAGCACCTGGTTAATCTCCTGCATCGATTTTAAAACAAGCGAAGACTCTACCCTACCAACATGACCTTTATCTACTTCAGAATTGATTTGACGTATAAAATCAAACATCGCTGCAATAGCTGCTGAAATATTTAGATCGTCGAACAATTCAGTCACAAAATTTAGTTTCATTTGATGAATGATGGCTTTCACATCTGTCGGAGCACCTACATCTTCATCTATTACCTTCAAACGATCAATGAAGTCATCAATACGCCGCAGTGCATGCCTTGCTCCATCAAGCCCTTCAGAAGTAAAATTTAATTGTGTTCTGTAATGAGTGCCTATCAGAAGGTAACGAATCTCCCTTCCTGTATAACCCTGCTTCAATAGATCTTTTAACGTGTAGAAGTTCCCAAGTGATTTTGACATCTTCTTTCCATCAACAATCAAATGTGCCGCATGCATCCAGTGACGAGAAAAACATTGGTTTGTGCATGCCTCTGATTGTGCAATTTCATTTTCATGGTGTGGAAACATGTTATCAACGCCGCCGACATGAAGATCTATTGTTTCCCCAAGATAACGAATAGCCATTGCAGAACATTCAATATGCCAACCTGGCCTTCCTTTTCCCCAAGGAGCTTCCCAAAAGACATCTCCGTCTCTTTCTTCATCATATGCTTTCCACAAGACAAAATCAGACAGATTTTCTTTATCATACTCATCGCTATCTACGCGATTAGAGGCTCCAATTTTTAGCTCATCAATAGAAAATCCTGACAAATCCCCATATTTTTTGAATTTTGCAATTCGAAAAAACACGTTTCCATCACCCTTTGTATAGGCGTAATCTTTTTGTAACAGAGAATCAATCATTGAAATCATCTCTTCAACGTGATCAGTTGCGTTAGGATAAACCTCAGCTGGCTGTACATTTAACTCTTTTAGATCTTTAAAAAACTCTTCTGTATATTGCAGGGTCAAAACCTTCAACGGAAGTCCAGCAGCAACAGACTGTCTAATCGTTTTATCATCTACATCGGTTATATTCATCACGTGAAATATCTGCATACCAGACAAAAGAATCGTTCGCCTAAGAAGATCTTCAAAAACATAGGTCCTTAGATTGCCTATATGAGCATAATTGTACACTGTTGGACCACATGTGTACATTTTAAGAGTTCTGCCATCAGCGGGCTTTAATTCAACCTTTTTACCTAATTTTGTATCAAAGATCTCAAACTTCATTTCACACTCTTTTGTCCTGGAGAACCATTGCCATTTTTGTCCAACAGTTCAAATAATTTACGAAGACAAACTTTTCCAGACTTCAGCATAGGTATCTCGCTAATTATTTTTACTTCATTCACCTTGTACAATCTCGCAAATCCAGCTTCAATCAAGGCTTTATTGATATCATCTAATGAGATTTGAATTTCACTAAACAATACCACTTTAGTACTTCCCGTTGGCATTTCTTTTGGAACGCAAGCAAATGGAGAGTGGCTTTGATCTTGAGGTATCCACCCCTTTTCCTTAGCTTTTTCGTTTAATTTTGCTTCGATGGCAACAACATTAATCATTTCTCCACCACGCTTGAAGCTCAACTTCATTCGTCCTTCTAAGAAAAGATACCCCTCATCATCAAGATATCCTAAATCGCCTGTTTTGAAATAAGACTTCCCATTAACAGTGACAAAATAATTTGTATTGTCTTGCTTATAATATCCACCGAAGACTGAATCTCCTCTGACACAAACTTCTCCAATCTGATGATTATCAAGACATTTTCCACTTTCTTGATCTCGGATGATCATTTCAACAGAAGGGATAACCTTACCAACTCCGCGAGGTCTTGAGTAAATCTGATTCACAGAAATAATCGGGCTAGTCTCTGTCAGACCATACCCTTCAATAAACCAAACATCACCCAGTTTATTGATAAACTGCATCAGTGATGGCGGAGCTCTTTCTGCTCCAGAAATAAACAATCTCAATGACTTTAACTGACTTAATGTAGCTACTCTAAACAAATGAGAGTAAAAGGTTGGAGCAAGAGCGACCATTGTGACTCTCCACTTAAGGATTTCTTTTGCAATGGTTGATCCATCAAGCGGATCTGGGGTGAAAACTTCACGAGCACCAGTAAGAAGAGGCAATAAACCAAGCATCAAACCAAAGATATGGAATGGCGGAAGGGCCATGATTAGCACATCTTCAAGATTCAAATCAATTGAATCGATCGCACACTTTTGATTCGACAAAATATTCTTGTGAGTCAATGGGACAGCTTTTGGTTGGGCCGTTGTTCCACTTGTAAATAAGACAACAGCTGTATCATTTTCTCTCAATAAATAAGCTGGAAACTTCTCTAAAACTTTTCTAGCAGATCTTTTTGCAAGCAATGCTCCAGAAATTTTTTCTTTTAATGTAAGACTTGCCTTCAGATCTTCAGCTAGAACAAATCTATCCAACGCTAGACCTAAATCTACGTTATCTAACCTTTGTAAAAATTTAGCAGAACTTAAAACATGCTTGATTTCCATCAATTCAATTGCGTGGTTCATGAAATAAGAACCAACCGTCCAATTTAAAGGCACGGGCACTTTCCCTGCTAACATTGTTGCCATAATAAACAGATTTGCTGCCGTTGAAGAAGGAAGCATAATTCCAATATAGTTCCCTTCTAACTTTTCAATCTTTCTCGCTAAAATAACAACAGCTCTCTTTAGAGCGCTATAAGTCATGATCCCACTTGCCAAATCTGCGGCCGCCGGGTGATTTCCCATACGATCACACTGTAATAAAAACGTCTCTATCAAAGTACCTGTATCGCAATGTGGATATTTAGGCTCAGGTCTATACTTCTTCAGCTTTGGCCAAGAAGAACCTAAGACTGGCTCTCTTTTTCTTGGTACACCTTCTGCATTTTCTGAATGCATCGCAGCTTTAAATAAGTCTTGAACAGTTTTAAGATCACCGGGATCTACTGAAGAATCAATGTCGTAATGAGCATCCAAATAAGAATACAAAGATGCAATATTAAGTGAATCTAAACCCACATCTTGTACAAGATCGTGGAAATCATCAATGTCCTTTACAGACTTTTCTGACAACTCTGAGAGTTGGTACATGATATCTTGTCTAATATGATTCGGTACAGATAACATTTGTACTGATGCAGGCCTTCTTGGACTTAGACTTAGCTCGGGAATCTTCTTAGACCAAATCGAATGAGAAACCTGAACTAAATCCTCAGTATCAGTTATTTTTCCATCTTTTGTTGGATATTGATTGTAGAATTTTTCAAGCGCACGATTAAATTCCATTCTAGTCCCATTCTTAGGGAAATCTTTAGGAGGCAAGGCAAATTCAATTGTAACTTTACGTCTTGGAGAGAAGAAAATAAAGTTCTTCAAACCATTCCAAATTCCCATGCTTATCATCTTCCAAAAATCTGGTGCTTCGCGCGTGTATGCTTTTGAAAACGAACTTCCCCATAACCCTGTAGTTCTAACTAGTAAGATTTCTGTATTTTTTGTTTCTTGAATTGTTGCGTGAGCAAGAGATCTTCCACCAATACGCTCTTTTCCAGAATCTTTCAGACCTGCACTTGGATAAAGCAAAATATGAGCTCCTGAATCCAAATCAGCCACAACATCTTGAAATAGCTCTTTTGCTTTTTTCAACTTATAATCACTGACCGCTCTATCAAACTCAGCTACAGGCTTTGCTTTGACTAATTTCATGAAAAATTTAGCAAATCGATAATAATAGAATTTCTCTGTCACCAATGGTCTGACTTTAAAATCAAACCCGAGAATCGTCATGATCATAAACGGTTCAATTTCAGCGGAATGATTAGGTAGAACTAAAACGCCCTTCCCCTTAAGCCTCGGATCCTTAAAAACTTCGGTTCCTTTAACTTCTATTTTATAACGAAGACCTAAGCAGAATTTGAAAATCCACTTAAATATCACAAGCAATACATATCTAATCATAACTAATCTAATGCCTTAAGTTCAAAAAGTGTTGTCGTTAGCGTCTCTGCGGAATTGAGTTATACCAGTTTTCTCGTTTTTTTTAAAGTTATTTCTGGTGAATAAAACTTTGGGACTTAATTATTAACAATTATGAGTACATATTATAAATGTTGACTAATACTGACTTATACATAGTAAATGTAACTGAGTGATTGCTCTATAGAGTATAAAAAATTGAGATTCAAGAAGCAACGTCTTGAAAAATCAATGAAAGGTAAAAAAGACATGGCAAAAGACAATAACCTTACATCGAAAATTCGTATCATCATGGAGCAGATCAAAAATCAAGCCCTCCTCGAAGAAAAGAAAAGAAAAAAAAATCGATCATATACTATCCATCCAGACCAAAAGAAAAATAAAAAAGATAAGAAATAAAAAATTCTCTTTACGCATAAGATTAGGAAAATCAACAAAATATTTAAATACGTGAATCTTTTTGTTGACATGCGTTGAAATTTTGTTATAAAGAATATCTTTACGATATGTGAATTCTGAGGAGGATATCACTATGGACGGAGTTAGCCCAACACCAAGTTCAAATAATGTTCCCCCATCAATTAAGTTTGACATGGAACATGAACGCCAGATCACAGCAGTAGCACAATCTCGCGTTCCAATGACACCTAAGCAACCAAAAGATGCCGACCATTCTTTTTCACTCGGAAAAAAGAAAACTGAACTTAATCACATGATGCCATGGATGCAAATGCCTCAAGGCAGCAAGTCAATGAGTGGAAGACAAATCCAAGTATTTTAAAATACCTCATTTCTTTTGGCTGTCATACCAAAGAATAGGGTTGTTAATAGAGCGCTCTTCATAACGTCTGTTACGATGTAAGGCAACACCCCAACAATGACAGCTTTTCCTAATCCACCAACAATTGTAGAAAGATAGATAGCTCCAAAAAAGAGCACAATCATGTGACCAATGCTCATATCCAAAAACAAGCGTAAAGGTGTCTTAGTAGATCTTCTCTCATAGAGCATTCCTACAACATATGCTGCTACAACATACCCAATAAGATATCCACCAGTAGGGCCAACAAACGCAGCAAGTCCAATATATCCTGATGCAAAGACAGGAAGTCCCATTGCGCCTTGTGCTATCAGAGTAGAAGCCATCATTAGGGCCCCTCTTCTTCCAAGCAAAGCTGCAAAGAAAATAACCAAGCTATTTTGCATTACAAATGGCACCGGCGAGAAAGGAAAATAGAGTCTTAGCTGAGCACATAAACCCACGACAATGGCAGCTAAAAAACCCATCGCTAACTGATCAAATAGTGTTGTTTTTTTCTCTTGATATGTCTTTATGTTAAGAGCATTCATCATCATCATACCTGCAATATTTGTGCCGCTTCACGGCAGATTCTTCTAGCTTCTTCAAATGTCAAATGCATTGGCGCTTCATTAATATCGATCCATTTTCCATCTAAGACTTCTTTTCGATCAATTTGACATAATTCAGGATTTATAACATTACCAATGTAATATTTTACAATTTTTAAAATGACATCCTTTCCAGATCGAAAGGAATATTGTTCTGTTAGAACTTGAGAGGAAAGCAACTTCTCATCAATTGAAAGATTTGTCTCTTCTAAAAGTTCGCGAATTGCAGTATCTATTGGAAGCTCACCTTCATTTGGATGTCCCTTTGGAAAACTCCAATGCCCACCTAAATGTTGAATGAGAAAAACTTCATATTTATTGTTTGGTTTTTTGATAACTGGCACAATTCCAAAAGAGAAATCTTCTAGCATAAGATCTATATCCCTTCATTAAAACGTGATACCGCAATAACTGCATTATGTCCACCGAAACCAAAAGAATTTGAAATAGCAGTATTTACTACATGCTTTTTCGCTTTTCCAGCAATAATATCGATACCTTCAAGCTCTGGTTCTATTTCTGTCACATTGATTGTTGGATGTAGCATATTTTTTTCAATTGCCTTAAGAATTACCACCATCTCTAGCGCTCCGCAACCTCCAAGGGCATGACCAATCAGTGATTTTGTCGCATTCACTTTAATCTTATTCATTGAGTTTCCGAATACTTTTCTTAAAGCTCGAATTTCACACAAATCACCAACAGGCGTTGACGTAGCATGAGCATTCACATAATCAACTTCTTCAGGTTTTATATTTCCATCTTTTAAAGCTTCTTTTATACACCTTGCTACCTCTGTGCCTTCTGGGAGTGGTTCAGTCATATGATGAGCATCACAAGTCATAAAACCACCTCTATATTCAGCAAGTATCGGAGCACCGCGAGCCAGTGCATGCTCAAGAGATTCCAAAACAAACACTCCAGCCCCTTCCCCTAAAACGAAACCATCTCGTTTTATATCCCAAGGCTTAGAAGCTTCCTTGGGAACTGGTCCCCGAGAAAGAGCTCTTAAAGAACAAAAACCTGCAAAACAAAGCGGATTCATTGTTGCTTCAACTCCACCTGTGATCATCACATCAGCATGACCTGATCTAATATGTTCAGCAGCGGAAACTATTGAATGATTTGACGTAGCGCAGGCTGTCGAAATTGAATAATTTGGGCCTCTAAAACCTAAATCTACTGCAATTCTTCCGCCCGGCATGTTTGTAATGATATAAGGAACAAAAAATGGTGAAACTCTTTTAGCTCCCTTAAGGGCCAGCGTTTTTGCATTTTCATAAAAAACATTCATCCCCCCCATTCCTGATCCAACAAGAACCCCTGCTCTTGATTTATCGACAGAATCAAGGTCTAGTTTTGCATGTTTAACCGCATCTCTTGCCGCAGACATTGCAAATGGAATGCATAAATCAATTCTTCTTGCATCTTTCTTATCGAGGACATCTTCTGGTGAAAAACCCGTTACCCTAGCTGCAAATTGCGTTGTGCATTCATTAAGGTCAACTCCCTCTATGAAATCAACTCCACTCTTTCCTGCCAATAAACTATTATAAAACTCTTCAGGATCCTTTCCAAAGCAAGAAACAAGGCCCATCCCTGTGATTACAACTCTTTTTCTTTCCATAAGAAAATCCTTTAAAGTTATTGCTAGATATCATACTTACGTAAAGAACAATTTTCAAGCAGAAATCAAAAGACCTATGCTGAAATAGAGAGATTCAACTCGACTACCTTACCACCTGACCAGAGCTCTTCAAGTTGGAATTTTTCTCGTGTATCAGGTTTAAATAAATGAATAAGAATATCACAATAGTCAAGCAATATCCATTCTCCTGAATGTAGCCCTTCGACATGATGTGGCCGAATACCAAAATCATCTCTGAGTACTGAAATAATTTCTTGAGCAATCGCCATGACATGTCTTTCTACATTTCCTTCTGCAATTACCAAATAATCGGCTACAGTCGAAAAATGTCCTACAGAAAGAGCTAAAATATTCAGCCCTTTTTTGTCATAGATTACTTGCGAAATCTTTTGAATTAAATCTTTACTATCCATTGTCATACGCCTTAGAGTATAGTTGATACATTGTAATGTAGTCCAGAACTTTTGCAGAAAGAAATTTTTTGCATTCCTTTCCTTCGATGAATTTTTTCCTTATCATCGTGCTTGAAATATCAGTCCAAGTAATTGGACATAAATGTTTACCATCAAAACTTTTCTTACCGTTCTCATCTACTGCAAAAACAACTTTTACACTTGAATTTATTTCTTTTGCGTTTTTCCAAGTATCAAAACTTTGAATTGCGTCTTGAGAAAGCAAAAGAGTGAATTCAGCTTGTTTAAATGTTTGTTTTAAAAATTTTATTGTGTCAATTGTGTAAGAAACGCCGCCCCGGTCAATCTCGACTGATGACACCTCTATTCCCTCCATTCCTTCGAACGCAAGCTTCACCATCTCAAATCGGCTTTTTGCATCTGCGTGAGGGGGAGTTTTAACTTTAAATGGAGAGACGTTTGCAACGACAACTATTACTTTATCAAGACCTAAGGATTCTTTCATTCTAGTCACAACAAACAAATGCCCTAAATGAACTGGATCAAAGGTCCCTCCGAATATTCCGATTTTCAAAATATCCTCTTTAATTTCACTCGATTGACACCAAATATTGTTCTAAATGAGATTCTATTTCTTTTACAAGCTCCTTAGCTTCTTGGATGCATTCTCCAAGCTCAATAGCTAATTCGATATCTAGCCCGCATTCAGACTTTAACTTTTTATTTTCTTCAATAGACTCTTTTATTTCTGCATGTAGTTGTTGATAAAGCTCAAGCACATCTTCATTCTTTTCTTTTTTCTGAATAAGCAGCATAGAAATCATTTGTCTTTTATGACGATAATACGCTTCTTCTCTTTTCGATAAAGAAAATCCAGACAAAGAGTCACAGACTTCATTGAACTGAGTTTGAATAGTTTCCATTTTCATACGTTTTGACTTAGCTTTCAGTTGCGTTAAGTCATCCATCATTTGCACAAAATGCTTCGCCTTTGATTCCGCTTGCAACTCTTCTTGAATTTTCAGAGCCTCTTTTTGTTTTAAAAGCTCTTTTTCCAGCTCTTTTATCTTTGCTGAAATTCCCCTATTCAATAAAAACAAGGCTTCTTTTGAGGCTCCCTTTTCTTTTGCATTCCCAACTAAGGTAGTTTGCAATTTAATAAGTTTCACTTCACTACAGCAGGCATTAATTTCTTCTAGTTCCTCAGAAACTTCCGTCGGTGCATCTTGTTTTCTTTTTTGTAGGAGAAGTTTTTCTTCACTTTCGCTTTTTTTAAGGATTTCCCAGCATTCGGAAAACGTTTTTCTCGCTTTTCCGTACGCTTCGTTTGAAATAGATAGTAGCTTTAAAGCCGATTGAAAAGACTTAATCTTCGCTCGTAGAGAAAAAACTGACTCCTCTTGCAATACTCTTCCCTCTTCCATCACAAAATGACTATTTATAAACTTTGAAACAACTTCAGAAAAAATCTTTGTGAGTTCACTGAACAATCTTTTTCTTTCTGGAAAAATCTTATCACTAATACAAGTCAATTTCGCAAGTAGTTTGTTCTTTTGACTAATCCGAATTTCAAGTGCTAATATCTCTTTTCTATACGACAAAGAAAGTTCTCGTAGGCGATGGTAAAAAAGGGATAAATTTTGTAGCTCAATGAGCTCATTTCCTCTTTCAAGATTCTTCAAACACTGCATTGTTTCATTTGAAACTTTTTGAGGGCCTTTAGCTAAATCTTTTTCTAAACCCTCTATTGCTAGCGTTATCTGCTCTGACTGAAAATCGACCTGTTCTTCTAGGATGTGTTGAAGTGCGTGGGCCTCTGTCAATAACTCAGTATATTCTTCCCAAAAAGCAAGTCGTCTTGATTTGGGCATATCTTTCTTAAACAATTCAAGACACACCTTCTTCATGCGCCAAAAATCTCTAAACCGTGCTTTTTGTCCTTGTGAGAGCGCGTTCTTCATGAATTCAATGGAAATCGACAGCTGTTTTTCAACAGATGAAACCTTTTCCACATCTTCCAAACATTGAGCAAAATCTTTAACTTCACTAACAGATATCATAACCCACTCTTCAAAAAAACCTTGCAAAGACTTTAAAAAAAAATCACTTTAAAGTAAAGGAATGAATAATCAATTTTGCTCTAAATCTTGAATGATAATTTCTGCTGCATGTTCTAGAGAACATTCGCTAAGATTTAACCAACGAAAGAGGGGCTCTCTACGAAACCAAGTAAATTGCCTCTTAGCGTAGTTACGTGAAGCTCTTTTAAAATCTTTGACACACTCCTGCCAATCAGACTCTGTTTGAGGTGTTTGTAGAAATCTCAAACACTGGCGATAGCCAATTGAATTTGCTGCTGATGCATTGTCTTCTAGTCCTCTCTCTCTTAATCTAACGACTTCATCCATCAAACCAAGAGTAAGCATTTGATCACATCTTTCTTCAATTCGATTATAGAGAATTTCTTTTGGGTAATGAATAAACCAACATCTAAAATCCAAATGCCTTGAAAGATCTTCTTGGCTTGGTTTAGGAATTTCTGAAACCTTCTTTCCTGTTATCGTAATAATTTCAAGCGCTCGAATGATTTTATGTCGGTCTTGTATCGTAATCGAATTCGCATAATCAGGATCAAATTCTTTGAGTTTTTGATACAACATCTCAGCACCAAATTTTTCAAAATCTTCCTCAAATTTAGCTCTTAAGTTTGCATCTGCAGGAGGCCCTTTTGGTGGACCATATAAAAAAGTATGAATATAAAAACCTGCGCCACCTACAACAACAGGAACTCTTTCTCTAAGTAAGATTTCTTGGAGTGAATTCATTGATTCTTCATAGAAATTCACAACATTGAAAGGCTCTTTAATATTCCGAATGTCTATGAGATGGTGGGGAACTTCTTTTCTATAGCGCTGACTTACTTTTGCTGTACCAATGTCTGTATCTCGATAAATCTGCATCGAATCACAGGAGATGATTTCACCTCCTATTGCTTTTCCTATGATGATTGAGAGTTCCGTTTTTCCAGTTGCCGTAGGTCCTGCTATTACCAAAACCTTTTTTCTTTTTGGCATCGATTTTTGCATCTTTTTTTCTTGCTCAAAGATGCCTATCGGCTTTTCATAGGCCGTTGTATCGAAACTCATATCTGACATTCGTAAATCTCTAACTACTGAATCAACAAAAAACTTGCTGAGATCGGTTTAAAATGTTTTTAATGCTTCTTGTTCAGAATCACAGATGTTTAGGATCTGCTCAAAACCTGCCATTCGTATAATTTCCATTACATCATCATGAATCGAGCAAAGTACAAGCTTCCCCTGCTCTGAGCGCAATCTTTTTGTCATAGACAAAAGCAGCCTCATGCCTGCACTACTTAAATAGTCAACTTTATTGAAATCAATTACGATGTGATTTTGCTTTTTATCAACTAATCCATTCATCTTCACTTCTAACTGTGGTGAACTTGTCGCATCTAAGCGCCCTTCGCATCTTATAATTACATTGCCTGATTGTTCATCTTGTGAAAAATTCATTCTCTAGACCTCCACTCTTATTTCGTCTACTTCTTTGAGCAATTTTGAGTCGTTTGCTCTTTCCTTTCAAGGTTTTTCTGAAATTTCATTTTTTTCTTAGTTAAGAGAGATTTAATGTTTATCAAAAAATTAATAAATATCTAACTCTAAATTATATTAAAGAGCGTATTTACCTCTTTGATTGGACAGTCTTTTCAATCCAACTCAGATACTTATCCATTCCATCAATCACTTCAAATGCAATGATTTCTGGTACTTCATACGAATGATTTTTCCTAATTACCTTTTCAATTTTTTGAAAGTGATTCGCAACTGTTTTCATCAATACTTTTACTTCGCTTTCTTGTTGAATCTCTCCTTGCCATTCGAACCAAGATTCAACTAAAGGAATGATTGAACAACAAGCAACCAGCTTATTTGATAGTAGTAATCCAGAGATTTCTCTTGCTTCATCCAAATGTGCCGCAGTCCATTGTACTTGTATGAATTTCATTTTTTCCATCATGTTATTCCGCTAAATCTTCTACATATGCAAGTTTTTCTATTCGTAAATCAACAACTCTTGAAGCCTTTTCAGGCTCGATTCCATTTACTAAAGATACGTAATTTCTGATGCCGCTAGCAAGAACTTTCTGAGTCAATCTTAGATAGTGTCTTTCTATTTTATGATCAACAATAACTACAATCTCTCTTTTCCCATAACTTTTTGAGAAAGCTCTTGAAACATCAATTCTTCTTATAACTGCATCTTTACCTAGATTTGCCCGTTTAAGAAGAATTAACACTTCAAAGGCAAGCTCAATTTTCTCACCAAGAACAATCTCTGAAAATCTGTGGTCTCCCAATACAATCTCTGGCAACTCTTTAGGTGAAAAATAAGGGGATAGTGGAAAAAGACACCGCTTTTCATCTATGGCCATATTCTCAAAATCACAAAACAAAGCAATTGGAAGCCTAAGTTCATAATCGATATAAACTTTATTCGGACGTATTTTTTTTACTCTTGCTTTTGAAATTACCGGTGAATTCAACAACTTTCTTTTAGCTGCTTTTTCATCAAAAGCAAAATAGTTTGATGGGTGATCGCAAGAAAGATCTATCAACTCTGCTAATAACACAGTGGGCAACGCCCCTTTGACTGGTCCTGTTTGAATGATTGTATCAATCACATATTTTGGGTTAAGGAGCTTCTCAACATTAAGTAATCTGATCGCGCGATAAACAGAGAAAATCGTCGTAGGCAAAACAAAAACTGCTACAACAACAAGTAGGAGAGTTTTTTTTGCCTTCAACTGATTTTTCCTTCTTCAAGCAAGCTCTAGCAATCAATAAGGCAATGTTTCATCTCTTCTGCAAAACTATCTGCCTCTTTTGTAATATCTCCTGCACCCATAATCAAAACAATATCGCCTGGCTCAACAATCTTATTTAAATAGTCTGTAATCCCTTCTCTTGGAACATATTGAAATTCTGTTGTAGATTCAAGTGCATCTAAAAAAGATTCTGTGGAGACTAAGCCTTTTGGCGACTCTCCTGCTGCAAAAATATCTGTTACAATTAAATTTTCAGAAATTTGCTCAAGAGCAGAAACAAACTCTTTTAGAAGATCTGTGACTCTTGTATATCTGTGAGGCTGAAAAACTTTTATAATACGTCTAACTGGAAATGCTTGCGTAAGAGCATCAACTGTCTCTTTGATTTCTTTTGGATGGTGTGCATAGTCATCTATGACAAATATATTGTGTATATTTGCTTTCAACTCAAGTCGTCTTTTTACCCCTTTAAAATTTGCAAAAGCACTCTTAATATCTTCGTCAGAAACACCTACTCTTGAGGCAAGTGCATAGACACCTAAAGCATTAAGAGTATTGTGATGACCTATCAACGCAAGCTTCACATCAGAAATCCTTTTTGCTCCATCAACAATGTCAAACTTCATTCCAAAACCATCAAAAACAACATTTTCTGCTCGAACTTCAACTTGCTTTGAAAAACCGAAGGATACTCCTTCTATACGCCATTTTTGCAATGTTTCATCATCACCATTATAGATAAGAAGCTTCTTATCTGGGATCATTGTTATGTATGTTTTAAACGCCTGTAGTAACTCTTCATAAGAATTCCAGTGGTATCCGATATGATCTGCGTCGATATTATTGACAATGACACCAAATGGATTGGTCTTTAGAAAAGATCCATCACTTTCATCCCCTTCACAAGCAAAATATTCTCCACTACCGTAACATCCATTCTGATCTAAGGAATCAGAAAATCCGCCGATCGCATAAGAGGGATGCATTTGAGCTTGAGTCAGCACATGTGCTAAAAGAGATGTTGTTGTTGTCTTTCCGTGAGATCCAACGACAACCAATTCTTTTTTTTCGCTTAAGAGTTGTTTAAGTAATTCGCTTCGATGAAGCATCTTGCAGCCCAATAGCTTTGCTTGTGCAAACTCTGGGTGGTCTTCTTTTATAGCTGTGCTATAAACAACTATCTGGTCTTTTTTGATATTTGATGGTTGTTGAATGAAGGAGATAACAGCCCCCTTTTCTTTTAACTCATCACATATTTTTGATGTTTTTACATCACTTCCATTAACTGACATTTTCTTACTCAACAAGATGTGGGCAAGCGCACTCATCCCAACACCACCAATTCCTATAATATAATACGCTTTCATCACAGAGTTCTCCTAATGTGAATGGCTAAGTTTTCTCGCGAATTAACATCCTTATGGACAGATAGACATGATCTCATATGTGAGATTTTTTTTTCATCATTTGAAAAAAGTTCCCTCACTTCTCGTGCTAAATTTTCTGAGAGATTCCCCTCCTCTTTAAGAAAAATAGCTCCACCAACATCATCCTGCATAAAAGTTGCATTGATATCTTGATGGTTTTCTTTCGATCTTGGAAAAGGAATCAAAACCGCAGGGCATTCATAAATCAACATTTCACGAAGCGCGCCTGCCCCTGCTCTACAAATTGCCAAATCAGCTGCTGTATAAGCTAAGTCCATTCTCTTTATAAATGGCGAAACATAGGCTGGAATTCCATTGTTTTTGTAAAAAGCAATGGTTGTTTCCACTTCGGGCGTTACGTGAATCACTTGAATTTGTTCCTTAATTTGCAAACACATATCAAACCAAGCTTGTGAGATTGAATTTGCTCCTTGTGATCCGCCAAAAATAAAGATTACTTTCTTTTCTTTTGATAGACCAAATGAAGCTAGAGATTGAGTCTTAGTGACTGCTTCAAGATCATTTTTCAGGCTATAACAAATAGGAACAACTTCCCCTTTTAACCATTTTTTTGATGAATCAAAGTGTATGAAATTTCTATCTGCCCATCTTGAAAAATAGCGGTTAATTTTACCTGGAAAAGTGTTTAATTCGACTATATCAAAAGGGATACGCAATGACCAGGCGGCTAACATGACTGGCAGAGAGTGGTAACTTCCAAATCCTACAACGCGTTTTACTTTTTCTCTTTTTAACCTTGCTCTTGCAGTCAAAAAGCCTAAAGAAATCTTCCTTACCCCTAAAAATAAGCCTTTTGAAAAATTTGCCCCTTCTAAGTTCGTAAATGTTCTTCCACACTTATCAAAATAGGGGTTTTTGTCTAACCCTACTCCCATGTATTCAACAATAATACCAGGTTCTTTTTCTAACTCATTTCCAAGAGCCATTGCGGGTAAAACATGCCCCCCTGTTCCTCCGGCTGCTATCACTACCTTTTTCAAGCTTTACTTCCCTTTGTACTTTTCTTTTCACGAAGAGTTGTCATATGGATATTGATTAAAGTCGCAATCATGATCATATTAGACCAAAGAGAAGACCCTCCTTGGCTAAAAAACGGCAAGTTTGTTCCCTTGCTGGGCAACAGCCCCGAAACTACACCCAAGTTTAAAAAGGCCTGAAAAGCAATAATAAACGTGAATATCGATCCAAGATAATACCCCCAAACATCTGTACAAGAGATGGCAATTCGAAAACCAAGCATGGCGATTACTATATAAAGAAGGATCAATGCTGAAATTCCAATAAAGCCAAATTCTTCTGCAAAAATTGCTGCAATATAATCTGATCTTGCTTCGGGCAAATAGTTCAATTTTTGCAGGCTTTCTCCCAGACCACGACCCATAAGTCCACCCGATCCTGCTGCAATTTTTGCCTGGTATGGTTGGTGCCCTCGCCCAAGCAAATCTGCTTCTGGATGAAGGTAAATGTATATTCGATCTCTTGCATGCTTCATATTAAAAGCAAGACCAACGCCTGATGATGCAACAATCGCAATTGGAATCACCCAATACAACCACTTTATTCTGGTTAAAAAAAACAAAACAATCATAGTCGTCAATAAAATCGCTGCAGTTCCATTATCTGGTTCAATAATGATAAGAAAAATAGGAATTAAAAACGGTATTTGCCATTTAATAAAAGAAAAAAAACTTTCATCGGTTTTTCGTCCCTTTATCATCCACAAATAGAAAAGTGGCAAAATAACCTTTACAAACTCTGATGGTTGTAATGAAACACCTAATACATTGATCCATCTATAGGCTCCATTGATTTGCATTCCAATTTTAGGAACAAAAACAAGGAGAAGAAACAAAATCGCAACAGAAAAATAGAGTGGGGAAAATTGAATCATCTTGCGATATCCAAGAGCATATACTATCCCCGAAAGTATTAGCCCTATTAACGAATAACTTACTTGCTTCATCATTGCAAAATGAGGATCTATCAAACTCTCTTTTCCCATGATTTCAGCTGATGTTGTGTTGAAAATCATGATTAGTCCGAGGGAAAACAAAAAGAGAGTAAGCGCAAAAAGAGCAAATGTTGTTTTCATTTTATCACTGGATCCGTAAGCGATCACCCGGTTTCAATCGTTTTGCTCTTGTTTCATCAAGACTATTAAGTTTGAGCAATTCTTCCACACGGATTTTATTCTTAATTGCAATCGTCCACGGATTTTCACCGTTTTTTACCACATAATATTTAGGCTCTTTGCCAGATGACTGAACAACTGAATTAATTCCGCCAATAGATCCGATAGATGGCACATAAAGAATTTGACCAATTTGTAGCCTTGTACTTGTCAAGGCGTTGATACGCATAATTTCTTCAACACTTGTTTTGTGTGTTTTTGCAATCTTCTCTAGCATGTCTCCTTGCTTTACAATAACCTCTTTGAGTCTTTCTTCTTTTTTAGACTTTGGAGCAAGTACTGCGTGTTTTACTACTTCTTCTGGCTTGCTAATTGCTACAGCTTCAACCTCTTTTTTCTCTTCTCTTTCAATGTATTTACTCAAGATTTGATCGACCTGATCTATTGAAGTTGAAGAATCATCTTCTACTTTTGCAACCATCTCATTTGCATTTTGTAAAGACTTGTTTTTGTCATTTTTCATTGCAAGTTCAATAGGCGATGCCGGCTTAATGCCACACACAAACAACACGACTACAAGCCCTATATTTACAAGAACTGCGACTAAGATTGTGTCTCTTCGATTCATTAAAATGCCCCTTTAGTTCACCTGAGCTGTTACATTCAAGTTTTTTAGAGTTCTTTTAAACTCTTTTCCCCTCGCCATGTAATTCTCAAACATATCAAAACTAGAACAACCTGGCGCAAGCAGTAGAGTATCACCTCTGATTGCATGTTGCAATCCTTTTTCAGTAGCCTCTTCCATTGAATTGACTAAAACCTTTTTAGTCTTTTCTGATAACTCTTTTGCAATCAAGTTTTTGCTTTCTCCCAAGAGGATTACTGCACGACAACGTTTTTCAATAATCTCAGAGAGCGGCGACATGCTTATACCTTTATTAATGCCTCCACAAATCAAAACAATACTCCCTTCTATAGAAGAAAGAGCATGTCTTAGAGAATCAATATTTGTCGCCTTACTATCATTTACACACCGAATTCCATCAATTGTTGTTACATATTCAAGCCTATGTTCAAGCGCCTGAAAAGAGCTAACACCTTTTTCAAAATCAACATCTGAGATACCAAGTCTTCTGCAAACAAGTAAACACGCCTCAATATTTTCAACAGGATAAAGAAAAAGACCGCCTTCTTTTAGAAGATGCTTGATTCGTAGTTTTGCTTTGACATATTCTTCCATAGACCCATGCCAATCAATATGATCAGGTGTGATATTTAAAATCACGGCCACATCTAAAGAGCGTTTTTTCATTGTCATCAATTGAAATGAGCTAAGCTCCACAACAAGAATATCTTCTACATTTATTTTATCCACAAGTGAGATGATGGGCATTCCAATATTACCGACTGCAAAAGCTTTTTTTCCTACACTATTTAGTACATGAGTAATTAAAGAAACAACCGTGCTTTTTCCATTTGTTCCAGTAATTCCAATTGTAAAATTTGTACTTCTTCGAAGAGCAAGCTCTACCTCTCCAATTACCTCAATGCCATGTTCAGTAGCACACTTAACCTGCGGATGGTCAAGCTTTACTCCAGGGGAGACAACAACAAGATCGAAATCAAATGGATCAAAAATATGATCTTCACAAAAGACATTGCAAAGCGTTGTTTTATTAACAACCTTATCAACAGCTGTTACAGATACATTCTTAGATAAACAATCTTCAATGACTGCTATCCCACTTACTCCACAACCAATAACTAAAACTTTTCTCATTGAAATTTAAGCGACGCTATCCCAAGAAGTGCAAAAAGAAGACCAATAATCCAAAATCGGATAACAACTTTCGATTCATGCCACCCTTTTATTTGAAAATGATGATGAATCGGTGCACAAAGAAAAACTCGCTTTCCTCCTCGAAATTTAAAGCTCAATATCTGAATAATTACCGAAAGTGTCTCAATCACAAACACTCCCCCTAGAAGAGCAAGTAAAAACTCTCTCCTAAGCAAAATTGCTGCAACACCAAGAACTCCCCCCAGAGCAAGAGAACCTGTATCTCCCATAAAAACCTGCGCAGGATAAGAATTATACCAAAGAAAGCCCAGTAACGCCCCCGATAGTGCTGATAGAAAAACGGCAATCTCTGACGCACCCTCTATGTATAGGATGTTTAGATAGCGAGCAAGTTCGATGTGATTTGATAAAAATGCAACAATAGCAAGAACAAGAGCCGTTAACATAACAAGTCCGGACGCAAGCCCATCCAAACCATCTGTTAAATTTACAGCATTTGCACTTCCTGTAATAACTAAAAGACTAAAAAGACATGCGACAATCGCAGCACCACTTCCCAAAACTATCGGTTTTTTAATAAAGGGAATGTAATACCGAAGCGCGTACTCTTTTACACTCATCTCTTTCATTACAGACTTTGATTCAACAATATGTTCCTTTGCTTTCGGTGATTTCAATGGAATGGCCTTTGTAACAGAAGGCACTAGAAGATAAGAACAAACAAGTAAACCCAAAATCATCTGAGTAAACATTTTTCCTTTTGGAGAAATCCCTTTTTTATTTCCAGAACGCTTTAGATAGTCATCAAAAGCTCCTAAAAGTCCCATCCATAAGATGGTATAGACTAGAATCCAAGAAAAAGCATGCCCTAAATCCATCCAAACAAATCCGGAGCAAACAACAGTAAAAATAAATAAAAGACCTCCCATTGTAGGAACTTCTTCACTTTTATCATACCCTGCTGCAAGAACTGTAACATCAGCAACTCGAACGCCATGACCAATATTTAAAGAGCATAGCTTTGCAATGAATCCTCTACCAAGCAGAACTGTCAATGACATCGACGTCATTGCAGCAATCACCATCCGAAAAGAAACATTAAAAAACACATGAGGCAACTTCCAACCAATATTTGCAAACAACTCCATCAAAAAAATAATCATAAGACTAAATCAAACCCCCTTTCCACTCGGGTTTCACTTCCCACCCAGCACGTTTTACAATTCCAGTTTGATTTGAAAGAATCATATCTCGATATGCCTTTGCTACTTCTTCTCCTGACACAACAGGATAATCAGCAAAAATCCCTGCCCCATATTTTAACATCGACTCTTCTAACATTGCTGGGGAAACAACATTGATTCTAAACTGATTCTTCATTTCCAAAGAGACATTTACCACAAACCGTTCAATAGCAGCATTCACGCATGCAGGAATTGTAACAGTTGGTACAGGCAGATGAGAAAGGTAGCCTGTTGTCAAGATAAAGCTTCCACCCTTATTGATATACTTCATCCCCACACGCACGCAATTAATCTGACCCATCATCTTAGCTGCAATAGATGATTCAAACTGATTATCCGACGCTTTCTCAAATGGCACGAGAACTGTTTTACCCGCAACATTGATCAAATGATCAAAGGGTCCTATTTTCTGAAAAACTTGTTCTAATGATTCTTTCTTATCAATTTCAACAGGATAGTCCTTACAAGTGCGAGAACAAGCAATGATTTCTCCCAGATCTGCAAGCTCTTCAATAACATGTGCACCGATCGTGCCCTTTCCAATCACTACAATCTTCATTCTGGAATAACCTCCCATAGTTTATGCGAGTTTGAGCCTTTTACTAAGACAACATCACCCTCTTTTGCCTTGATCTTGATCGCCTCTTTTAAGGCCTCGATTGTTTCAAAAAGTTCTACGGGCTTATTTGCATGCAAAAACATATCAACCATTGGCCTGCAGTCACTTCCTAAACAAAGTAATTCATCGACATTATTTAAAGCCTCTCTTGCAACTTGCATATGAGCACCAAGAGCAAAAGGACCTAAACCTCCCATTGAGCCAAAGACTGCAATTTTCTTCTTCCCCTTACTCGGAAGCGGTAAATTCCTAAATGCGGCAACCGAAGAACGAGGAGAGGCGTTGTATGCGTCATTGATAAAGGTAATCCCTTTTTTGATGACTTTTTCAAAGCGTCTTTCAACCGTTTTTAACGAAGGTAACTTCTCTTTTATTTTCCGCTCACTGATCCCTAAATGAAGAGCCATTTCAATAGCCCCTGATAAAGATTCACATAAATGACTCTCTTTGAATGGAAATTCAAAATCTAGATGAGTTGGATAGACAACATGTTCACACATGCATGCCTCTCTTACTTCTGGAAAAAGAGCAGAATCAATATTAATTACAGCAAACTCTGTCTGATCACAAAAAATCATTGCTTTTTCTTTTGCCACTTCATTCAATGTCTCGAATGGGGAACCATCACCAAAATAGTGAGCTAAAACAACAGGTGTTAAAATTGCATAATCTGTTGGTGCAACAGAAACAAGCTTTCCTATTTCTCCAGGGAGATCCATAGCCATTTCAAGAACAATAAAGTCTTCATCCCCTCTCGCATTCAAAATAACAAGGGGCATTGTTCTTTGTGAGTTGTAATTTTTTGGAGGAAAGGCAACTTTATACTGAATTTCAAGAAGTTGCGTTAAAAAATGTCGTGTTGTTGTTTTACCAACGCTACCTGTTACTCCAACAACTTTAGTAGAACGTTCCTTCAGAGCACATCTTGCAATATCATGCATGGATTGGAGTACATCATCTACATACAACAAAGCAAGTCCAAAACTTGGTCCTTTGTAACTCTTGGGAACAACTGCAGCAAAAGCACCTTTTTTTGCTACATCGCTGAGAAAATTGAGTCCATCTGATGTTTCACCTTGAAGAGCAAAAAACAAAGCTCCTTTTTGTGCAAGTCTACTGTCTTGTACAAATAGAGAAATCGGAAGATAAGGAACATCTTTTATGCCGATCCAATGTGCAATCTTTAAGAGAGATATCATGGATCAAATTTTAATCAAAAACGTATTACAAATCAAGAGTTGGCTACTCGCAATCTTTATTTTCGCTACACTCTGACTTATTAACATCACACTTGATCTTCTTTTTCTTTTTGAAAACAAGAGGACCAATAAGAGCAACCGTGAAAACTCCATAAACAATGAAAATTTTTGGAGTTAAGAGCTCCCCTTGTGAAAAATCTCCATTGAGTAGTTTATTCAAATGCCTTCCAGCCATTGTGAAAATAAACGCTGAAGGTAAAATGCCCACTAAAGTTGTCCAGGCATACTTCCAGAATGAAATGCGAAGAAAACCTATCGCAACGCTGATAACGCTATATGGGAAAAATGGAAAAACCCGCAAAAAAACTAAATAAGCATCTTCATATTTTTCAAATCCATTGTGAATTTTTTGTATCCATTTTCCACCCTTGGCTTGAAAAAGATTCTTAAACGCATGTCTTGAAGCAAGAAATAGAGCAGCAGCTGCGCACCATGCAGAAAAGATCACAAGAATAAAACTCAATGGTTGAGGAAAAACAAAACCTGCAACAAGATCTAGTAGAATCAATCCTGGTAATAATGAAACTGTTACAGAAAAATAAGTCGCGAAAAAGAATAAAGAGAAAAGAAAAGGATGAGCTTGAACGTATGCTAATAATTGATCTTGAGCCTTTGCAATCTCGTTGATGTCAATAAATTTTTTACCACCAAATGAAATAAAAGCAATCCCAATTGATATTAAAAAAATAAATGGAGCATACTTTTTAAGGGCAATTTTTAACCGTTTAATCATTTTTATCCTATTCTAAGGATGTCAATTATACCAGATATTCAAGTATCGAATCCAATAGAAACCCATTTCCCTTCCTATGCACTCTAGACTCTTTAAAAATAAAGAAAATTCTTTACTCATGAAAAGGTTGACTCGATTAAGCCGATAAGCAATAATATTTAGTCTAATGGTGGCATGGCCAAGTGGTAAGGCAATGGACTGCAACTCCTTTATCCCCAGTTCGAATCTGGGTGCCACCTTTTTCCACACTCAATATGAGTTCACCTAAATCAAAACAACCCAAATGAAACCAACATTTATAAAATAACCGAAAGAGTTCGCGACATAACCCCGTGACTCTGAGTGCAAATCACAAAAAAATCACTCTTTAAATAGAGAGTCTCTATTGAAAGAAAGAGGAAAATCGTGTACATTTTTTTCATCTTAACCGATTGCGAGCCGTTTTGAAATTCAACGAAGGTGTAGCTATCCAATTAAACCGTGTTGGCGTCATCTGTTCCAATAGGCTCTCAGATGGCTTAATGATGATGGTTGCATCACACCGCCTTTTTATTGAAGGTGCTGATGTTGTCACCTTTCACTCACGCTTACAAGACCTGCAATCTTGGTTTGATGGCCATCAATTTAGTTTTTGTCCCAACTTAGAAGATGTTGAAAAATCTTTTTCTGGATTTGATTTAATTATTATCCAATTTGATTCCTCGCCCTACATCAAAGAAGTGATTCGAATCTTGAGTTCATTAGAAAATCCCCCTCACCTTTCAGTCTTTTACCCAAGTTATTCAAAATACTCAAATCTACCACTCACAACTTTTGATCGGGTTTTTAATAAACACCTCCCCATGGTAGAAAACATTGCCCTTGCCATTGCTTCAATATTACAGACGTGTGAACATTCAAAAAACAATGGACTTCTTGCACCTAGACACTTATTACATCGAAAATACAAAAGACGTGTAGCAATCCTTCCTTCACAGTGGGTAAGAAAAAAATACGATAAAATTGCAATTGAAGTCCAAAAATGTGGGTTTGATCCATTGGTAATTGAATCAGACGATCTTTGTCATGGAGCTGCTCTTATATTCGAATCGGGATACTTCATTGCACCAGAATGCGACTTATGTCACCTTGCATCAAATTTACAAGTTCCTACCCTTGTCGTTTCAGGCAACAAAAAGCCTCTCAACATAAGAAGACCTGGTTGGTACCGCTCTGCATTTATCGCAAGGCCAAAACTCATCCCAAAAGCATTTGAACGCTTTGTTATGCCCAACCGCGTTGTCAAAGCTTTTAAAGAACTTGTTTCTAAAGATCGCATATACATTTAACTGATCTAGAAAAAATTGTTTCAGGTACTGCTTTTGAAACATTTTTGAAAGATCCAGAAATTTTTTCTGTTGGAATTCTTACAGATAGTGGATTGCAGTAGGGCTCTACAACATGATAGTCTAAATGATATATCGACTCTTGAGTTTCATTATTTGAAAACTCTCTCTCAATATCATCAACCCATAGACGGTCATTTTTATGACCCCAAGTCTCAACTTTTCTCATCGCTTCTTTTTTATTCTTTACCCAACTGAAGTGATGAAATAAAGCAGATCCATCTTCAGCGCGTACATCTTCAATACGATCACCCTTCATGGATAAAAAAGTTCCTCTTCTTTCATGAACATCAAGAAGAGTCTCAGGCAGGATGGCAGACTTTCTAAGCATAAGCCCGCATCTTGTCATTTTTTTTGCTCTTTGTTCTGCACTTTTGAAGTAAAAATAAGAAACGAATCTAATCGCATCATATTTTTGATATTCTTTCGTATGCACCCAATTTTTCATTCTTTCTCCATCTGCAATTTCATCTGCGTCAAGAAAAAGGACATACTCACAATCATCTGGAAGGTAATGATATCCAATATATCGTGAGGTACTATGCCAATATTGAACACCCGCTAAATCTTCATCCCGTCTTCTAGGATAAAGGCCATAAGGATTGTTTTCATCAAATGCATATTCAACAAATTCAACATCAGGATGATTTAAGTAAGAGTGACTCAGTAAATTTTGATCCTCAATACTTCCATCAAAAAAATGATCTGCGCAAACAACGATTACTTTTTGAGAAAACTTTTTAGCCTCCTCAACAGCAAACGAAAGAAATCGGTAATCGTTAGTACAATAGTTAATAACAGTCGTTATCATGCTGCTTTTCTATTACTTTGATTTTTTCTAACCTTGCGCGAGATTGCATGCCCTTTCTCTAAACTCGGTTGAATATCCTTCTGAGTTTTAGGCGCTTTATGATTTCGAATATTTGGAAAAGGTCCATCTGATTCGATCGTTCCTGTTGTCGTTCTCTTTGAATGTTTTGGCTTGGATTTCTTAGGCGCTCTTTCTAGGTGCTGTTTAAACAACTTTAGAATTTCAAAGCTTGCTTTTTGATTTATTTCATTTAAATGGTCGTTATCTCCCATTTTCTCATTCCGTTTTTGAACTATTTTAGCCATTTCTACGTTTGGCGATGGTTTTTGTGGAAGAGGATGAGTCTTCTTTGCCTCCCTTACAGCTTTATTTACTTGATGCTTATGACGATGCGGCGAATTTTTCATAAAAATTTCCTTATTACAACTTAACTTCAACTATACAATCATAGTTAACTTAATTAAATTCAACGATTTTAATAAAATGTCTTTAATTGAGTTATTTATGTCGTTTAATTATGATTTTCATAAATAATAAGCCCCCTAGGAGACCACCATGCATGACACTGTTCGCCAAAGACTTATAAATCACTTCGAACAGCTCAAAGAGCACCCATCAGAAATCAAAAAACATAACATGGATTTGCTTGTCCCCTCAATTATATGGGAACTTCTAGAGGAGCACCTTGATACCAACGCACAGACCCAAACTTCAGACTCCTGCTCTTGGACAGACAATACAAATTTCTCTACTTTTGGTGAAATTAAAGAATTAATTGAATTAATGGAAATTCTTAAAAACAACAAGACTGCAGACCTTAAAGATATATTAGAGCTTGATACACAAGAGTTTGATGATTTCCAAAAAAGTCAACAAAAATTCTTTTCACTTGCAAATGGACTCATTCAGAGCGATTTCTCTCGGATAGCGAATAATTTAAGCACCTTACCGCCACACTTGATTAAAGAGATAAAAAAGGACATGATAGAAGCTTTAGTATTTTTTATTGAACTCTATTTGGGTTATTTCGATGGAACATTTGACTTCATGCCTCATGACCACTTTTCAACAACTGACGAGAAAATTGCTCGTTATGCTCAACTGCACTTTGAAATGATCGAATTCAAAGAAGAGGTTTCCCCTATTATTGAAGCAGCGAGACTAGATGGAAAACATGAAATCATTAATGAGTTTGAATCAACAAGCAAAGTAATTTCCCTTGTTGCAAACAATGCCGGTTGCGGCGGCTCCTACTATGGAGAAATCGATGGAGCAAAAGAATATGTCGTGAAGCCTGTTGATGAAGAGATTGGCGCATACAACAACAGAAAAGGTTTCAAAGGAACTAAATCTATTTTCGAATCCCTTGAAACAGAAATAATCCCTACATACATGGCACCAATAAATGACCTAATGATGTATGACTTAGCCTGCATTCTTGGAATAGAAGGAAATGTTCCACAAACTGCTATGATGGTTGTTGAAAATGACGCATTTTACGATGCATTTGCCAATGAGACAGATGAGATCAAACAAAAAGCAATCAATCTTGGAGCAGGACCTGACAATGCAAAACTTTGTACAGTCCAAAAATATGTTAAAAACAGCAAACCCGTTATTGAAGTGTGGCAAGACTTTCTTGTCGAAGGGTGCTCGGCTGCTGAATTTTCTAAATACATTGATCAAGAAGATTTTGAAAATCTCAATCTATTGATGTGGTTAAGCAGTGAGCTCGATGGTCATTTAGGGAATATTTTAGCAACCGTGAAAGGCCTAGACGATAATGGGAATAAAATTTTTGGGCTAGTTAAGATTGACTCTAGCTTCTCTTTCCCTAAAGAAGAGGCTTATTATGGGAGCGCACTTAACTATTTTGACAATTCAAAAATGACTCTTTCAGACAGAGCTCTTTCTTTAATCGAAAATATCGATATAAATCAAATCATTGAAAGGATGCAGTCATTGAAATATTCAGATGCAGCTCAATCTGCTATGAAAAATCGCATCTTGGCTCTACAATCATTTGCAAAAGAAAACCTCACAATTAAAGAGATTGAATATAAAATGACACAACTCTCTTTTGAAGAAACACCACAACAACTTGCATTTGTTGTATAACAAGGAAAGCATTATGAAAAAGAAAACCAACAAAATCATCATAGCAACCCTTGCCTGTATATTAGGCGCAAGTGTTCTTGGAGCCGGCATTCACGGAGAAGAAAAAATGAAGAAACAACTTATTAACAAAACAAACAAATTTGTTGTAGTTGAAATCGAAGATGGAAAATTTACATTTAACGATCCTATCCTTGAAGTACAAATGAGAGAACTCGGAGTATTTATCCCTCCTTCTCAAAGTGACCTCTACAATGGAAAAGAAATGATCACGCTTGATGATCCTGATTTTCAAAGAGCATTTGAACAATTCTATGTTCCATCAAATCTTCATAGCAGCACATATGCTTGGATAGACGTAGAAGCGAAAAATTAAATTGAATTGGAAAGATTAAAAAATCGTTATTACAAGCAATTTGCTTTAATGATTTATTTTCTTAAAACGTCTTCTCATTTTTCTTAGGACGGATTATAATGTGAGATATGAAATTTAAACTCGCACATGTTTCTGACATCCATTTTTTTCAATTATATACCTCGCCCCTTCAATTCTTTAATGGGCGATTTTTTGCTAATTTCAACTACCTTTTTTCGCGAAGAAGACACTTCGATTCAAATAAAATATTTAAATTAGCTGAAAAACTACGTAGTGAAGGTGTCTCTTCTCTTCTTATCTCTGGTGATTTTACTTGCATGGCGACAAAAAAAGAGTTTGAAAAAGCACTTTCCATGATCAAATATTTAAAAGACTCTGGATTCACCATCTATACCTTCCCCGGGAATCATGACGTCTACACAAAAAAAACATTTCAAGAGAAGACATTCTACAAATACTTAGATGAGTTCATTGATTTTTACGGTGATTACTCTATGAACCTTAAAGAGCACTCTGTTTCTGCATACAAACTACCTCACAATGTCCACCTTCTTTTGATTGATGCAACTAAATACAACCCAAGAATCAATGCCAACGGCTACTTCTCTCCAGAAATTGAAAAGAATTTCAAAGCATTACTCAAAGAAATTCCTGCTGACGGCTCTATTATCCTTGCTTCTCACTTTCCCTATGACTCTTTTAGACCACCAAAAGGTCACATGATCGAAGGGGATCGATTAGAGGCGTTAATCAAAAACGATCCTCGCATTAAACTCTACCTACATGGCCACAGACATGTGCCAAGGATTGAGGAAAATGAGACACATCTTATTGTTGATTCAGGCTCGATTTCTCTTAAAAAAGTAGGTTCCTACTCTCAAACAGAATTTTGTGAGGACGAATTTGTAACTACTATCTACCGCGAAGACAAGGAAGTGGATGAGCAACAAACCATCAAACGGTGATCCATGGTTTAAAGATGGATTGAAATTTAAGTGCACAGGATGCGGAAAGTGTTGCGGTGGGGCTCCAGGTTACGTTTGGTTAACCGATGCTGACATAAAACGACTGAGCGAACACCTGAACAGCACAGAAAACGAACTTCTAAAAAATCATTGCCGACAAGTAGGCAATCAATATTCTCTAAAAGAGCGATCGGTTTCCTATGATTGCGTCTTTCTCAAGGACAAACAATGCTCTGTCTACGAAGGCAGACCTACACAATGTCGGACATACCCTTTCTGGGGAAAAAATGTTTCTTCAAAGAAAAACTGGGATTACTTGGAGCTCGAATGTGAAGGAGTTAACGCTGAGGATGCTCAGATTATCCCTCTTGAAACCATTCTTGAAAAACTTCGAGAAGGCGACTAAATTTTCTATTGAAATTTTCCTTCCCCTACTAGATACATAGTTAATATAAGTAGTAGAAGGAGCGTCAAATGGACAAAGAAACGATAAGCAAAACCGCAGAAGAATGCATAAAGAACTGGCTTAAAGATCCATACGACAAAGAAACAAGAGAGGAAATCAAGCAATTGGTCAAAGAAAATCCTAAAGAAGCTAATGATGCCTTTTCTACAAACCTTGTTTTCGGCACCGGCGGCCTTCGTGCAAAAATGGGCCCTGGACCGGGAAGAATGAATAAATATACGATTCAGATTGTCACTCAAGGACTTGCTAACTACATTAAGACTTTCCCAAAAGAAGTTTGGATGCAGGGAGTTGTTGTCTGCCACGATTGCCGTATCCATTCAAGAGACTTTGCAGAAGAAACAGCTCGAGTACTTGCAGGAAATCACATTCCCGTTCATCTTGTTATAGACCTTCGACCAACTCCTTTTTGCTCTTTTTGCGTTCGGCACTACAAAGCTGCCGCAGGAATAAACATCACAGCATCACACAATCCAAAAGAATACAATGGATACAAAGTTTACTGGGATGATGGCGCTCAAGTAGTTGCTCCTCACGACACTCGTATTATCCAAGAAATTGAAAAAATCAAAAAAATCGAAGATGTGAAGATGGCTTCTTTTGACTCAACGCTCATCACAATGATCGATAAAAATGCAGAAGAGGCTTATTACAAAGCACTTTTAGACCTTTCCCTTTTTCCAGACCGCGACCTTAAAGAAGGCGAAAAATTAAATATCATTTATTCTCCTCTCAATGGAGCTGGAGAAACAATGATTCCGGAGGCTCTTAATCGCGCAGGATTTACATCGCTACAGATAGTAGAAGAGCAACGAGCCCCCGACGGCTCCTTTCCTACAACACCTTACCCAAACCCTGAAACAGATGCTGCATTGGAACTTGGCTGGCGCGATCTTAAAAACAAAAATGGGGACATTCTTATTGTTTCGGACCCTGACTCAGACAGACTTTCTTGCTCATTACTCCACAGAGGCAAACCAAGACGCCTCTCAGGCAATGAACTTGGTTCAATCATGCTTCACAATCTTATATACCACCTTAAACCCACTGGTCGCTGGGCAACAGTCACAACAATCGTTTCAACGCCTCTCATTAGAGAAATGACGGAAAGACACAACGGCACTTGTTTTGAAGTCCTTACCGGGTTTAAGTATATCGGTGAGAAAATTCATGAATGGGAACAAAGCAAAGATGGGTATGATTTTCTATTCGGCATGGAAGAATCTCTTGGCTATCTACACGGAACTCACTCGCGCGACAAAGATGCAACAATTGCAGCACTTATGACAGCAGAAGTAGCGCTTGAACTTAAAATGAAAAAAAAGACCCTACTCGATCAACTTTATTCGATTTACGAAACTTATGGTATATTCCGAGAAAGTCAACGCGTCATAGAATCAAAGAATGGAATGGAACCAATGCTTAAATTAATGGGAAAGATCCGAATGGAGATTCCAAAAAAATTCATTGGACTAGAAGTTGAATCAATTGATGATTACCAACAACAAAAATCAATCAATATGAAGACAAACGAAGAGAGCAAACTCGCACTTCCTAAATCAAACGTACTCGTTTATAAACTAAAAGATAAAAGTCGTTTTATTATCAGGCCCTCAGGGACTGAGGCCAAACTGAAAATTTATGGTCAAATCTACTCTCCCCATGAAGGGAATATTGAAGCCGGTATTGATCGCTTAGACAAACACGTTGAAGAGATGCTAGCGCAAGTCGAAGAGGAATATTTCAAGATGTAAGACCCTCCAAAAAGGGTCTTCTATTCTAAGAATTTCGCCTATCTTACATAAAAGCTAGCGGATCCATTCCATTAATAGGAGATTTTTCTTCAAGCTTACTTGCCGCATCTGTAAAAGCAGCAAAAACCAAGTCCTCTAGACCTTCGACATCTTCAGGATCGACACATTCACGGTCAATTTTCAGAGATTTCAAATTTTTATCACCTGATAAAACTACTTTGACAAGGCCGCCTCCGGCACTTCCTGTATACTCTGCAGTAGACATTTCCTCTTGCATTTTGGCAAATTGCTCTTCAAATTGCTTTCTCTGCTTCTTTGCTTTTGAATATCCTGAACCCATATATATCCTCCATAAGTATGGAGAAGTATAACACAAATAGGTAATGGTTTAAAGACTAAATATTTTTTTTCAAAATGCCACCCAGCTCAACTTGAGCAAAATGCATAATTGTATCTTGTTTTACAATTTCTGAAGGTTTGACTTTTTCCACTAAAGACTCTGTTGAAATAGAACCCTCTCGCGGGGCCTCCTCATCGCCAGCAACAGCCAACACAGTCTCTTCTTGGGCCGGACTTTCCTGAAAAATGTCCTCTTGGACGGACACACTTTGAGCTAAAACTTCTTGCGTCTCTTTCTCTTGGACAGACACACTTT